>NZ_JBIATA010000026.1:62443-131515 GCF_042891295.1 Streptomyces sp. NPDC001902 | reverse complement strand
TCAGCGGTCAGGCCCCCACCCTGCGCATACCGCATAGCAACGGCATACCGCAGGGATCACCACCCGTCACCACCCGACGCCCACACGAAAACCTCAGTAGGACTGCGCCCGGGACAGGACGCCTTCGACGTCGCCGCCTCGTGCGACCGGCTGCGGCACTCGTTCGGCATGTACGGGGTGACCTCGCGCGAGCTGCGCTCGGGTGTGGTCGAGCTGCGGATGACCGGCTACGACGTCCTCAAGCGCGTGCAGATGCCCGCGAAGATCGACCGCACCCCGATGCGGGTCCCGGTCGCCCTGCGCGAAGACGGCGCCGTCCACTACCGCGACTACCGCACCGTCCCCCACGCCCTGAACCTCGGGGCAACGAAGTCCGGGAAGTCCGTCTACCAGCGGAACCTGGTCGCCGAACTGGCCGCGCAGGACGTCGCCCTGGTCGGGATCGACTGCAAGCAGGGTGTGGAGCTGTTCCCGCTGGCCCGCCGGTTCTCCGCGCTGGCCGACAACCCCGACACCGCCGCCGACCTCCTCGACGCGCTCATCGCCCGCATGGAGGCCGTCTACCAGCTCATCCGCGCCGAACAGCGGATCACCGCCGACGTCCCGGACGCGGAGATCGCCGCCGACATCTGGGACCTGCCCGACCACCTACGGCCGGTTCCGGTCGTGGTCCTGGTGGACGAGGTCGCCGAACTCGCCCTGTTCGCCACGAAGGACGAGGAGAAGCGTCGGGACCGGATCATCACTGCGCTGGCCCGCTTGGCTCAGCTGGGCCGCGCCGCGGGCATCTACCTGGAGATCTGCGGGCAGCGCTTCGGCTCCGAACTCGGCAAGGGCATCACCATGCTCCGGGCCCAGCTCACCGGCCGCACCGCCCACCGCGTCAACGACGAACCCAGCGCGAACATGGCCTTCGGCGACATCGCCCCCGACGCCGTCCTCGCCGCCATCCAAATCAGCCCGGACACGCCCGGCATCGCCGTGGCTGGCGACTCCACCGGCGGATGGGCCCGCATCCGCACCCCCCACACCACGCTCCGCCAGGCCGTCAACGCCTGCAACCGGCACGCCGAGAACACCCCCGACGTGCCCGAACTCGCACCCTTCCGGCCCGCCCTGGCTGCCCACCTCACCCCAGTAGCGGAACTGGCCGCCAAGGCAACGGCCCCGGCTGCGGCCTGATCTCTCCCCGCCCCAACGGCCGGCGCGACCGCCTCGCGCCACGTCCCTACCCCGCCCATGCCCGAAACCAGGAAGGAGACCGACGATGCCCAAGCCCCGCGTGGACGCCGTCCTCGTGCAGGCCGTGATCGCCGGTGCCCTGTCCTTCGCCCACCTGCACGACCTCGCCGCCGCCGCCGGACAGAGCGGTTGGAAGGCGTGGGCCTATCCGATCAGCGTCGATCTGCTTCTCGTTGCTGCTTGGCGACGGCTTCGCATCCTGCGTACGGACGGGGCTCCTGTCCGCGCCGCGTGGCTGTGGTTCGCGGTGGCGCTGTCCGCCTCCCTTGGGGCGAACATCGCCACCGCGGGGCTCCTCGATCTGGATCACGTGCCGGACTGGCTGAGCATCCTCGTCGCCGGATGGCCCGCTCTGGCCTTCCTTGGAGGCACGCTCCTCGTGCACTCCCCAGGTCCCGCCCCCGAATGTCAGGAAACTTCGGCTGTCGACGCGACCGAGACGACCAGCGTCGAACGCGCCCCCGAGTCCGAGCCCGTGCCGGATGCAGTCGAGGTGGCCGAGCCCGTACCGGCCCTGCCTGCCTCGTGGCCCGCGCCTCCGCCGGCCACCCCGACGGTCCCGGCCGCGCTCGTCGCCCACGCGCGCAAGGTCGCCGACGACCACCGCGCCCGCACCGGGGCCCCGATCGACACCGACACCCTGCGCGTCCGGCTCGGCGTACCCGCCCAGCTGGCCCACGCGATCGCCGCCCAACTCACCTGACCCGAGAGGAGAACCACCGTCATGCCTGCCCGCGACTTCTTCCACTCCGTGATGCGGATCGGCCCCGTGCAGATCGGCACCCACCGCGACCGGCACGGCACCACCAAGCACGCCGCGGTGTGCACCAACGACCGCTGCGGCTGGTCCGCCGACTACTCCAGCCAGTCCGCCGCCCAGCTGGCCGCCCGCACCCACCGCTGCACGGCCCGATAGGAGGCACGCCCGTGGACGTCCCGCTCTGGTTCGCCCTGATCGTCGTCGGCTACCTCGGCTGCAAGCTCATCCGCCCGCCGCTCTGGCTGGTCCTGGTGCTGCTCCTGGGCGGCTACCTCATCGCCGACAGCCTGCTCGCCCCCGTCATCGACACCCTCATCGAGAAGTAGGGAGACCGCTCATGCTCCGCCCGAAGATCCCCACCAACCCTGCACCGACTGGCGTCACCATCCCACTCCTGGTCGAGCCGACCGCCGGCGTCGTCCAGCACACCCCGGCACCCGCACCCGCGCCTGTCCCTACAGCGACTGCTGCGGTGTCGTCCCGGCCCGTTGTGCAGCTCACCCCCGGCGCCCTGGTCGCGCTCGTCGGCGGCGGTACGGCCGTGGTCCTGGTCGTCGGCACGGTCCTGGTCTCCATGCTCCTGGCGGTCGCCGTCACCGCCGCATCGGTCGCCGTCTGCGCCGTCGTGCTGCGCTCGATGCTCAACGGCCAGCAGCAGCGCTGACCGGCCCCCGGGGCGGTCTCAACCGCCAAGTATCGCCCGCCCCGGGAGCCGTGCCTCTGCCCGAACCAGAGATCCGGAAGGAACCCCCATCATGACCCACCCCACACCGCCCCCCAGCGCGGATCTGCCCGGCCTGCGACGGCTTCGCCTCCGCCGCCATCACCCTCAGCGGCCGCGACCGCCACGGCCACCTGCGCACCCTCACCGTCCACTGCCCGTCCTGCCGTGGCGCCGGCACCCTCCGCACCGCCCGGACGCGGGAGGGCGCCCGTGCCTGACACCGCGACCCTCGCGGGCCTCGACCCGACCACCCTCGGTGATCTGCTGCGGGTGGCCGGGTCCCCGGGCTTCCACCGCTGGGAAGACCAGATCCGCCGCACCGGCGGCTGCTCCGACCCCATCCACCTGACCGGATGGACCCTCACCAAAGACAAGACCAGCGGCGAGACTCTGCACCACTACAGCACCGAGAACGAACCCGGCGGACGGCTCCGCATCGCCTGCGGCAACCGGCGGGCCTCGCGCTGCCCGGCCTGCGCCTGGACCTATGCCGGCGACACCTACCACCTCATCCGCGCCGGCCTGGCCGGAGACCAGCGCCGCGACATCCCCGGCACGGTGCGGGATCACCCCAGGGTCTTCGCCACCCTCACCGCCCCCTCGTTCGGGCGCGTGCACAACCGGCCCGACTCCGGACGCTGCCGCTGCGGCACCCGACATGGTGCCGACGACCCGGCGCTGGGGACCGCGCTCAACCCCGCCAGGTACGACTATGCCGGGGCGGTGCTGTTCAACAACCACGCCGGGCAGCTGTGGCAGCGCTTCACCAACCGGCTCCGCCGCGAGATCGCCGCCCGCGTCGGCCTCTCCCAACGCGCCATGGCCGAGGTCCTGCGGGTCTCCTTCGGAAAGGTCGCCGAGTTCCAAAAGCGCGGCGCCGTCCACTTCCACGCCGTCATCCGCCTCGACGGCCCCGAGGGACCCGACACCGCGCCCCCGTCCTGGGCCACCACCGGGTTACTCGAGGACGCGGTTCGGGCTGCTGCGCAGCACTCCTACACCTCGATTACGATCCCGGCCGCGGGCGACCACTCGGCTCGGACGTTCCGCTGGGGCACTCAGCTCGACGTCCGCCCGGTCAAGGCATTCGGTGACGGCTCGGACATCACGGAGCAGGCGGTCGCCTCCTACGTCGCCAAGTACGCCACCAAAGCCGCCGAGAACACCGGCACCCTCGACCGCCGCATCGGCGAACTGACGGAGCTCGACCGTCACGGCGTGCCCGACCACGCTCGCCGCCTCATCCAAGCCTGCCGCGACCTCGACGACCTCTACCCGGACCGGCGGCTGTGGGCCTGGGCGCACATGCTCGGCTTCCGCGGCCACTTCTCCACCAAATCCCGCCGCTACTCCACCACCCTCGGCGCACTCCGCCAGGAACGCGCCGACTACCGCGCCGCCCAGGAACGCGACGTCCTCGGCTTGGAGGACATGGAGCCGGACACCGTCCTGGTCCTGGCCGACTGGCAATACGCCGGCCACGGCCACACCCCCGGCGAATCCGTCCTCGCCGCGACCATCGCCCGGGACATCCAGCTCAACCGCGAAACCGCCCGCGAAGCCCTGCGCGACCAACTGGCCCTGGAAGGAGCTGCCCTGTGAAAGACGAACTGATGACCGTCCCGCAGATCCTCGCGGAGCTGGGAGGTGTTTCGCGCCGCACCTTCTACCGCTGGCGCGAGTTGGGCCACGGCCCCGACGCCTTCAAGCTGCCCAACGGGGAGCTTCGGGTCTGGCGCAGTGACTTCATGGCGTGGCTGCGCCGGCTGGAGGGGACCGCGGCGTGAAGTCTCTCGACGTGAAGGTGTGGGCCGTTCGTAAGCGGAACACCAAGACACCGTCCTATAACGTGCGCTGGTCCGTGGGCGGCCAGGTCTTCTCCGATACGTTCCGGACCAAAGGGCTCGCCGACAATTTCCGCTCCAAGATCCTACGGGCGGCCCATGACGGTGAAGAGTTCGACTCCGGTAGCGGTCTCCCTGAGTCCATGGCGGAGAAGAAGGCCACGCTCACCTGGTACGACTTCGCGCTCAAGTACCTGGCCATGAAGTGGCCGCATGCCGCGCCGAACACGCGCGTCGGGATCAATGAATCCCTGACATCGGTCACCGTGGCGCTCCTGGACGATCGTCTCGGCCGGCCGCCCGAGGCGCTGCTGCGCAAGGCCCTGCGAAACGGGGCCTTCGTCCTGCCGGGGCCGAGTGATCGGGAACTTCCTCCGGAGATCGCCAACGCGCTGCACTGGGTATCTAAGGCGTCACGCCCGCTGGCAGATCTCGGTGACCCGGTGATCGGTCGTGCCGTGCTCGATTCCCTCAAGCTCAAATTGGACGGTACTGCCGCGGCTGCCGAGACTGTGCGTCGGAAGCGACGGACGCTCGTCAACGCCATGCACTACGCGGTCGACCTGGGCGAGTTTTCCGAGAATCCGCTCGCTGGTCTCCGGTGGCAAAAGCCCAAGGTCTCAGGCGAGGTGGATCCTCGGGTCGTCGCCAACCCTCACCAAGCTCGGGCCCTGCTGTGCGCCGCGTCCTACGTTGGCGGCTACCGCCGCGCCCGTGGTCGGCGCTTGGTTGGTCTGTTCGCCGCGATGTATTTCGGCGGCTTGCGCCCGGCCGAAGCGGTGGGCCTCGCCGATACCGATCTCACCCTTCCCGACACCGGATGGGGGACTGCCCTGCTCCACCGGACGCGCCCCAGCGTCGGGAAGCAATGGACCGACTCGGGGGAGAGCCACGACGATCGCGGGCTGAAGAACCGGCCGGCCGAGGATGTGCGGCGGGTGCCCATCCCCCCCGCAGCTGGTGGCCACCTTCCGGGAACACCTCGACACCTTCGGGACGGCTGGTGACGGGCGCCTGTTCTTCAGCGAGGGCGGGGGAGTGGTCTCCTCGTCCTCCTATTACCGGGCCTGGCAGGAGGCACGGTTGCTGGCGCTGCCGCCGGCGGTGGCCGCATCGCCCCTCGCCAGGCGACCCTACGACTTGCGGCACTCGGCGTTGTCGACCTGGCTGAACGCCGGTGTGGACGCGACCGAGGTTGCCGAACGGGCGGGCAACAGCGTGGAGGTGCTGCTGAGTCGGTACGCGAAGTGCATCGACGGGCGGCAGGAGGTGGCCAATCGCCGTATCCAGGACTTGTTGCGCGAGTACGAGTGACCGACGGCGGGCTCCTGCCGTACCCATGTGCGCGCCGATCGCGTACCGCCCGCCGTGCTGTTAGGCGCTTCTTCAAACGTGAACGGTGTGGCGTAATTGTTATGTCGGACCTATGGGGCGGTTGTGACGTAGTCCGACTAATGAGGTCAACCATTCCTTGACGTGCTGGTCGGCGGGGTGGAACCTGGCCGCCTCCCCCCACATTCCGTTTCACACCCCACAGGTGGTACGCCCATGCGCGCCCTTTCTACGGCAGGCGCGGTGACGGCGGCCCTGGCAGCATCCCTGCTGTTTGCGCCCGCCGCCCTCGCCCACAACGCCCCCGGCGACAACGGCAATGTGAAGATCCACGACGCGAAGACCGGCGAGGAACTGCACAACAACGAGCCGCACGTCTGCACCTTCTACCTCGACGGCTTCCAGTTCGACGGTGCCCAGAAGGCCGACTGGTCCATCGAGCGGTGGTCGCCGACCGACGGTCAGAAGGGCGAGACGGTGAAGTCCGGCTCGCTCACCCTCGACGGCTCCGGCCACGAGCGCACCGAAAACCTCACGCTCGCGGACGGTCACTACAAGCTCTTCTGGAACTTCGACGGAGAGCACGGCCGCGCCAAGCACAAGGTCTTCTGGGTCGACTGCAAGGACGAGGGCAACGGCGGCGGGACGCCCTCCGGCTCCGCGTCGCCGTCCGCCTCCGCTCCCGAAGGTGGTGAGCAGCCGAGCGGCTCGCCCTCGGGCTCCGCGTCGCCGTCGGCCTCCGCCCCGGCGGGCGGTGAGCAGCCGAACGGCTCGCCCTCCGCGACCGTCGCCCCGTCCGCTTCCGACTCCTCCGGCACGGAGAGCGGCGGGCTCGCCGAGACCGGCGCCCAGGTCGGTGGCATCGCCTTCGCCGCGCTGCTGCTGCTGGGCGCGGGAGCCGCGCTGGTGCTGCGCCGCCGCAAGGGCGCCGCACAGCACTGATCGACCGCGCATTGCCGTCACGCGGCGCCGGCCCCGGGTAGGGTCCGGCGCCGCCGTCGTCTCAGGATGCCTTGGGCTCTCCGAACTTGAGGCGGTTGCCGAAGGGGTCCTCGGGTAGAACCGGTGGTCCTGGCTGCCAACGGCAATCTCTAGCCGAATTCGCCGTCACGCACGCCCAGTCGAAACGCGGCCCACTCCTCTGCGGTGAATCGGAGCGGCGGCAACTCCCTGTTCTGCGAATCGCGGACCGCAACCGCGCCGCCACCGAGGTCTGCGACCTCCACACACGTCTTGTCCCATCTGTTGCTGTAGCTGCTCGTAACCCACGCCGCATCAGTCAGGTCTATTGCGTACAGCTCATTCTTGGCTGCGTCCATCATGGGATCTCCTGTTGCAATCGGATGGACGTTCTCCTTTCAGCATCACCCTGATGGTCCTGATGCGCATCTTGCCTGAAGGCGCGGGCGGCACGAACGACCTGCGGTACAGGTGCTGCTTTCTGCGAGCGTCGGGGCCGGCGCGGCCAGTACTTCGACTACCTCGGTGATGTAGCGGTAGGCGTTGGTCGTGCCGACCCCGAACGCGGCCGCGAGCTGCTTAGAGTCGCCTGCGTGGGACTTTGGCTACTCAACAACCTGGACACGGCCAGCCTCGCGATCCTCATCGTTGGCGGCGTTGTTGTTTTGTCGCTCGCCGCTTGCTTGGTGGCGCGCCGTATTTTTCCTGAGTTGAGCAATGGCGTGACCAATGATGTGTCGCGCACGGTACTTGAACTGTTCGGAGCCATCTATGGAATCGTCCTTGCTTTCGTCATCGTGACGTTGTGGACCGATCTTGAGCAAGTTCAAGCAGTGGTGACTTCGGAGGCCACAGATCTCGCTGTGATTTCCCGCAACGCCCACGGGTTTCCAGACGATGTGCAGCAAAAATTGGACCGTGCGATCGGGGACTACGTCCACGCTATCGTGGAGGATGCATGGCCGCTTATGCGCGAGGGAAAAAATAGCCTCAGCGCGACATCAGGTAAGCTTGAGGCATTGTATGGGGTCCTCCAGGGTTACGATCCTAAAAACGCATCCGAAGAGGCCTTCTACAGCGCATCGGTGGAGCGACTGAACGATGTGACCGCACAGCGTAGGATCCGCATCCTGGCCGCAACGCAACATCTGCCCCCACTCCTGGAGGTCCTCACCTACGGGGGAGCGTTGATCGTCATGCTGATCACCTTGCTTTACGGGGTGGAGAGCCTCAAGGTGCAGCTGCTCTTCGTAGGATCGATCGCGTTGCTGGTGGGCCTGAGCCTCACCCTCGTCCTCGTACTTGAACACCCCTTCGCCGGCGAAGTGAGTGCGAGTCCGCATCCATTCATGGAGGGTCAGCTGAGCAAGTACTGGGGCAATTGATGTGGTGAGGTCCGGCGAGATACCTCGAGCGCGTCGACGGATGGCGGAGGTTGCGAACCGCCGGATCGAGGGGCTGTTCCGCGAGTACGAGTGATGCGGCCTCTCTCTGCCGAGGCCCCTTGATGTCATGCCCGGGGCCCTCGCTCTTTCCGGTTCGCCCCGTCGGGCACAGTCGTCACCCCCAATGCGCAACGATGGCTTCGTCGACGCTGAAGACTGCATCACAGTCGGCGCACTGCGCGGTGCCGAACACGTAGGTCAGCTTGTGGGCGATAGCGGGGTGGCCGTCCGCGATGGCGCGAGCGTGCAGCCTTTGCGCGAGCCCCTCCATGGCTGAGGGGACCTGCGGCTGTAGCGGCAGCCTCCTTGCCGCGGTCTGATTCATGTACATGCTGTCCGTGGTCGAGAAGTTGCCGTACTCTCCGAAGGCTATGAAGTTCTCTGAACCGCAGGCGGGACAGGGCACCTCGTACTCCTCGTCGTTCAGCCCGTCGAGCCATTCGCCCCAGACCTCGACGCCCTCGAAGCTGAGCAGCGCGGCAAGCAAGTGGACGTACATGGGATCGCCAGCGAGTCCTGGATCCTGGAGGGCTTCTTCGGTCAGTTTCACCAGGTCGGACATCTCGCGGGCGTACGTCGTTCGGGGATCCTCGTCGCCGTACGGTTGATCCGTGCTGCCGACAATGGCGCCGGCCAGGCAGAGCGGCATCCGTCGGTCCGAAGGTGACCACTGACCCGCCATCCGCGTCAGTGCGGGCAGGGCCGCATAGCTCGCCGAGTAGACGGTGCCCTGATGGCACAGACGGGACCAAAGGTCGTTCCACTGAGGGGCGTCTGGACTCGGGCTCACGCCGGCAAGTAGGCCGGGGATGTCTTCTGCTGTGCCGTAGGCGTGGTGGAGGTTCGTCCAGTCCGTCATGCCGAGGATCCAAGCAGACGGGGATGACATCGACGTGGCGGAGTAGAGGGGCCCGTCCCGCTAATGCATCGACGGCCGGCAGGGGGTCGCGACCGCCCGATCGAGGATCTGCTGCGCGAGTACGAGTGATCACGCTCATTGGCGCGCGCTTGGATGGCGGCGGAGCCTCTGGTGGTCCTGATGTGCATCTCGCCCTCCTGGGGGCGGGGCCACGTGTCCGGTCATGTGGGAGTCTGAAACTGGAAGGGAGGTGTCATGACTTCCTTTTGGCGTGACGGGCGGGGCGTCTTCTGGCTACTCATCCTCTCCCTCGTGCTGATCTCCGTCTTGCAGCTCGAGACCGCGGGCCGCGGCCTCGTCCGGTGGTCGGGATACTCGGTGCTGATTCCTCTTGTCGCCGCCGCGCTGCTGCCGCTCTGGCGCACGCTGATCGTGGGCGCCCTCAGCCTGGCGGCGGTGATCGCCATTTACGGTTTCGTGGTCAGCGGGGTCTCCGTAGGCGGCCGGCTCGTCGTCGTCTCGGCAGTGGCGCTGTCATTCGGCGTCAGCCTCCAGGTCTGCAGGGTCCGGCTGGATCGGGAGGAGCGCCTGAAGCGAGTCATGATCGCCCGGGACCGGCTCGCCCTGCTGAGTGACGCGAGCAAGCGCATCGGCGGCGCTCTGAACGTGGCAAGTACTGCCAGGGCGCTGGCCGAGGTCGCCGTCCCACGGTTCGCCGACTATGTCGCCGTGGACCTGTTCGATGCCGTCCTGCGGGGCGAGGAACCGCCCACCGCACCGATGGCGGGTCCGGTCTCTTTGCGCCGCGTCGCTCAGCGGTCCGTTCTTGCGGGCTGCCCGGAAAGCGCGCTGAAGCCGGGGGAGGGGGGGACCTATCCGCCGGTGTCGCTGCCCGCCCGTTCTCTGGCCGCGGGCGAGTCTGTACGGGCCCGGTTGCTGGAGGGCGGGGACGTGGACCAGTGGCTCGCGATCGACCCGCGCCGAGCCGCCTTGGCGCGCGAGTACGGCATCCACTCGGCGATCGCGGTGCCGCTGTGTGCCGGGGGGAGCGCTCTGGGAGCGGCCATGTTCATGCGCCACAAGCGGCCTGAGCCGTTCGATGCCGACGATCTGGTCCTTGCCGAGGAGATCGTGGGACGCGCGGCGGTGGCCGTGGACAACGCCCGCCGCTACACGCTGGAGAGGGAAACCTCGCTGACCTTGCAACACAGCTGCCTGCCGCGACACCTGCCCGAGGTCGCGGCGGCGGAGGTGGTGAGTCGCTATCTGCCGGCAGGCTCCGGCGTCGGCGTGGGCGGCGACTGGTTCGACGTGATCCCGTTGTCCGGCGCCCGGATCGCGTTGGTCGTCGGTGACGTGGTCGGCCACGGTCTACAGGCCTCGGCCACCATGGCCCGGCTGCGCGCCGCCGTGCGCGCCCTGGCCGACATGGACCTGCCGCCCGACGAACTTCTCACCCACCTCGACGATGTCGTCATACGGCTCCGCGCCGAGGGCGAAGACGGCGGGGCAGGCCCGGGCGCACCAGAAGCCGAGGACGTGGGAGAGATCGGCGCCACCTGCCTCTATGCGGTCTATGACCCGGTCGCTCACCGCTGCGTGCTCGCCCGCGCCGGCCACGTCCCGCCCGCTGTCGTCATGCCTGACCACAGCACCAAGATCATCGACCTCCCGCCCGGCCCTCCCCTCGGTCTGGGCGGCTGGCCGTTCGAGTCCGTCGAGGTGGACCTTCCTGAGGGGAGCCTGCTTGTTCTCTACACCGACGGCCTCGTCCGATCCCATGGCTACGACCTCGACAGCGGACTGCAACGACTCCTGACCGTCCTCGCGCGGCCCGAGGCCTACCTCGATGCCGCTTGCGAAGCCGCTGTGAGCACCATGCGCGACGATCAGCCCACCGACGACGCGGCCCTGCTCATCGCTCGTACGCACATCCTCGACGCGGACCACGTCGCCACGTGGAGTCTGCCGGCCGATCCCTCCGTCGTCGCCGAGGCCCGCGACCACGTGTCCCGTCAGCTTGCCGCCTGGGGCGTCGAGGATGCGGTCTTCACCACCGAGCTCGTCGTCAGCGAGCTGGTCACCAACGCCATCCGCTACGCCAGGCCCCCCGTCCAGCTGCGCGTCATCCTTGAAAGGGGCAGCCTGACCTGCGAGGTCTCGGACGGCAGCGACACATCTCCGCACCTGCGGCGGGCCCGGACCTACGACGAAGGCGGGCGTGGCCTGTTCATCGTCGCCCAGCTTGCGGAGCGCTGGGGGACCCGGCACAGCCGGGACGGCAAGACCATCTGGGCCGAGCAGATCGTGGAAGCCGCGTGAAGGGCAACGCCGTCGCGTGGCAGCAGCCGGCCTCCGGCCACGGATGGCCCGCTGGAGCCAGGTGCGGTCGCAGGCCCGGGCGTCCCTGAGGGGACGGATCACCGGCTTCCACCATGCCGACGATCCGGCCGGGCCCCGTGCAAGGGCCGATGACCTGCGCTCAGGCAGCTCTGCAATCAAGGTCGTGGGAGGCGATATGAGGCTGGAGCTGCGTCGAGCTGACGGCGGCGTGATATCGGTCGAGGTGGTGGGGGAGCCGGACGCGCCCGCGGTGCTGTTCTGCCATGGGTTGGCCGACTCCGGGTTGACCGTGTACGCCTTGGCGGGCGCGGCCCGCGCGCTCGGTCTGCGCCTCATCGCCCCGGATCGCCCCGGCATCGGTGGCACCGACGCCCGTCACCTGCCGCAGGTCGTGGACTGGGCTGCGGAAGCCGCCTTGGTGCTGGACGCGTTGGGAGTCGGCTCGGTGGCGCTGCTCGGCGTCTCGGGCGGCGGAGCGTTCGCGGCGGCCTGCGCGTCCGAGCTGCCTGACCGCGTCCGCAGCCTGCTGCTCGTCGCGCCGCTTGGGCCGCCCACCTGGCCCACCCGCGGTATGGCTGCCGGGCAGCGCGCGTCCTTGCCGCTCGCCCGGCACGCCCCGGCTTTCGGTGGCTGGTTTCTGGGCCGCCTGGCCTCACTGGCGCGCTGGGCACCAGGGCTGTTCCTTCGCCTGGCGACCAGCGAGATGCCCGCCGGCGACCGGCGTGCCCTCGCCCAGCCGGACGCACGCGAGGCCTTCCTGGCCAACTACCTGCGGGCGTTCCACCGCGGCAGTTGGGGGGTCGCACAGGATCTGCGCCTGCTGACCCGGCCCTGGGGTTTCGACCTCGAATCGATCAGGGTGCCCACGTCGATCCACCACGGGGACGCCGACACCACCGTCCCGCTCCAGCACGCTCGCCGTTTCGCCGCGGCGATTCCGGGGGCACGCCTTCACATCCATCCCGGCCAGGGCCATTTTTCGATCCTTGCCGCACCCGAGCGGACGCTGGCAACACTGACCGTATGACCGGGCCGCAAAGAAACCACTGCTTGCCCCGCTAACAGGAACGCTGCCTCCTGGCAAGTCCCGAGTTCTCCTGCCACGCGATCTCGGAACATGACGCGAGCCGACCCAGAGGATTGACTGGAACCTGGGTTCACGCAGAGCAGGTGGACGCACGCATCATCCAGAAATGAGTCTGGCGGTGCGACGGGATATGCATCCACCGGGAAAAGGCCCGCAAATTGCTGGTGCCGCCGGACGCACACTGTTCCATATTTCTCGCAAGGAGTGATTCTCATGGCCCGCCTCTCGCCGATGCAGCTCTTTCTGATGCTTGCCGGCTCGACCTCCCTGGCTGCAGGAAGTGTGCTGCTTCCCACCAGTGCGTTCGCCGCCCCGGCGCCGGCTGCCAGTACCGGGACAGTGATGACGGCCGAGCAGGGTGATCACGGTAAGGCCGATGCCACGAAATGGGTGAAGACCACCGACTCGCCCACTGGGATCACCTTCAAACTTCCCGGAGAGGCCACCGTCGAGGAGTCCGTCGGAGACGACATCAGCTGCGCCGGTCGCTTGTATTCGGTGGATACCGCCGACGAGTCCACCAGCCTCACCGTTAATGACTGCCCTACCTTGGCGGAGGATCTGGACTTGCAGCTCCAGTTCGCCATTCGCGCGGACAACGAGTACCCCAGCGATGACCTCAAGGCCACCGATATCAAGAAGGCCACGGTTGATGGCCACGCCGTCCTCGACGCTCGTCTCACAGACCCTGACGACGCTGACTGGGTTGCTTTCATGCGCATCATCAGCGATGACAACCATCTCGTTAAGATCATGACCGCGGCTTTCGCGGCAGACGAGCAGGCGGTGAGCCAGACGCAGCAGAAGGCCCGCGACAGCGTCCACTTCCCCAAACCTTGAGCCAGGGACCGTCGTCAGCGAATCCCTGCACCAACCGGGGGAGGGGAGTGGCGGCGCCCTTGGAGCCGCGGGCGTCCCCGGAGGATTGGCCGGACATAGGTAACGGTCCGTCGAATGTGGCGGCTGACCTTGGCGAACGCTCCAAGATCCCGTCCACGGATAGTCCACGGACCCCGTCATACGGCCACTCCGGGCGGCACACGCCTGCGCATACGCGAAGACCCCGCACTCAGCGTCTTGGCTGGTGGCGGGGTCTTTTGGCACCTCTTACAAGGTGCCCCCGGCAGGATTCGAACCTGCGCACACGGCTCCGGAGGCCGTTGCTCTATCCCCTGAGCTACGGGGGCGTGTCCGCCGCTGTGGCGGCGACGGGTGAAACCTTACCAGCCTGGAAGGGGTGTCCGTGTACAGGGTTTCCGGGGAGGCGGGTTGCGGGTGGGGAGGGGGTGGCGGGCGTGCCCCGCGCCGCGTGCCGGTGGCATAGCCCATGGCGGCGGCGCGTGTCCGGCGCACCGGTGCGGGGTCCCCCGGTCGGGGAAGGAATGGGGAAAACGCGGACGCATCCGATCCGGCGCGCCTAGGCTCTGAATGTGCCGGGCGAGTCCGGCCGGGTGCTTGTCGTCGACGACAACAAGGTCATCCGGCAGCTGATCAGGGTCAACCTCGAGCTGGAGGGCTTCGAGGTCGTGACCGCGGCCGATGGTGCCGAATGCCTGGACGTGGTGCAGCAGGTGCGCCCCGATGTGGTGACCCTGGACGTCGTCATGCCGCGGCTGGACGGGATACGGACGGCGGCCCGCCTCCGCTCGGACCCCCGCACCCGTGACGTGCGGATCGTCGTGGTCAGCGCCTGCACCCAGGCCGAGGTGGAGCGCGGCGTCGCCGCCGGGGTGGACGCCTTCCTCAGCAAGCCCTTCGAGCCCGGCGAGCTGCTCAGCGTGGTGCGCGGGCTCGTCAGCAAGGACGTCGACGCACCCCAGCAAGGCGCGTCGGCGGGCACCCCGGGCACTGCCTGACGGCGGGTGACCAGGGGTGACCAAAGGGTGAAACCCGTTCGCGTCGCTACCCCCCTCCTCGCCTACGCTTGCGTCTGTGACCCCCGCTGAGCTCTCCCGCACCGTGCTCGCCACGGTCCGTCGTGCCGTTGAGGCCGACGAGCTCAGCCTCGCGGGCCCGGTGCCCGAGCGGGTCGTCGTGCGCAGGCCGCCGCGGCCCGGGTGCGGGGACTACGCCACGAACGTGGCCCTGCAGCTGGCCCCCCTGACCGGCGTCGCGCCGCTCGCCGTCGCGGACGTCATCGGCCGCCGGCTCGCCGCCGCCCCCGGCATCGCCCGGGTGGACGTCGCCGCACCGGGGTTCCTCAACATCACCCTCCAGGGGGAGTCCCACGAGGCCCTCGTCGATCTCGTACGCGAGCAGGACCACCGCTACGGGGTGGGGGAGCACGAGGCCGCGGCCCTCCCGGCACCCAGCGGCGAGGCCCGTGCCGACGCCTACGCCGCCGCCCTCCGCCGCCTCCACGCGGCCACCGGCATCGAGCCGCCCGCGCGGCGGCCGCACCCCGTACGGGAGACGCCGGACGAGCTGGCCCGCAGCCTCGGCGCCGACGCCACCGCCTGGGCGCTGCTGCGCCCGCCCCCCGAGGACGCCCCCCGCACCGACCCCGCGGCGCACCTGGCGCAGCGCGAGGACAACCCCCTGTTCCGGGTCCGGTACGCTCACGCCCGGAGCCGGGCCCTGTTGCGCAATGCCCACGACCTGGGCCTGGAACCCGGCGCCGAATCCGGCCGCCGGGATCCCGCGGAGACCGAACTGCTCGGCCTGATCGCCGACTTCCCCCGCACCGTGGAGGCCGCTGCCCGGCACGGCGCACCCGACCGGGTGGCGCGGTTGCTGGAGCGCACGGCCGATGCCTTCCTCCGTTTCCACGACGAGTGCCCGGCGCTGCCGAAGGGCGAGGAGAAACCCTCGGCCGTTCACGGGGCCCGCCTGGCGCTCGCCGACGCCGCCGGGACCGTGCTCGCCAACGGCCTGACCCTGCTCGGCATCAGCGCCCCCCGACACCTGTGAGAGCAGAGAGCACGAGACGATGAGCCGTTCCGCACACCCCGCCGGGCCCCGTTACGCCGACGTCCTCCCCGAGGGTCACTACGCGGCGCCGCCCGCCGACCTGAACACCCTGGACCCCCGGGTCTGGGCCCGTACCGTCACCCGGGACGCCGAGGGCGTCGCCACCGTCGGCGGACTGGACGTCCGCGGCCTCGCGGAGGAGTTCGGCACCCCCGCCTACATCCTGGACGAGGCCGACTTCCGGGCCCGCTGCCGTGCCTGGCGCGAGGCCTTCGGCGCGGACGCCGACGTCTTCTACGCGGGCAAGGCGTTCCTGTCCCGCGCCGTGGTGCGCTGGCTGCACGAGGAGGGGCTCAACCTCGACGTGTGCTCCGGCGGGGAACTGGCCGTGGCGCTGTCCGCGGGGATGCCGGCCGACCGGATCGCGCTGCACGGCAACAACAAGACCACCGAGGAGATCCGCCAGGCCGTCGAGGCCGGGGTGGGCCGGATCGTGGTGGACTCGTTCCAGGAGATCGTCCGGGTGGCGGACGCCGCGCAGAAGCTGGGCAGGCGGCAGCGGGTGCAGGTCCGCGTCACGGTCGGCGTCGAGGCGCACACCCACGAGTTCATCGCCACCGCGCACGAGGACCAGAAGTTCGGTTTCTCCCTGGGCGGCGGGGACGCGGCCGAGGCGGTGCGCCGGGTGCTGCGCCTGGACTCGCTCGAACTGGTCGGCATCCACTCGCACATCGGCTCGCAGATCTTCGACACCTCCGGCTTCGAGGTGGCGGCGCACCGGGTGATCGGCCTGCTGCGGCAGATCCGCGACGAGCACGGGGTGGAGCTGCCCGAGATCGACCTCGGCGGCGGCCTCGGCATCGCGTACACCCCGGACGACGACCCGCGCGAGCCGCACGAGATCGCCAAGTCGCTGGGGGAGATCGTCTCCCGCGAGTGCCGGGGCGCGGAGCTCGCCGTCCCGCGGCTGTCGGTCGAGCCGGGCCGGGCGATCGTGGGCCCGACGGCGTTCACCCTGTACGAGGTGGGGACGATCAAGCCGCTGGAGGGCCTGCGGACGTACGTGAGCGTGGACGGCGGCATGTCGGACAACATCCGCACCGCGCTGTACGACGCCGAGTACAGCGTCGCGCTGGTGTCGCGGTCGAGTGACGCCGAGCCGATGCTGAGCCGGGTCGTCGGCAAGCACTGCGAGTCGGGCGACATCGTGGTGCGCGACGCCTTCCTCCCCGCCGACCTGGCGCCCGGCGACCTGCTGGCGGTGCCGGCGACGGGTGCGTACTGCCGCTCGATGGCCAGCAACTACAACCACGCCCTGCGCCCCCCGGTGGTCGCCGTCAAGGACGGCGAGGCCCGGGTGATCGTCCGGCGCGAGACGGAAGAAGATCTCCTGCGTCTCGACGTCGGCTGACGTGAAATCTCACATAGAAGGAGACCGGTCTCGCGATCCGGACAGCACGTGGAAACTTCCGTCCGGTGCGTGAGACTGGGACCGTCCAAGAGGCTTGAAAAGCCGTAAACCGCGAAGCGAGGTCGGATGATGCGTACGCGTCCGCTGAAGGTGGCGCTGCTGGGCTGTGGTGTTGTCGGCTCAGAGGTGGCGCGCATCATGACGACGCACGCGGACGACCTCGCCGCGCGGATCGGCGCACCGGTGGAGCTCGCCGGCATCGCGGTACGGCGGCCCAACCGGGTGCGCGCGGGCGTGCCCGCCGAGCTGCTCACCACGGACGCGACCGCCCTGGTCAAACGCGGGGACATCGACGTGGTCGTCGAGGTGATCGGCGGCATCGAGCCCGCCCGCTCCCTGATCACCACCTCCTTCGAGCACGGCGCCAGCGTGGTGTCCGCCAACAAGGCGCTGCTGGCCGCCGACGGTGCCGCGCTGCACGCCGCGGCCGTCGAGCACGGGGTGGACCTCTACTACGAGGCCGCGGTCGCCGGCGCCATCCCGCTGATCCGCCCGCTGCGCGAGTCGCTGGCCGGCGACAAGGTCAACCGGGTGCTGGGCATCGTCAACGGCACGACCAACTTCATCCTCGACAAGATGGACACCACCGGCGCCGGCTACTCCGAGGCGCTGGACGAGGCCACCGCGCTGGGCTACGCCGAGGCCGACCCGACCGCCGACGTGGAGGGCTTCGACGCCGCCGCCAAGGCCGCGATCCTGGCGGGCATCGCCTTCCACACCCGGGTGACCATCGACGACGTGCACCGCGAGGGGATCACCGAGGTCACCGCGTCCGACATCGCCTCGGCCAAGAAGATGGGCTGCACGGTGAAGCTGCTGGCGATCTGCGAGCGCAGCGCCGACGGCCGTTCGGTCACCGCCCGCGTCCACCCGGCGATGATCCCGCTGACGCACCCGCTCGCCAGCGTGCGCGAGGCGTACAACGCGGTCTTCGTGGAGGCCGCGGCCGCCGGCCAGCTGATGTTCTACGGCCCCGGGGCGGGCGGCTCGCCGACGGCCTCCGCGGTGCTGGGCGACCTGGTGGCGACCTGCCGCAACAAGCTGGCCGCCACCACCGGGCCGGGGGAGTCGGCGTACGCGCAGCTCACCGTCAGCCCGATGGGTGACGTGGTGACGCGGTACCACATCAGCCTGGACGTGGCGGACAAACCGGGCGTCCTGGCCCAGGTGGCCACGGTCTTCGCCGAGCACCAGGTGTCGATCGACACCGTTCGTCAGCAGGGAAGGAATCCGGGCGGCGGCGACGGAGTCGCCGTCGAGCAGGGTGGTGGCGGGCGACGGGAGGGCGGGGAGGCGTCGCTCGTCGTCGTCACCCACCAGGCGCCGGACGCGGCGCTCGCGGCGACCGTCGAGGCGCTGCGCAAGCTCGACACCGTCCGGGGCGTCGCCAGCATCATGCGTGTGGAAGGGGAGTAATCCAGCGATGAACGCAGTGTCTGCCGGCCGCGTGCCGGCCACCCACCAGTGGCGCGGCCTCATCGAGGAGTACCGGGAGCGGCTCCCGGTCGGTGCGGCGACCCCCGTGGTCACGCTGCTGGAGGGCGGGACCCCGCTGGTCCCCGCCCAGGTGCTGTCCGAGCGCACGGGCTGCGACGTGTACCTGAAGGTGGAGGGCGCCAACCCCACCGGCTCCTTCAAGGACCGCGGCATGACCATGGCGATCTCCAAGGCGAAGGAGGAGGGCGCGCAGGCGGTCATCTGCGCCTCCACCGGCAACACCTCCGCCTCGGCCGCCGCGTACGCGGTGCGGGCCGGGATGGTGTGCGCCGTCCTGGTGCCGCAGGGCAAGATCGCGCTGGGCAAGATGGGGCAGGCGCTGGTGCACGGGGCGCGCATCCTTCAGGTGGACGGCAACTTCGACGACTGCCTGGACCTCGCCCGCGGCCTGTCCGACAAGTACCCGGTGGCGCTGGTCAATTCGGTGAACCCGGCCCGTATCGAGGGCCAGAAGACCGCCGCCTTCGAGATCGTGGACGCGCTCGGCGACGCGCCGGACATCCATGTGCTGCCGGTCGGCAACGCCGGGAACATCACCGCGTACTGGAAGGGCTACCGCGAATACCGCGCGGACGGCGTGTCGACGCGCAATCCGCGCATGTGGGGCTTCCAGGCCGCCGGCGCCGCGCCGATCGTGCTGGGCCACCCGGTGCGCCAGCCGCAGACGATCGCCACCGCGATCCGGATCGGCAACCCGGCGTCGTGGCAGTTCGCCGAGGAGGCGCGGGACGAATCCGGGGGCCTGATCGACTCGGTGACGGACCGTCAGATCCTGTCGGCGTACCGGCTGCTCGCCGCGCAGGAGGGCGTCTTCGTCGAGCCGGCCTCCGCCGCGAGCGTCGCCGGGCTGCTGAAGGCCGCCGAGCAGGGCGCGGTCGACCCTGGCCAGCGGATCGTCTGCACCGTCACCGGCAACGGCCTGAAGGACCCCGACTGGGCGGTCGCCGGCGCGCCGCAGCCCATCACCGTCCCGGTGGACGCCGACACTGCCGCGGACCGGCTCGGGCTGCTCTGACCCCACGGGACGACAGGGGCGCACGGAACCGCACGCGACACGCATCACGCGCTGTCCGTGCGCCCTATGTCGCAGGAGAACCTTCCTTCGATAGGCTTGCCCCACACCGGCGCCGCCGCACGCCGTTCTGGCCCATGCCATTGGCATCCTCTTCGCGGGATCCCCTTGGTACGGTCCCCCAAGTCCTCGCCGCCGTACGGCAACGATGCCGCGGCATCGCGAGGCAGAAACGCCCTGGAAACAAGGAGAGTCATCGAACGATGGCCGGACCAGCCTTCCGCGCCGCCGCCGTCCGAGTGCGGGTCCCCGCGACCAGCGCCAACCTCGGACCGGGCTTCGACGCCTTCGGCCTGGCGCTCGGACTCTACGACGACGTCGTGGTCCGGGTGGCCGACTCCGGTCTGCACGTCGACATCGCCGGCGAAGGCGCCGACTCGCTCTCCCGCGACGAGAACCACCTGGTCGTACGCTCCCTGCGCACCGCCTTCGACCTGCTCGGCGGTCAGCCGCGCGGCCTGGAGGTCGTGTGCGCCAACCGCATCCCGCACGGCCGCGGCCTCGGTTCCTCCTCCGCCGCCATCTGCGCGGGCATCATGGCCGCCCGCGCGGTGACGATAGGCGGGCAGGAGAAGCTCGACGACGCCGCGCTGCTGGAACTGGCCAACGAGATCGAGGGCCACCCGGACAACGTCGCCGCCTGTCTGCTCGGCGGCTTCACACTGGCCTGGACCGAGGGCGGGGCCGCCCACGCGGTCCGTATGGACCCCTGCGAGTCGGTCGTTCCGGTGGTTTTCGTGCCGGGCAGGCCGGTGCTGACCGAGACCGCCCGGGGGTTGCTGCCGCGCACCGTCCCGCACGTGGACGCCGCGGTCAACGCGGGACGCGCCGCACTCCTGGTCGAGGCCCTCACCCGGCGCCCCGACCTGCTGCTCCCCGCCACCGAGGACCGGCTGCACCAGGAGTACCGGGCGCCCGCGATGCCGGAGAGCACGGCACTGGTGAACCGACTGCGCGCCGAGGGCGTCCCCGCTGTCATCTCGGGTGCGGGACCCACGGTGCTGGCGCTGGCGGACGAGGACACCGCCGACAAGGTCTCCCGGCTGGCGGCCGAGGGGTGGGCGGCGAACCGCCTGGCCCTCGACGCGGCGGGGGCGAGTGTGCTGCCGCTCGCTGTGGGGCAGTGACACGATTGCCGGTCGTAGAGAGGGGGAATGTTTGTTGGATCCGGTAGTGTTAATCTCATTGCTGCACCCGTGGACTCAGGCGCCCGCCTGCTGGACCTGTTGTCCCGGTGCCTTGTGTCCCGCATCGGGACCGCCCATTCTTCCGGGAGCCTCCCACACCGCATAGGCAGCCTGCCTGGGCAGTGCCGAGCACGCTCCGGAGACGGCGCGGGTGACGTTTCACCCGAGAGTGGACTCTCACCTCGCCGGTAACTGTGTTTTTTGTTCCACATCATTTCCTCCGCCATCAGGCGGACCACCGCCCCGGGTCCGGCGTAAGTGATAAGGACCGGATCCGGACAGCACGACCGGTCGCCGAGCCAGACAGGCCGACGTCCGCTCCAGGGAAGGACCCTTCGTGAGCGACACCACCGATCTGATGGGCGTACGCGCAGACAGCCCTGTCGCCGCGTCCGATGCTGCCGCGCCTGCCACCGGTGCTGCCACTGCCCCCGCCGCGCGGCGCCGCCGCGCCGGTACCGGTCTTGACGGCATGGTCCTGGCCGAGCTGCAGCAGCTCGCCTCCGGTCTCGGCATCAAGGGCACCGCGCGGATGCGCAAGAGCCAGCTCATCGAGACCATCAAGGCCGCGCAGTCCGGCAGCGGCGCCAAGGCCACCGCCTCCGAGGGCGCGCCCGCCGCCGAGAAGCCGAAGCGCCGGGCGACCTCGCGCACCCGTACGGGTGAATCCGCCGAGGCCGGGAACCAGGCCGCCGAGCAGCAGCCGAAGCAGATCGAGATCCCCGGCCAGCCGGCCGGCGAGAAGACCGCACCCGCGGCCAAGGCCAAGGCGGAGTCCGCCAAGGCCGAGCAGTCCGCCGAGGGCCGCGCCGAGGCCGCCGTGGACAGCGCCGAGGGCAGGTCCGGCGACGCCAAGGGCGGCGACGAGCGCCGCGAGAGCCGCCGCGACCGTCAGCGGGACCGTCAGCGCGACCGCCGCAAGGGCGGCGAGGACGGCGGCCAGCAGCGTCAGCAGCAGGGCGGCGGCCCCCAGGGCCAGCAGCAGGGCGGCGGCCACCAGGACGACGACGAGTTCGACGGCAGCGGCCGCCGGCGCCGGGGCCGTTACCGCGACCGCCGCGGGCGGGGCGGCAACCGCCGCGACGACTTCGCGGGTGAGCCGCAGGTCGCCGACGACGACGTCCTGATCCCGGTCGCGGGCATCCTCGACATCCTCGACAACTACGCGTTCATCCGGACCTCGGGCTACCTGCCCGGCCCGAACGACGTGTACGTCTCGCTCGCCCAGGTCCGCAAGAACGGCCTGCGCAAGGGTGACCACGTCACCGGTGCCGTCCGGCAGCCGAAGGACGGCGAGCGCCGCGAGAAGTTCAACGCCCTGGTGCGCCTGGACTCCGTCAACGGCATGGCGCCGGAGAGCGGCCGCGGCCGTCCGGAGTTCGGCAAGCTCACCCCGCTGTACCCGCAGGAGCGGCTGCGGCTGGAGAACGAGCCCGGCCAGCTGATCACCCGGATCATCGACCTGGTCGCCCCGATCGGAAAGGGCCAGCGCGGCCTGATCGTGGCCCCGCCGAAGACCGGTAAGACGATCATCATGCAGGCCATCGCCAATGCGATCACCCGCAACAACCCCGAGTGCCACCTGATGGTCGTCCTCGTCGACGAGCGTCCGGAAGAGGTCACCGACATGCAGCGGTCGGTGAAGGGCGAGGTCATCTCCTCGACCTTCGACCGTCCCGCCGAGGACCACACCACCGTCGCCGAGCTCGCCATCGAGCGCGCCAAGCGGCTGGTGGAGCTGGGCCACGACGTCGTCGTCCTGCTGGACTCCATCACCCGTCTGGGCCGCGCGTACAACCTCGCGGCGCCCGCCTCCGGCCGCATCCTGTCCGGTGGTGTCGACTCGACCGCGCTGTACCCGCCGAAGCGCTTCTTCGGTGCCGCGCGCAACATCGAGGACGGCGGCTCGCTGACCATCCTGGCCACCGCGCTGGTCGAGACCGGCTCGCGCATGGACGAGGTGATCTTCGAGGAGTTCAAGGGCACCGGCAACATGGAGCTCAAGCTCGACCGGAAGCTCGCCGACAAGCGGATCTTCCCCGCGGTGGACGTCGACCCGTCCGGCACCCGCAAGGAGGAGATCCTGCTGGCTCCGGACGAGCTGAACATCGTCTGGAAGCTGCGCCGGGTGCTGCACGCGCTCGACTCGCAGCAGGCGATCGAGCTGCTGCTGGACAAGATGAAGCAGACCAAGTCCAACGCCGAGTTCCTGATGCAGATCGCCAAGACCACCCCGGGCGGCAACAACGACTGACGCCCCGGCGTCGGCACGGCCCAGGAGGCCGGTCCCGTCACTTCGGTGACGGGACCGGCCTTCCGTCGTCCCCGGCCGCTCGTGCGCGGCCGCTCGTGCCCGCCCGCGGCACCGACCGGATGGCTCTCACCTGCGGCGGATCCGGCGCGTCCCGAGGCGGGGCGCTCCCGGACCCGCTGTCATTGCCCTGTGCGGGCACCTCTCCCGTGCCTGATCGGGCACGGGAACGGGTACCCCAATCATGAGGAGCCGATCAGGACAGAGGAGCCGATGGCCGATCACGCGGACGACGGACGAGCCGCCCGGCGACGCCGGCGCAGCCCCCGCCGACGGGCCCTGCGGATCACCGCCTGGGTCGTGGCGACGTTCCTCCTGCTGGCCACCACCGCCGTCGGCTGCCTCTACCTCAAGCTCAACGGCAACATCAGGGGCATCGACATCAACGCCCTCCTCGGACGCGACCGGCCGGCCGACGTCGACAACGGCTCGATGGACATCCTCGTCCTCGGCTCCGACTCCCGCTCCGGCAGCAACCAGAAGGCCGGCGGCGGCCAGGACGACGGCACCGCCCGCTCCGACACCGCGATGATCGTCCACGTCTACCAGGGGCACCACCGGGCGAGCGTGGTGAGCATCCCCCGCGACACCCTCGTCGACCGCCCGGCGTGCGCCGAGCCCGGCGGCGGCACGGCCCCGCCCCGCCGGGGCGAGATGTTCAACGAGGCGTACTCGATCGGCGGCCCGGCCTGCGCGGTCAAGACGGCCGAGACGATGACCGGCATCCGCATGGACCACTACATCGAGGTCGACTTCGCCGGCTTCCAGCACCTCATCGACGCCCTCGGCGGGGTCACCGTCACCACCAGCCAGGCCATCAGCGACAACCGGAGCCATCTGCACCTGCCGGCCGGCACGCACCACCTCGACGGCAAGCAGGCCCTCGGCCTGGTCCGCACCCGTCACGGGGTGGGGGACGGCAGCGACCTGGGCCGGATAAGGCTGCAGCAGGCCTTCCTCAGCGCCCTGGTGGACCGGGTGAACAGCATCGGGCTGCTGAGCTCGCCGACCCGGCTCTACGAGATCGCCGACACCGCCACCGGCGCCATCACCACCGACTCGGAGCTGGCGTCCGTGAAGAAGCTGGTCGGCCTCGGGGAGAGCCTGAAGGGCCTGGGCTCCAAGGACATCAACATGGTCACCATGCCGGTGCGCTACGACCCGGCCGACCCCAACCGCGTCCTGCCGATCCCCGACCAGGCCGAGCAGGTCTGGGCCGCGCTACGGGCCGACAAGCCGATCCCCAGGTCCGCCACCAAGGGCTCGGCGGGTGACGACGTCGACACGAACGGTGTGGTCAGGAGCTCCTCGCAGCCGTCCGCGACGGGATCGGAATAGATCGCCGCGGGCCCCGGTTTGGGGAGATGCGGCCAGTGCTGGCAGACTGGTACGTCGGCCCCGGTTCACGTGACGCAAGCCCGCAGCACGACCCGGGACCCTCCCGAACACTAGGAGAATCCCTTGAAGCGCGACATCCACCCGGAGTACGTGGAGACGCAGGTCAGCTGCACCTGCGGCAACTCGTTCACCACCCGCAGCACCGTCACCGAGGGCGTCATCCGCGCCGACGTGTGCTCCGCGTGCCACCCGTTCTACACGGGCAAGCAGAAGATCCTCGACACCGGTGGCCGCGTGGCCCGCTTCGAGGCCCGCTTCGGCAAGGCGGCCGGGTCCGCCAAGAAGTAGCGACCCGAAAGCGCCGGTCCACGGCTGCCCGGATATCCTCCGGCGGCCGGACCGGCGCTTTGTCGTCCCAGGCTGGTACACCGGCGTTCACCCCTTCCAGAAGCAGGGATCCTGATGTTCGAGGCGGTCGAGGAACTGATCGGCGAGTACGCCGACCTCGAGAAGAAGCTTGCCGACCCGGCGGTCTTCGCCGACCAGGCCAACGCGCGCAAGCTCAACAAGCGCTACGCGGAGCTGACCCCCATCATCGGCACCTACCGCGGCTGGAAGCAGACCGGCGAGGACATCGGCACCGCGCGCGAACTGGCCGCGGACGACCCCGACTTCGCCGCCGAGGTGAAGGAGCTGGAGAAGCAGCGCGAGGAGCTCACCGAGCGCCTGCGGCTGCTGCTCGTCCCGCGTGACCCCAGCGACGACAAGGACGTGATCCTGGAGGTCAAGGCGGGCGAGGGCGGCGAGGAGTCCGCGCTGTTCGCCGGCGACCTCCTGCGCATGTACCTGCGCTACGCCGAGCGCCAGGGCTGGAAGACCGAGATCATCGACGCCAACGCCTCCGACCTCGGCGGCTACAAGGACGTCCAGGTCGCGGTGAAGACCAAGGGCGGCAACGGTGCCACCGAGCCCGGCCAGGGCGTCTGGGCCCGGCTGAAGTACGAGGGGGGCGTGCACCGCGTCCAGCGCGTGCCGGCCACCGAGTCGCAGGGCCGGATCCACACCTCCGCCGCCGGTGTGCTGGTGACCCCCGAGGCCGACGAGGTCGAGGTCGAGGTCAACGCCAACGACCTGCGGATCGACGTCTACCGCTCCTCGGGCCCCGGCGGCCAGTCGGTCAACACCACCGACTCCGCGGTGCGCATCACCCACCTGCCCTCCGGGCTGGTCGTCTCCTGCCAGAACGAGAAGAGCCAGCTGCAGAACAAGGAGTCGGCGATGCGCATCCTGCGCTCCCGGTTGCTGGCCGCCGCGCAGGAGGAGGCCGAGCGCGAGGCCTCGGATGCCCGCCGCAGCCAGGTGCGGACGGTGGACCGCAGCGAGCGCATCCGCACCTACAACTTCCCGGAGAACCGCATCTCCGACCACCGCGTCGGCTTCAAGGCGTACAACTTGGACCAGGTCCTCGACGGGGAACTGGACGCGGTGATCCAGGCCTGCGTCGACGCCGACTCGGCCGCCAAGCTGGCTGCCGCGGGCGACGGAAGCTGAACCGGAGGCGGAGAACGTGAACCTGCTGCTCGCCGAGGTCGCCCAGGCGACCCAGCGGCTGGCCGACGCCGGCGTTCCCTCGCCGCGGTTCGACGCCGAGGAGCTCGCGGCGTACGTACACGGGGTGAAGCGCGGCGCGCTGCACACCGTCGCCGACGCCGACTTCGACGCGCGCTACTGGGAGGCCGTGGCCCGCCGTGAGGCCCGCGAGCCGCTGCAGCACATCACGGGCCGCGCGTTCTTCCGGTACCTGGAGCTCCAGGTGGGTCCCGGGGTCTTCGTGCCCCGCCCGGAGACCGAGTCGGTCGTCGGGTGGGCCATAGACGCCGTGCGCGCCATGGACGTCGCCGAGCCGCTCATCGTCGACCTGTGCACCGGTTCGGGCGCCATCGCGCTCGCCCTGGCGCAGGAGGTGCCGCGCAGCCGGGTGCACGCGGTGGAGCTGTCCGACGAGGCGCTGGTGTGGGCCCGCAAGAACGTCGAGGGCAGCAAGGTCGACCTGCGGCAGGGCAACGCCCTGGAGGCCTTCCAGGACCTCAACGGCCAGGTGGACCTGGTGATCTCCAACCCGCCCTACATCCCGCTCACCGAATGGGAGCACGTGGCGCCGGAGGCCCGCGACCACGACCCCGAGATGGCGTTGTTCTCCGGTGAGGACGGCCTGGACACCATCCGCGGCATCGAGCGCACCGCGCACCGGCTGCTGCGGCCGGGCGGGGTCGTCGTCATCGAGCACGCCGACACCCAGGGCGGCCAGGTGCCCTGGATCTTCACCGAGGAGGCCGGCTGGGCGGACGCCGCCGACCACCCCGACCTCAACAACCGTCCCCGGTTCACCACTGCCCGCAAGGCGACGCCGTGACCACGGCGCCACACGTCATGGAGGTCTGCTGATGGCACGGCGTTACGACTGCTCGGACGCGACGGACCGGGTTGCCGGACTGCGTGAGGCCGCGTCCGCCGTACGCCGCGGCGAGCTCGTGGTGCTGCCCACCGACACCGTCTACGGGATCGGCGCGGACGCGTTCAACACCGAGGCCGTCGGCGACCTGCTGGAGGCCAAGGGCCGGGGCCGCAACATGCCCTCGCCCGTCCTGGTCGGCTCCCCGAACACCCTGCACGGCCTGGTCACCGACTTCAGCGAGCAGGCCTGGGAGCTGGTCGACGCCTTCTGGCCGGGTGCCCTCACCCTCGTCGCCCGTCACCAGCCGTCGCTCCAGTGGGACCTGGGGGACACCCGCGGCACCGTGGCCGTCCGCATGCCGCTGCACCCGGTCGCCATCGAACTGCTGACCGAGACCGGCCCGATGGCCGTCTCCAGCGCCAACCTGACCGGTCACCCCTCCCCGCAGGACTGCGACGCGGCGCAGGAGATGCTCGGGGACTCCGTCGCGATCTACCTCGACGGCGGCCCGACGCCCGCGGCCGTACCGTCCTCGATCGTGGACGTCACCGGCAAGGTGCCAGTCCTGCTGCGGGCGGGCGCGATCAGCGCGGAGCAGCTCCGTGAGGTCGTCCCCGACCTGGAGGTCGGCAATTGACACCGCCCATACCCGGGCAGTGGGATCACGGCGAGCGCCCGTTCCGCATCCTCCACGTCTGCACCGGCAACGTCTGCCGCTCGCCCATGGCCGAGCGGCTGACCCGGCACGAGCTGACGCTGCGGCTCGGTGACGGCGCGGCGGGGATCGTCGTGGAGAGCGCCGGCACCTGGGGGCACGAGGGCTCGCCGATGGAGGCGCACGCCGCCACGGTGCTCGCCGAGTACGCCGCCGACCCCACGGGGTTCCTCGGCCGCGAACTCCTCGACGACCATGTGATCGACGCCGACCTCGTCCTGACCGCGACCCGCGACCACCGCGCCCAGGTGATCTCCATGGGGCACGCGGCGGGGCTGCGCACCTTCACGCTCAAGGAGTTCACCCGGCTGGTGAAGGCGATAGACCCGGCGACGCTGCCGGAGGGCAGCGTGACCGAGCGCGCGCGGTCCCTGGTGCGCGCCGCCGCGGCCCTGCGCGGGTGGCTGCTGGCGCCCACCCCCGACGCGGACGAGGTGTACGACCCGTACGGCGCCCCGCTGACGTTCTTCCGCAGCATCGGCGAGGAGATCCACGACGCGCTGGACCCCGTCCTGACCGCGCTCACCGGGATGCCGGCGCCCACCGCCTGACTGCCCCGGGCGGAAGGTTTCAGCACGACGCAGGTGGCCCTCGGGGTGGCTGCCGCGGCACGGGCGGCGCGGCCCCTGGCGGAAACCCGGCCCCCGGTGGAGCACAACGCGGCGCGAAATGTCCGGAAGGGTGCAACAGTGGCAGGTGAGAACCTTCCCAGCCGCCCCCGGGAGCGCCGCCATGCCCACCGCGGAAGCGTCTTCACCCCACATAGTCACCCCCACGCTCCCGGCCTGGGGCCGCGGCCTCGACGAGCTGCGCGCCCATGACCCCGAGCTGGCCGACATCCTCCTCGGGGAGGCCCAGCGGCAGGCCTCGTGCCTGCAGTTGATCGCCGGCGAGAACTTCACCTCCCCGGCCGTCCTGACGGCGCTCGGCTCGCCGCTCGCCAACAAGTACGCCGAGGGCTACCCCGGTCACCGCCACCACGCCGGGTGCGAGCTGGTGGACCTGGCCGAGCGGCTGGCCGTCGAAAGGGCCACACGGTTGTTCGGAGCCGCGCACGCGAACGTGCAGCCCTACTCCGGCTCCTCGGCCGTGCTGGCCGCCTACGCGGCCCTCCTGGTCCCCGGGGACACCGTCCTGGCGATGTCGCTGGCCCACGGCGGCCACCTCACCCACGGATCCGAGTCGAACTTCTCCGGCCGCTGGTTCCGCTTCGCCGGCTACGGGGTGACGCGGGGCGGGACCTTCGAGGAGGGCGGCCTGATCGACTACGAGCAGTTGCGGGTCCTGGCCCACCGCCACCGCCCGAAGGCGATCGTCTGCGGCGGCATCGCCTACCCCCGGCACATCGACTACGCCGTCTTCCGGGAGATCGCGGACGACGTCGGTGCGTACCTGATCGTGGACGCCGCGCACACGCTCGGCCTGGTCGCCGGCGGGGCCGCCCCCAACCCGGTGCCGTACGCGGACGTGGTGTGCGCCACCACGCACAAGACGCTCCGCGGCCCGCGTGGCGGGCTGGTCCTGTGCGGCGCGGACCTGGCCCAGCGCATCGACCGGGCGGTCTTCCCGTTCTCGCAGGGCGGCCCCCACATGCACGCCGTCGCGGCGAAGGCGGTGGCCCTCGCGGAGGCGGCGCGGCCGGAGTTCGCGCTCTACGCGCACCAGGTCGTCGCCAACGCCCGCACGCTCGCCGGGGCGCTCTCCGCGCGCGGCCTGCGCATCGCCACCGGCGGCACGGACACGCACCTGATCGCCGCCGACGTCTCGGCCCTGGGGGTCACCGGGATGCGCGCCCGCGGGCTGTGCGCGGCCGCCGGGATCGTGCTGGACAAGTACACGCTGCCGTACGACACGGAGCCCTGCGCGGCCGGTTCCGGCATCCGTCTGGGCACCGCGTCGGTGACCACCCAGGGGATGGGCGAGGAGCAGATGCCGCAGGTCGCGGACCTGATCGTGCGGGCGCTGCGGGAGGAGCGGGGACTGGCGGGCGAGGTCGCGGAACTGGTCGAGGGCTTCCCTCCGTACCCCGGCTGAGACGCGCTTCACAGGGGGCGCGGGCCGACCCCGGGAGTGGTGTGTGCAACCCTGGGTACCCGCTGTGAGTCTTCGTCTGTGTTTACAGTCGCCACCCGGACGCGAATAGGGTGTGGCCGTGCGCGAGTACCTCTTGACCCTCTGCGTGGCAGCCGCCGTGACCTACCTCCTCACGGGGCCGGTGCGGAAGTTCGCCATCGCGGCGGGCGCCATGCCCGAGATCCGTGATCGTGACGTCCACCGCGAACCCACGCCACGCCTCGGCGGCATCGCCATGTTCGGCGGTCTGTGCGCGGGCCTGCTAGTGGCGGCCCACCTGACCAACCTCAAGAGCGTCTTCGAGCTCTCCAACGAGCCACGGGCACTGCTCTCCGGCGCCGGGCTGATCTGGCTGCTGGGCGTGCTGGACGACAAGTGGGGCGTGGACGCGCTGATCAAGCTGGGCGCGCAGATGATCGCCGCCGGCGTGATGGTGCTGCAGGGTCTGACCGTGCTGTGGCTGCCGATCCCGGGCAAGGGCATCGTCGCGCTCACACCGGTGCAGTCGACCCTGCTGACCGTGGCCCTGGTCGTGATCACGATCAACGCGGTGAACTTCGTCGACGGACTCGACGGACTCGCGTCCGGAATGGTGTGCATCGCCGCGATCGCGTTCTTCATGTACGCCTACCGCATCTGGTACGGATACGGCATCGAGGCCGCCGCCCCGGCGACGCTGTTCAGCGCGATCCTCATCGGGATGTGCCTGGGCTTCCTGCCGCACAACTTCCACCCCGCGCGGATCTTCATGGGTGACTCGGGCTCGATGCTGATCGGCCTGGTGCTGGCCTCCGGCGCGATCTCCATCACCGGCCAGACCGACCCCGACGCCATCACCAACCTCACCGGCTCGACCCGGGACACCACGCACTTCATGGTGCCGGTCTACATGCCGCTGCTGCTGCCGCTGACGCTCATCGCGATCCCGGCGGCCGACCTGGTGCTGGCCATCGTGCGCCGCACCTGGAACGGGCAGTCGCCGTTCGCCGCCGACCGCGGCCACCTCCACCACCGGCTGCTGGACATCGGCCACTCGCACAGCCGGGCCGTGTGGATCATGTACTTCTGGTCCGCGCTGATCTCCTTCGGCGCGGTCGCCTTCTCGGTCAACTCCTCCAGCCTGTGGATCGTCCTGGGCATCGTGATGCTGAGCGCCATGGGACTGATCGCCCTGCTCATGCCGCGCTTCCGGCCCCGGGCCCCGCGCTGGGCCGAGGCGTTCGTCCCGCCGCGCTACCGCCGTACCCGGGTGGAGGCCGCGCAGGCGGCGCACGCCGCCGCGGCGGCCACGATCGCCGCGGGGGAGGCCCCCGGCGTCAACGGCGCGACCGCGCTCAGCGCTCGGTCCCTGGTGGACGCCGGACGGGGCGCGGGCACCCGTCCGTAGGCCGGCCGCGCGATAGCACAGCCGTGGTGCGGCGTCAGGTAGGCGCCACGACGGTTACTCCTTCCGTGTGACAGGTCACACACGAACCGGGTAAAGACCTCATCAAATAGTTTGTGATACCGTTCACGAGAACCCGGAATCAAGCCGAAAGACCCTAGTGCGATGGTCTTCCGGCGTGAGGCATGTCCTCGCAGCCGGGCTACCCTCGTCCTCGACGACCCCTGTACCCCAACCTCGCCGGAGGAGCTGCCGCCATGCAGTCCAACGACGTCCGAACGCTCCTGAACTGCGCCGTGCCCGCCGCTGCCGCGGGGGTGATCGCGGTGGCTGTGTCAGGCATGCTCGCGGGCGGCAAGGGCGCGATCGGCGCGGGCTTCGGCGCGGTGGTGGTGATCGTGTTCATGGGAATCGGTCTGACGGTGCTTCAGCGCACCGCCCGTTCCTACCCCACGCTGTTCCAGGCGATGGGCCTGATGCTCTACACCGTGCAGCTGCTGCTCCTGGCCATCGTGCTGGCCGTGTTCAAGCACACGACGCTGTTCGACACCCAGGTGTTCGCCTTCACCCTGCTCGGTACGACCCTGGTGTGGATCGCCGCCCAGGCCCGTGCTCATATGAAGACCAAGATGCTGTACGTGGAGCCCGGATCCGCCGGAACTCCGTCGTGAACAGCAGGGCCGGTGCGGGCGAACTTCCGCTCGTTTGCTATCGTCCGGTCTCAACTGCGGCAGAGCTGGCGCGGGTGGCAGTCATGCCTTCGCAACAGCCCATCGGCTCAGCGCCCACCCGCCGCCCCCACATCCGTAAGACCAGTCCAGTGCCGTTCCGTGGCCACGTGCCGCGCCGACACGTAGAGGTTGCCGTACCTATGCGTCACGCTGAAGGAGCTCTCGGTGAGTGATGTAACGACGCTCGCCTTCGAGACGAACTGCCACATCTTCGACGGGTGCGGCTTCCCGGCCCCCGGCCTGCACTCCTTCCTCTTCAAGCCGTTGATCGGCGACGCGGACAGCAGCGCCTACTTCAACAAGACGATGCTGCTGGCGCTGCTGGGCAGCATCGTGATCGTCGGCTTCTTCTGGGCTGCCTTCGCCAAGCCGAAGATCGTCCCCGGCAAGCTGCAGATGGTCGCCGAGGCCGGCTACGACTTCGTGCGCCGCGGGATCGTCTACGAGACGATCGGCAAGCGTGACGGCGAGAAGTACGTGCCCTTCATGGTGGCGCTGTTCTTCTTCGTCTGGATCATGAACCTGTGGTCGATCGTGCCGATCGCCCAGTTCCCCGTCACGGCGATCATCAGCTACCCGGCCGCGCTGGCCGCGATCGTCTACGTCACGTGGATGTCGCTGACCTTCAAGAAGCACGGCTTCGTCGGCGGCTGGAAGAACATCACCGGCTACGACAAGAACCTCGGCGCGGTGCTGCCGATGGTCGTCGGCCTGGAGTTCCTCTCCAACGTGATCGTCCGGCCGTTCACGCACGCGGTGCGACTGTTCGCCAACATGTTCGCGGGTCACGTCCTGCTGCTGCTGTTCACCATCGCCAGCTGGTACCTGCTCAACGGGATCGGCATCGCCTACGCCGGCGTCTCGTTCGTGATGGTCATCGTGATGACCGCCTTCGAGCTCTTCATCCAGGCCGTCCAGGCGTACGTCTTCGTGCTGCTGGCCTGCTCCTACGTCCAGGGCGCGCTCGCCGAGCACCACTGAGCACCCGCGCGACGCACAGCCCCCCGATTGTCCGGTGGCCAACCCCCACCGGTCCGTGAAAGAGAAGGAAGAAACAGCATGTCCGCTGTGAACCTCGCCGCCACCCAGATCCTCGGCAACCTGGGCTCCATCGGCTACGGCCTCGCGGCCATCGGCCCCGGCGTCGGCATCGGCATCATCTTCGGCAACGGTACGCAGGCCCTCGCCCGCCAGCCCGAGGCCGCCGGCCTGATCCGCGCCAACCAGATCCTCGGCTTCGCCTTCTGTGAGGCGCTCGCGCTGATCGGTCTGGTCATGCCGTTCGTCTACCCGACCTCCTGAGTCCGGGCTGACGAGACCAACCCCTTTCGACGGAAGGCACTGATGTGAACGCCCTGGCACAGCTGGCGGCCGAGGAGGCGGAGAACCCCCTCATCCCGCCGATCCCAGAGCTCGTCATCGGTCTCATCGCCTTCGCCATCGTCTTCTTCTTCCTCGCCAAGAAGCTCCTCCCGAACATCAACAAGGTTCTGGACGAGCGGCGCGAGGCCATCGAGGGCGGCATGGAGAAGGCCGAGGCCGCACAGGCCGAGGCTCAGCGGACCCTCGAGGAGTACAAGCAGTCGCTCTCCGAGGCCCGCCACGAGGCCGCGCGTCTGCGCCAGGAGGCGCAGGAGCAGGGCGCCGCGCTCATCGCCGAGATGCGCGCGGAAGGCCAGCGGCAGCGTGAGGAGATCATCGCCGCCGGTCACGCCCAGATCGAGGCCGACCGCCGGTCCGCCGCGCACGCCCTGCGCCAGGACGTCGGCAAGCTCGCCACCGACCTGGCCGGCAAGATCGTCGGTGAGTCCCTCGAGGACACCGCCCGCCAGAGCCGCGTGATCGACCGCTTCCTCGACGAGCTCGAGGAGAAGGCCGAGGCCGCGCGATGAACGGAGCGAGCCGCGAGGCACTGGCCACCGCGCGCGAGCGCCTCGACGCGCTGGCGGACAACACGTCCGTCGACGCGGCGAAGCTCGCCGAGGAGCTGGCCGCCGTCACGGGGCTGCTCGACCGCGAGGGTTCGCTGCGCCGCGCCTTGACCGACCCCGCGCAGCCGGGAGAGGCCAAGGCGGGCCTGGCGCAGGCGGTCCTCGGCGGGCAGATCGGCGGCGAGACGTCCGACCTGGTCGCGGGCATGGTCCGCAGCCGCTGGTCGCAGTCGCGTGATCTGACCGACGCGCTGGAGGAGCTGTCCTACGGCGCCGACCTGATCGCCGCGGAGCGTGCGGGCGTCCTCGACGACGTCGAGGACGAGCTGTTCCGCTTCGGCCGCATCGTCTCCGGCAGCAGCGAGCTGCGGGCGGCGCTGACCGACCGTGCCGCGGGGACCCAGGCGAAGGCGGCCCTGCTGCACTCGCTGCTGGGCGGCCGCGCCAACCCGGTCACCGAGCGGATCGTGGTCCGTCTCGTGACCCACCCACGAGGCCGTAGCCTGGAGGCAGGGATCGACGCCCTGTCCAAGCTGGCGGCGGCGCGCCGTAACCGCACGGTTGCGGTCGTGGTCTCGGCGGTTCCGCTGAGCGACCGGCAGAAGCAGCGCCTCGGCGCCGCGCTGGCCACGATCTACGGCCGGCAGGTGCACCTGAACCTCGACGTGGACCCCGCGGTCCGCGGCGGCATCTCGGTTCGGGTCGGCGACGAGGTCATCGACGGGACCATCGCGGACCGCCTCGAAGAGGCGAGTCGGCGGATGGCCGGCTGAACCAGCCACCAACTCAAAGAGCAGTACCAGCGGCCCGAGTTGGGCCGTAGCGAATACTTCGGGCCCAACAAGGAGAGCAGGGAACCCAGATGGCGGAGCTCACGATCCGGCCGGAGGAGATCCGGGACGCGCTGGAGAACTTCGTCCAGTCGTACAAGCCGGACGCGGCCTCGCGCGAGGAGGTCGGAACGGTCAGCCTGGCCGGCGACGGTATCGCCAAGGTCGAGGGTCTGCCCTCGGTCATGGCGAACGAGCTGCTGAAGTTCGAGGACGGCACCCTCGGTCTCGCCCTCAACCTCGAGGAGCGCGAGATCGGTGCGATCGTCCTCGGCGAGTTCAGCGGCATCGAGGAGGGCCAGCCGGTGCAGCGCACCGGTGAGGTGCTCTCCGTCGCGGTCGGCGAGGGATACCTGGGTCGCGTCGTCGACCCGCTCGGCAACCCGATCGACGGCCTCGGCGAGATCGAGACCGACGGCCGCCGCGCCCTGGAGCTCCAGGCTCCCGGCGTCATGGCCCGTAAGTCCGTGCACGAGCCGATGCAGACCGGCCTCAAGGCCGTCGACGCGATGACCCCGATCGGCCGCGGTCAGCGTCAGCTGATCATCGGCGACCGCCAGACCGGCAAGACCGCCCTGGCGATCGACACGATCATCAACCAGCGTGACAACTGGCGTTCCGGCGACCCCAAGAAGCAGGTCCGCTGCATCTACGTCGCCATCGGCCAGAAGGGCTCCACCATCGCCGGCGTGCGCGCCGCGCTGGAGGAGGCCGGCGCCCTGGAGTACACCACGATCGTGGCGGCCCCGGCGTCCGACCCGGCCGGCTTCAAGTACCTCGCCCCGTACACCGGCTCGGCCATCGGCCAGCACTGGATGTACGACGGCAAGCACGTCCTGATCGTCTTCGACGACCTGTCCAAGCAGGCCGACGCCTACCGCGCCGTCTCCCTGCTGCTGCGCCGCCCGCCGGGCCGTGAGGCCTACCCGGGTGACGTCTTCTACCTGCACTCCCGCCTGCTGGAGCGCTGCGCCAAGCTCTCCGACGAGCTGGGCGCCGGCTCGATGACCGGTCTGCCGGTCGTCGAGACCAAGGCCAACGACGTCTCGGCGTTCATCCCGACCAACGTCATCTCGATCACCGACGGCCAGTGCTTCCTGGAGTCCGACCTGTTCAACGCGGGCCAGCGCCCGGCGCTGAACGTCGGTATCTCGGTCTCCCGAGTCGGTGGCTCGGCGCAGATCAAGGCCATGAAGTCGGTCGCCGGCCGACTGCGCGTGGACCTCGCCCAGTACCGCGAGCTGGAGGCGTTCGCCGCCTTCGGTTCCGACCTGGACGCGGCCTCCAAGGCGCAGCTGGAGCGCGGCAAGCGCATGGTCGAGCTGCTGAAGCAGGGCCAGTACGCCCCGTTCCCGATCGAGGACCAGGTCGTCTCCATCTGGGCCGGCACCACCGGCAAGCTGGACGACGTGCCCGTCGAGGACATCCGCCGCTTCGAGCGCGAGCTGCTGGACTACCTCCGCCGCGAGAAGAAGGACCTCCTGCTGAGCATCGCCGAGACCGGCAAGCTCGGCGACGACACGGTCGAGGCCCTGACCGACGCGGTCGCGGAGTTCAAGAAGCAGTTCGAGACCTCGGACGGCAAGCTGCTGGGTGAGGGCTGAGCATGGGCGCCCAGCTTCGGGTATACAAGCGCCGCATCAAGTCCGTCACCGCGACCAAGAAGATCACGAAGGCGATGGAGATGATCTCCGCGTCCCGGATCGTCAAGGCCCAGCGCCAGGTCCACGCCTCGTCCCCGTACGCCGACGAACTCACCCGCGCGGTGGCCGCGGTCGCGACCGGTTCGAACACGAACCACCCGCTGACCACGGAGACCGAGAACCCGACGCGCGCCGCGGTGCTGCTCATCACGAGCGACCGCGGTCTGGCCGGCGGCTACTCGTCCAACGCGATCAAGGCCGCCGACCGGCTCACCGAGCAGTTGCGCTCGGAGGGCAAGGAGGTCGTCCACTACATCGTCGGCCGCAAGGGCGTGGCGTACTACGGCTTCCGTGAGCGCGCGATCGAGGACTCGTGGACCGGGTTCACCGACAAGCCGACGTACGCGGACGCCAAGTCGGTCGCCGACCCGCTGATCGAGGTGGTCCTCAAGGACACCGCCGAGGGCGGCGTGGACGAGCTGCACATCATCTTCACGGAGTTCGTGTCGATGCTGACGCAGGCGCCGGTGGAGAAGCGGCTGCTGCCGCTCTCGCTCGTCGACGCCACCGGTGGCGAGGCCCGCAAGGAGGGGGAGATCCTCCCCCTGTACGACTTCGAGCCGTCGGCTGAGGGCGTCCTGGACGCACTGCTGCCGCGGTACGTCGAGAGCCGGATCTACAACGCGCTGCTGCAGGGTGCCGCTTCCGAGCACGCCGCCCGCCGCCGCGCGATGAAGTCGGCGACCGACAACGCCGAGGAGCTCATCAAGACGCTCACGCGGCTTGCCAACCAGGCCCGCCAGGCCGAAATCACCCAGGAAATCAGCGAGATCGTCGGTGGCTCCAGCGCCCTGGCCGACGCGTCTGCGGGGAGTGACTAATCATGACCACCACTGTTGAGACGGCCGCTGCCACGGGCCGCGTCGCCCGGGTCATCGGCCCGGTCGTCGACGTGGAGTTCCCCGTCGACGCCATGCCGGAGATCTACAACGCCCTCACCGTCGAGGTCGCCGACCCGGCCGAGGCCGGCAAGAAGAAGACGCTGACCCTCGAGGTCGCCCAGCACCTGGGCGACGGCGTGGTCCGCGCGATCTCGATGCAGCCCACCGACGGTCTGGTCCGCCAGGCCTCGGTGACCGACACGGGCACGGGCATCACCGTCCCCGTCGGCGACTTCACCAAGGGCAAGGTGTTCAACACCCTCGGTGAGGTGCTGAACGTCCCCGAGGAGAACGCCAACGTCGGCGAGCGCTGGACGATCCACCGCAAGGCGCCGAAGTTCGAGGACCTCGAGTCCAAGACCGAGATGTTCGAGACCGGCCTGAAGGTCGTCGACCTGCTGACCCCGTACGTCAAGGGCGGCAAGATCGGTCTGTTCGGCGGCGCCGGTGTCGGCAAGACCGTCCTCATCCAGGAAATGATCATGCGTGTGGCGAAGCTGCACGAGGGCGTTTCCGTGTTCGCCGGCGTCGGCGAGCGCACCCGTGAGGGCAACGACCTGATCCAGGAGATGGAGGAGTCCGGCGTCCTGGACAAGACCGCCCTGGTCTTCGGCCAGATGGACGAGCCCCCGGGCACCCGTCTGCGCGTGGCGCTGGCCGGTCTGACCATGGCGGAGTACTTCCGCGATGTGCAGAAGCAGGACGTGCTGTTCTTCATCGACAACATCTTCCGCTTCACCCAGGCCGGTTCCGAGGTCTCCACGCTGCTCGGCCGCATGCCCTCCGCGGTGGGTTACCAGCCGAACCTCGCGGACGAGATGGGCCTCCTCCAGGAGCGCATCACCTCGACCCGTGGTCACTCGATCACCTCGATGCAGGCGATCTACGTCCCCGCGGACGACCTGACCGACCCGGCGCCGGCGACCACCTTCGCCCACCTGGACGCGACGACCGTTCTGTCCCGTCCGATCTCGGAGAAGGGCATCTACCCGGCGGTGGACCCGCTGGACTCGACGTCCCGCATCCTGGACCCCCGCTACATCGCGGCGGACCACTACGAGTGCGCCATGCGCGTCAAGGGGATCCTGCAGAAGTACAAGGACCTCCAGGACATCATCGCGATCCTCGGTATCGACGAGCTGGGCGAGGAGGACAAGCTCACCGTCCACCGCGCCCGCCGCATCGAGCGCTTCCTGTCGCAGAACACCCACGCGGCGAAGCAGTTCACCGGCATCGACGGCTCCGACGTCCCGCTGGACGAGTCGATCTCCGCGTTCAACGCCATCGCCGACGGAAAGTACGACCACTTCCCTGAGCAGGCGTTCTTCATGTGCGGTGGCATCGAGGACCTCGAGCGCAACGCCCGCGAGCTCGGCGTCAGCTGACGCCCGTCGCCTGACGGCTCACCGTGGCAGGGGGCGGACCCTGTGTCCGCCCCCTTGCCGCACCCCCGTTATCCTTTGTTTTATGCACCCGCCGGACGGCGGTGGGTGCCGACCCGAGGAGCCATCTTGGCTGAGCTGCACGTCGAGCTGGTCGCAGCGGACCGCAGTGTCTGGTCCGGCGAGGCCACACTTGTCGTCGCACGCACCGAGTCCGGCGACATCGGCGTCATGCCGAACCACGAGCCGCTGCTGGGCGTGCTCCAGTCCGGTCCGGTGACGATCCGCACCAGCGAGGGCGGCACCGTCGTCGCCGCGGTGCACGGCGGTTTCATCTCCTTCGCGGACAACAAGCTGTCGGTGCTCGCGGAGATCGCCGAGCTCGCCGACGAGATCGACGTCCAGCGTGCGGAGCGGGCTCTGGAGCGTGCGAAGGCCGACGCCGACGCCGCCAGTGAGCGCCGCGCCGAGGTCCGGCTGATCGCCGCGACCAGCGGGTCGCGCTGAGCACCCGGCCCACCGGGCCATGAGCCGCGGGAGGCCCGTGAGGGTGTCCCGCGGCTGCAGTATCCCTATTCGTGACACGGAGCGAGGAGGTCGGTGGGCGTGATCCTCGCTTTTCAGGTGTGCGGGGCCCTGGTGGCGGTGGCGCTGCTGGGGCTGTTCGTCTTCGGGCTGCGGCGCCGGCTGATCCAGCGGCCCGGCGGCACGTTCGACTGCAGCCTGCGGATGCCGCCCACCGGCGCCGGCGAACCCTCCGGCAAGGGCTGGGCGTACGGCGTCGCCCGTTACAGCGGTGACCGGATCGAGTGGTTCCGGGTCTTCTCCTACGCGCCCCGGCCGCGCCGGGTGCTGGAACGCTCCGCCATCGAGGTGCTGCACCGCCGCGTCCCGGAGGGGCAGGAGGAGCTTGCGCTCCTCTCCGACTCCGTGATCCTGGTCTGCGAGCACCGCGGCACCCGTCTGGAACTCGCCATGAGCGACGACGCCCTCACCGGCTTCCTCGCCTGGCTCGAGGCCGCCCCTCCCGGCCAGCGGGTCAACGTGGCCTGACAGGGGTGTCCCCCCCGCTGGTTGGGGGTCCCCCCCGGACGAAGTCTGGGGGAGGGTCAACGTGGCCTGAGGTCTGGTTCCGCCTCCCCGCTGGTTGGGGGTCCCCCCCGGACGAAGTCTGGGGGAGGGTCGACGTGGCCTGACAAGCGCTGTCCGGTCCCGCCGGCCCTACGGCCGTACCGACAGCCCCCATTCCTGCGCCAGCACCGCGGCCTGCACGCGGCTGCGCAGCTCCAGCTTGGCCAGCATGCGGCTGACGTGCGTCTTCGCCGTCGCCTCCGCCATCTCCAGCCGCACCGCGATCTCCGCGTTGGACAGGCCCTCGCCCACGCAGACCAGCACCTCCCGCTCCCGTGGCGTCAGCGCGCCGAGCACGGCGTGGTCGGCCGCCGGCCGCGGCCGCGGGCGGGCGAACTCGCCGATCAGCCGGCGGGTCACCGCGGGCGCGATCATCCCCTCGCCGCGGGCCACCAGCCGTACGCCCTCGATCAGCCGGTCCGCCTCGGTGTCCTTCAGCAGGAATCCCGCGGCGCCCGCCCGCAGCGCCCCGAAGACGTACTCGTCCAGGTCGAAGGTGGTGAGGACGAGCACGTCCGCCAGTCGCTCCGCGACGATCTCCCGGGTCGCGGCGACCCCGTCCAGCCGGGGCATCTGGAGGTCCATGAGGATCACGTCCGGGCGCAGCTCACGGGCGACGCGGACCGCGGCCTCCCCGTCGGCCGCCTCGCCGACCACCTCGATGTCCGGCACCGAGCCCAGGATCAGCACCAGCCCCGCGCGTACCGCGGCCTGGTCCTCGGCGACGACGACCCGGATCATGCGTTCCCCTTCATGGGCAGTACCGCCCGTACCCGCCATGTCGTGCCCTCCCGGCCCGCCTCGAAGGTGCCGCCCAGCAGCTCGGCGCGTTCCCGCATCCCGATCAAGCCACTTCCGGAGCCGGGGGCCCGGGGGTCCGGCCGGTGCCCCGGGCCGCCGATCCGGCAAGGGCTCGCCACGGTCACCGTCAGCACCTCGCCCTCCTGCTCCAGCATGACGGGCACCTCACCGGGCGCCGCGTGCTTCAGGACGTTGGTCAAGGACTCCTGCACGATCCGGTAGGCCGCCAGCTCCACGGGCGCGGGCAGCGCGGCGGCGCCCTCGGGGCGCCCGTCGCGCAGTACGAAGGCCGAGTGCGGGGCCGCCGCGCGCATCTGTTCCAGGAGCGCTTCCATGCCGGCCAGCCGCGGGACGGGGGCCGGTTCCCCGTCCTCGCCCGCCGAGTCGCGCAGCAGCCCGATCAGCCGGCGCATCTCGGACAGGCCCTCGACGCTGTTCTCGCGGATCACTGCCAGCGCCTCGCGGGCCGGGCCCTCGTGGCGGTCCAGGGACAGTGCGGCGGTGGAGTGGATGGCGATCGCGGAGAGGTGGCCCGCCACCATGTCGTGCAGTTCGCGGGCCATCCGGGCCCGCTCGCGGCCCACCGCCTCCCGGCGGTCCAGCTCCGCGAGGAGCGCGGTCTGCTCCGCGCGCAGCCGTTCGTGGGCGGCCTCGTCGCGGTGCCGCCGCACCACCACGCCGGTCCAGGCGGGGGCGACCGAGACCAGGGCACCGACCACACCGATCAGCAGGGACTCGGCGACCGGGTGCACCGCCACGGCGGTGGCGGTGAGCGCGGCCGTGCAGAGCACGCTGACGACGGGCACGACCCGGGTCAGCCGCTTCGGCCCGTACAGGACGGCGGCGTACACGAGGTCGGTGAACATCAGCACGGTCACCAGCAGCGAGCCGATCACGAAGTCCGCGCAGAAGGTGAGCGCGCCGAGGACGATCGCGACGCGGGGCGCGGTCCGCCGCATCAGTTCGCACCCGGCCATGACCACCAGCGGGAGCAGCGGCAGCCAGCGGTGGTCGCCCGCCGGATGGTTCCCCGAGTGGGTGTACAGCCCGAACGCCCACATCGCGAGGCCGCCCGTGAGTCCCGACACGGCGATCAGCACGTCGTCTCGAGGCGGGCGCCGGGCGGCGTTGGTCGTCATGGGCCCATCCCAGCACGCGGCGCGGACGGTGCGCGTCGGCCGGTGGTCGGACCCGGTGCGTACACCGAAGGATGCAGCCGGGTCTCATCAGCGCCGACGACGCGCCCCACCGCGGCCGCGGGGGAGCCTTGCGGCATGTTGGTGACCCTGATCGCCGGGTGCGAGATCGCCTTCTGGGCGCTGCTCGGCGCCGGGCTCGCGGTGCGCTACCTGCTGCGCCGGCCCCGGGCCGGCGCGGCGCTGCTGGTGTGCGTGCCCCTGGTGGACCTGGTGCTGTTGGCCGCGGCGGTGGCCGACCTGCGCGACGGTGGCACGGCCGCCGCCCGGCACGGCCTGGCCGCCGCGTACATCGGCTTCTCCGCCGGCTACGGCCACGGCGTCGTCCGCTGGGCCGACGCACGCTTCGCGCACCGCTTCGCGGGGGGCCCCGAGCCGCCGCCGGCACCGAAGTACGGCAGGGCCCGGGCCCTGCACGAGTGGCGGCTGCTCGGCCGTACCGCGGTGTCCGCCGCGGTCGCGGCCGCCCTGCTGCAACTGGCCGTCTGGCTCGTGGCGGACGCCGGACGCACGGCCGCCCTGCGGGAGTGGCAGGTGCGGATGGCGGCGGCGACCGGGATCCACGCGGTCGTCGCGGCGAGCTACACGCTCTGGCCCAAGCGGGGGCCGGCCGCCTCGCCGCGCACCTGAGCGGGCGGGGTCAGCGGTTCTCGCCGGGCACCCACAACACGTCGCCGACCTCCTTGTTGGCCGTACGGGCCAGGATGAACAGCAGGTCGGACAGCCGGTTGAGGTAGGTGGCGGTGAGCTTGTTCATCGTCCCGCCGTGCTCCTCCAGCGCGGTCCACGTGGACCGCTCGGCGCGGCGGACGACCGTGCACGCCTGGTGGAGCAGCGCGGCGCCCGGGGTGCCGCCCGGCAGGATGAAGCTGCGCAGCTTCTCCAGTTCCTCCAGGAAGCGGTCGCAGTCCGCCTCCAGCCGGTCCACGTAGGTCTGCTCGACGCGCAGCGGCGGGTACTTGGGGTCGGGGACGACGGGCGTCGCGAGGTCGGCGCCGACGTCGAAGAGGTCGTTCTGGACCCGTACGAGGACGGTCACGACCTCCTGCGGGAGCGCGCCGAGGGCGATCGCCACGCCGATCGCCGCGTTCGCCTCATTGGCGTCCGCGTAGGCCGAGATGCGGCTGTCGGTCTTGGCCGTACGGCTCATGTCGCCGAGGGCGGTGGTGCCGTCGTCCCCGGTCCGCGTGTAGATGCGCGTCAGATTGACCATGTGTCGAGCGTAGTCAGGCAGCGCCCGGGGCGCGCCCCGCGACGGGCCCAAGGCGCGGGAGGCGGATGCGGACTCCGGGGGCGGTCCCGGTCAAACTGGACGCGGTTCGCCTGCAACTGGGCGCCGGGGCCCTCAACTGTGCGACGAAGGACACAGGGTGACCCGCCTCTCTTCCTGCTGCGCTCCGCTGTGAAGCGACGTTAAGGTCCCGGCAACAGCATCGAGAAGATAGGTGTGTGCCGTGGCGAAGAAGCTCGCCGTCATCGGAGCCGGCCTGATGGGCTCCGGCATCGCGCAGGTGTCCGCACAAGCGGGTTACGAGGTCGTCCTGCGTGACATCACGGTCGAGGCGCTGGCCAGGGGCAAGGGCGGGATCGAGGCGTCCTACGAGAAGTTCGTCGCCAAGGGGAAGCTCACCGCGCAGGACGCGGCCGCCGCGCTCGCGCGCATCACCACCACCACCGACCTGGACGCGGCCGCCGACGCCGACATCGTCGTCGAGGCCGTCTTCGAGAAGATCGAGGTCAAGCAGGAGATCTTCCGCGCGCTGGACAAGATCGCCAAGGCGGACGCGGTGCTGGCCTCCAACACCTCCGCCATCCCGATCACCAAGATCGCGGCGGTGACGGAGCGCCCGGAGAGCGTGGTCGGCACCCACTTCTTCTCGCCGGTCCCGCTCATGCAGCTGTGCGAGCTGGTCCGCGGCTACAAGACCGGCGACGCGACCCTGGCGCGCGCCAAGGCCTTCGCCGAGGAGATCGGCAAGACGACCATCGTCGTCAACCGGGACGTGGCCGGCTTCGTCACCACCCGGCTGATCGCGGCGCTCGTCGTCGAGGCCACCAAGCTCTACGAGTCGGGCGTCGCCACGGCCGAGGACATCGACATCGCCTGCAAGCTCGGTTTCGGCCACGCGATGGGTCCGCTGGCGACCGCCGACCTCACCGGCGTCGACATCCTGCTGCACGCCGCCGACAACATCTACACCGAGTCCCAGGACGAGAAGTTCGCCCCGCCGGAGCTCATGCGGCGCATGGTCGACGCGGGCGCGCTCGGCCGCAAGAGCGGCGAGGGCTTCTACCGCTACTGACGGAGCGTCAACCGGAAGGGCCCGGTCCGGTGCGGATGGCCGGAGGGCTGGGCCCCTCGGACCCCTCCTGTCACTCGCAAGGGTGAATTCGGTATCGGTTCGCTCACAGACGGCAACCTCTTCGTACGACGGACCGTCAGTTACGTAGAACCACGGCAGTTCCACCCATTCACTCCACGGGGAGGCGTAATGCACATCAGGGGCGATCACGCCGAGCTGGTCGTCGGGGGCCGCCTCGACGTCCGCACCGCGGCGGACGCCCGCAAGGTCCTGCACAGCGCCGTGGACGGCGGCCACGGCGACCTCGTGCTCGACCTGACCGAACTCGACTCGTGGGACGCGACGGGCCTGGGGGTCATCATGGGGGCGCACCGCCGCTGCGGCCGGGCCGACCGGCGCCTGGTCCTGCGGGGCGTGCCCGCGCAGATGCAGCGCCTGCTGGTCGCCACGCGGCTGCACCGCATCCTGGTCATCGAGGGGGGAATCGCGGCAGAAGCACTGCCGCGGACCTAGCGCACCCACCGGGCGCGCCGATACGCAAGCGGCAACCCCGGACAGATTCGGACGCAAGGGCGGCATCGCCGCCCTGGGCTTCGCACACGCTGCGGGAAGGTTTAGGGTTCGGTTCCGGCGTGCCTCAACCCCGTACGCCGAGGAGGGGAGCCGGACCGGTCCCACGGCGCGACCACGGGCCCGGTGGGGCCCTGCTGCGACGCATATGGGGGGCGGAGACTAATGGACCCACACGGACCCGACATGACCGGTGACGAGTACGGCGCACAACAGGACCCCACGGGCTTTGCCGACGCGACATCGGCCGGCGGTGCGGAGGACGGCACCGCGCCGACGCCGCGCGTCGGCCGGCCGCCGCGCGACCCGCTCGCCCTGGAGGTCGGGGCGGGCACGGGGGACGGCGACGCGCCACGCGTCGTCGAACTCCTCGTGGGCGACTGCAGGCTGACCCTCAACCCCGTCGACGGCAGCGAGGTCAGCTCCCTCGCCCCCGGCGACCTGCCCGCACCCGTACGGCGCACGGCGGAGGAACGCGCCGCGCTGACCGCCGCCGCCCGGCCGACGGTGCCGCCGGGGCCACGCGCCCCCGAGCTCCCGCTGCTGGAGCGCGAGGAGGAGCGCAAGCGCCTGGTGCGGCTGCTCTCCCGGGGCCGTTCGGTGCGCGTCACCGGGCCCTCCGGCGCCGGCCGCAGCGTGCTGCTCGACGCGGTGGCCCGGGCCTGCGAGGACCTCGCCCCCGACGGCGTGATCCGGCTCTCGGGCTACCGGCGGACCCCCAGCGACCTGCTGCAGGAGCTCTTCGCCACCGTCTACGACACCGATGACTACCGCCCCGAGCGCAGCCGCCTGCTGGAGCTGCTGCGCGACATCGGCGGGGTCGTCGTCCTGGACGACCTGGAGTTCGGCGGCGCCTCCCTGGAGGAACTGCTCGCGGCGGCGCCCGAGTGCGCCTTCCTGGTGTCCGCGACGCCCGACGTGCCGGCCCCCGCCGGCGACTCCCTGGTCGAAGAGGTCTTCCTCCCCGGACTGCCCCGGGTCGCCTGCCTGGAACTGCTGGAGCTCTCCGCGGGCCGCCCCCTGGTGGAGGAGGAGACCGCCTGGGCGGCCGACCTGTGGTTCGAGTCCGAGGGTCTGCCGCTGCGCTTCGTCCAGGCCGGTGCGCTGCTGCGGCAGCGCGACGCGCTCGGGGCGGAGATCCTCGCGGCCGACGAGTCCGTGTGGGGCGACGTGGACGCGACGGACGAACTTTCCGCCGACGCGCCCTTCGGCACCGAGCCGGGCGCGTCGGCCTCGCACGTGCCGCTGCCCTCGCTCGCCGAGAGCGCCGCGCCCGCCGCCCTGCTCGCCTCCCGCCTCGGCGCCTCGGCGCAGGAGGCGCTGCGCTTCGCGGTGGCCCTGGGCGGCGAGTGCCCGCACCAGGCCCACCTGCCGGCGCTCGTCGGCGACACCCACGGCGATGCCGCGCTCGGCGAGATCGTGGCCGTCGGGCTCGCTGTCCCCGTCGCGGCGCACCACCGCCTGGCGGCCGGTGTGAGCCGCCAACTGGCCCTGGTGGACGGACTGGCCGCGGAGGCCGCCGCCGAGGGCTCACCGCAGGCGCTGGCCGCCGCCCAGCACTACGCCTGGTGGGCCGGGCACCCCTCCGTCACCCCGAAGCGCGTCGCCGCCGAGGCGGAGGCCATCCTCGGCGCCCTGAGCGCCGCCCGCGACGGCGGGCACACCAGCGCGGCCGTGCTCCTGGCCCGCGCGGTGGCGCCCGTCCTGGCGGCCGCCATGCACTGGAGCGCGTGGGAGCGTGCGCTGCGCGTCGGCCAGGAGGCCGCCCGGCTGGCCGGGGAGGTGGCCGAGGAGGCGTACTTCCTCCACGAACTCGGCGTCCTGGCGCTGTGCCTCGGCAACCTGGACCGGGCCCGCAGCGAACTGGAGGCCTCGATAGCCCTGCGCGGCGCCCTCGCGGACCGCCAGGGCACCACGGTGGGGCGCCGCACCCTCGCGCTCGTCGTGGACCGCGCGGGCGGCCCTGTGCCCGGCACGGGCCTCGCGGGCGTCGAGACCCCGGCGGCGGGCACCGACATGTCCGAGGCGCCCACGACGATCATCAGCAAGCGTCTTGCCGCGGCGGCCGCCGCCCCGCGCCGGATCGCCCTCACCGGTTCCCGCCGCAACCTCGTCGCCGCCGGCGCGGGCGCCCTGCTGGCCGCCGTCCTCGGCACCGTCGTCACCCTCGGCACGACGGCCTCCGGCGGTGACCAGAACACACCCATGAACGTCAAGCCGGTCGAGTCCGCCCAGGAGGACAACGCGGACGACGGCTTCCCGGCCGAGGACGCCCCGAGCCCCGGCTCCAGCCGGCGGCCCAGCCCCTCCGCGAGCGGCACCACGCCGGGGTCCACCGGCGGGCCGGGCGCGCCGGGCGGTGCGGTCGACCCGGGTACGGGCGACGGGGGGACCGAGCAGCCGGGGGGCGGGGAGACGTCACCGACGAAGAAGCCGGGCGGTGGGACCCCCGGAAAGCCGACGCCGTCGAAGACGCCGACCAAGTCGCCGACACAGCCCTCGACCACGCCGAGCAGCGAGCCCCCGACGTCCCCCCCGGCGTCGCCGGATCCCACGGAGACGACCGAGCCCAGCGACACCACCAGCGCCGGCGGGCCCTCCGAGACCGCGGTCGCCACCACGGATCCCGGTACCCCGGTGGACGAGTCCTCCACGTCCGGAACGATCGCCTGACCGGCGCCCGTCACGGCGCGGCCGCGGTGGTCTGCCGACCGCCGGGCCGCGCCGTGGTGCGTGCCCGCGGCCGTTCCGGGACCTGGGGTCAGAAGAGGCGGAGCTTGTCGTCCTCGATGCCGCGCAGCGCGTCGTAGTCGAGGACGACGCAGTCGATGCCGCGGTCCGTGGCGAGGACGCGCGCCTGCGGCTTGATCTCCTGGGCCGCGAAGACGCCCTTCACGGGCGCGAGCAGTGGGTCCCGGTTGAGGAGTTCGAGGTAGCGGGTGAGCTGCTCGACGCCGTCGATCTCTCCGCGGCGCTTGATCTCGACGGCGACGGTCGTGCCGGACGCGTCCCGGCCCAGGATGTCCACCGGGCCGATGGCCGTCGGGTACTCGCGGCGGACGAGGCTCCAGCCCTCGCCGAGCACCTCCATGCGGTCGGCCAGCAGCTCCTGGAGGTGGGCCTCGACGCCGTCCTTGATCAGGCCGGGGTCGACCCCGAGTTCGTGCGTGGAGTCGTGCAGCACGTCCTCGATGGTGATGATCAGCTGCTCGCCGGCCTTGTTGGTGACCGTCCAGACCCCGTCCTCACCCTCCTTGAGCGTGCAGGGCGGCGACATCCAGTTCAGCGGCTTGTAGGCACGGTCGTCGGCGTGGACGGAGACGCTGCCGTCGGCCTTGACCAGGAGCAGCCTGGTGGCCGACGGCAGATGGGCGGAGAGCCGGCCCGCGTAGTCCACGGAGCAACGGGCGATGACGAGACGCATGGTCGGCAACGTTACTCGCTACCGGGCGCGGTCGGAAAATGGCCTGTTGTGAGCGCTCGCGCCTAGTGTCATGGGACCTCTCCGCCTACGGTTGTGGGTGGAAGCCGTCGCGCGGGAGAACTCTGGGCGGCTTCTCTCCGTAGTCCGTCTGACTCCTCGGACAGGGGGGTCACGAGAGGAGTACTCATGTCGCTCGACGTCTCACCGGCCCTCCTCGAACAGGCCGAGCGAGGCGAGGTCGACGAACGGGAATTCGTCGACTGCGTCCGGACTTCCCTGCCTTACGCATGGGACATGATCAGCTCTCTGGCGGCACAACTCAAGGTGGACGGCGGCGAGTTCGCCGACAACCAGGTACCTCCGCCGGACGAGCACGCGCGCGGGCAGCTGCTCCGCGCCCTGGCGAGTGACGCGATACGGGGGGCCCTGCAGCGGCACTTCGGGGTCCGGCTGGCGTTCCAGAACTGCCACCGGGTCGCGGTGTTCCCGCTGGACCCGGCGGTCGACGGGCGTTACGCCACCTTCACCTCCGTACGCGCACAGCTGCTGAACCAGTCCCCGGAGCTGCGGGACTGCTGAACCGGGCAGGGTGCTCCCGCCGTTGGTCGCACCACTGCTCTTTGATGTTTCAATCAGGCCAATTGCGGGAGCACTTCGCTGCCGAGCCGCGCCACGTTCTCCTCGGTGGCCGCGAGATCGCCGGAGCCCTCGACGAGCAGGGCGAAGCGGCTGATGCCCGTCCGCTCGGCGGTGGCGGCCAGCCGGTCGGCGCACAGCGCGGGCGGGCCCACGGGGTGGAGGTCGCAGAGGAGTTCGGTGTAGGCGAGCGGATCGCGCATCGTCCGGGGCCGGCCGTCGACCGTGCGGTGCGCGGCGAGACCCCGCTGGAGCCAGCCGGGCATCGCCTTGGTGAGGGTCTCCACGGCGTCCGCACGGCGGTCCGCGATCTGTACGACGCCCGCGGAGACATGTTCCGCCGTGGCCACCATTTCGGGTGAAAGCCCCGCATCGCGCGCCTCGGCCTGCCACATTGCGACCATGGCAGCTTTGTCCTCGTCACCGCAGTGCATGCCGAGCAGCATCGGCAGACCCCTGCGTGCCGCGAGCCGGACGCTGCCCGGCGAGGTGCAGGCGACGACGACCGGCGGCCCGCTGGGCTCCTCGAACTCGTCCGCCCGCGGTACGACGTCGACCTCGCGGAAGGCGAATCGTTCACCCGAGGCCCCCACGCGCGGCTCGCGGAGCCAGCGCAGCAGCAGGTCCAGCGACTCGGGGAAACCCTTCTCGAAGGCGGCGAGTCCGGCGCCGAAGACCTCCAGGTCCACCCAGGGGCCGCCGCGGCCCACGCCCAGCGTGAAACGGCCGTGCGAGGCGATGTGCAGCAGCGCCGCCTGCTCGCCGAGCGCCACGGGGTGCGCGGTCGGCAGGACGCTCACGGCCGTACCGATCCCGATCCGGCGCGTCCTGCCCAGCAGCAGCGCGGCGAGCGTCACGGCCGACGGGCACACGCCGTACGGCACGAAGTGGTGCTCCGCCAGCCATACGGAGTCCAGCCCGGCCTTCTCCGCCGCCTCTGCGGACCGCACCGCGCGGTGCAGCGCCTCCCCCGGTCCCTGCCCCGGGAACTGGGCGGCGAGGACGAAAGTACCGACACGCATCGTGCTTCACACCTTCCTCGGTGGCCGACACGGCTCCCCTACTGGCACTAACGCCTGACACGTGCCAAAGGCACGGTCCGCGCACCGCGATTTCATGATTTTCTCGGCGATGGCCGGAATGGGGGGTTCCCCGACCGGGTACCCGGCACGGTCCGCGCTACGCGTACGCTGGTTGGCGGCCCCGAGTCCCCCGAACCGCATGAGGTGCGTGCCCGTGTCCCCGCGCCGAAACCGCCCCCGAGGCGCCGCCGGCAGAGCCGAGGAGCGTCCCGAGGCCGGACCGGCCAGGGGCCCGGAGCGTGTGGAGAGCTGGCAGGGCGAGCAGTGGACCGTCCGCCAGCTGAGCGGGAGTCCGGGTGGCAAGCACTACCGCTGCCCCGGTTGCGACCAGGAGATCCCGCCGGGCGTCGGGCACCTGGTGGCCTGGCCGGAGCACGGCGGCGTGGAGGACCGGCGCCACTGGCACACCGCCTGTTGGAACGCCAGGGACCGCCGGAGCGCACGGCTCCAGCGGTCCCGGAACGCCCCCCGGTACTGACCGTGGGGCGGAAGCCCGGTGTCCCGGGTCAGACGTCGCGCTTGGCGAGCGCCGCGTAGGCCGCGCCCAGGGCGACGGCCGTGATGATCGCGAGCCCGACCAACTGGCGCACGCCGTCGGCGTCGCCGTTCTCCAGCATCGGCATCTGGTAGAGCGACGCGATGGCGTTGGGGGAGGAGTACTCGATCAGCTTCTCCTGCACCTTGCGGAGGCTGTCCGACTGCATGAAGATCGCGATGATCAGCGGCAGCAGGACCACGCCCATCATCGTGGTGATCGCGCCCGCGGAGTGCCGCAGCAGCGCGCCGACGGCCAGCGAGAGCAGCCCGAGCAGCGCCACGTACAGGCCGACGCCGACGGTGGCGCCCAGCCACTGGGTGCCGCTGGCGGTGGTGAGGCCGTCCTCGATGACGAGCCGGGCGCCCACGTAGGTGTCGTCGCCCACGGACCTGCCGCCGAAGGTGGCGTAGTTCATCAGCGCGGTGAGCGCGCAGGCCACGGTGGTGACGGTGAAGGTCAGCGCGAAGAAGACGATCGCCTTCGCGGTGAGCACCCGGCCGCGCTGCGGGCACGCGGTGAGGGTCGTGCGGATCATGCCCGTGCCGTACTCGGAACTGATCACCAGCACGCCGAGCGTCATGACGCAGAGCTGGCCGAGGAGCACCCCGAACAGGCCGAAGCCGAGCACCGGGTCGGAGACGTTCTCGGTCGAGCCCAGGCCGACGACGAGCAGGTTGATGCCGAGGATCAGCAGCAGCATGACGCCGAGCGTCCACAGCGTGGAGCGCACCGTACGGATCTTGGTCCACTCGGACTTCAGCGCGTGGCCGAGGTGGGTCCTCTGCACCGGGACGGTGGAGGAGAACTGCGGAGCCGGGCTGTGGACGGGGGCAGTCATCGGGCGTCCTCGACGGGCTGGGTCGGCTGCGGGGCGGGCGGGGCGGCGGGAGCCGCGGGAGCCGCCGGAGCGGCGGGCACCGCCGGCGGTACGGGGGCGCCGGGCGGCACGGGCGGCTGCGCGTACGGGTTCACGGGCGCGGTCGGCGCCGCGCCGGGGGCCGGCGGCACCGGCGCCGCGTACGGCTGCACCGGGGGCTGCGGGTGCCCGTAGCCGTACCCGTACGGCGGCTGCTGCGGGACGGGCTGCGGGTAGGGCGCCTGCGGCGGCATGCCCCAGCCGCCGGGGGCCGGCGCACCGCCGGGCTGCTGCAGGCCCTGCCGCGGGTCGGCGGTGGAGCGGTAGTCGACGGCGCTGTTGGTGAGGCGCATGTAGGCCTCCTCGAGCGAGGCCTGGTGGGGCGAGAGCTCCCACAGCCGCACCTCGGACTCGTGCGCGATGTCGCTGATCCGCGGCAGTTCAAGACCGGTCACGCGCAGCGCGCCGTCCTGTTCCTGCTGCACCTGCGCGCCCGCCTCGGTCAGCGCCTTCGTGAGCCTGTCCCGGTCCGCGGCCACGTCCGGGGTGCGGACCACGGCGAAGCCGGTGGAGTTGCGGGCGATGAAGTCCTTGACGCTCATGTCGGCCAGCAGCTGCCCGCGGCCGATCACGATCAGGTGGTCCGCGGTGAGCGCCATCTCGCTCATCAGGTGCGAGGAGACGAAGACCGTACGGCCCTCCGAGGCGAGCTTGCGCATCAGATGGCGCACCCAGTGGATGCCCTCCGGGTCCAGACCGTTGACCGGCTCGTCGAAGAGCAGCACCTCGGGGTCGCCCAGCAGCGCCGCCGCGATGCCGAGGCGCTGCCCCATGCCGAGCGAGAAGCCCTTGGAGCGCCTGCGCGCGACCTCCTGCAGGCCCACCACGCCCAGCACCTCGTCCACCCGGCGGGCCGGGATCCCGGACAACTGCGCCAGGCACAGCAGGTGCTGGCGTGCGCTGCGCCCGCCGTGCACGGCCTTGGCGTCCAGCAGCGCGCCCACCCGGCGCGGGGCGTTGGGCAGCTGCCGGAACGGCTGTCCGCCGACGGTCACGCGTCCGGCCGTGGGCGTGTCCAGGCCCAGGATCATCCGCATCGTGGTCGACTTCCCGGAGCCGTTGGGCCCCAGGAAGCCGGTCACCATGCCGGGCCGCACCTGGAAGGACAGGTTGTACACGGCTGTCTTGCTGCCGTAGGTCTTGGTGAGGCCGACTGCCTCGATCATGCTCCGCCCCTCGACGAACCGTCCGCGGGGCGGCGCTCGCCCCCATGAGGATTAGGAGGCTAGCGGGGCGGGATCGGTTCCCGCCCCGTGAGGCCGGAATTGCCCGGGAACGGTCAGGCGTCCCGCTTCTTCAGCAGCGCGTAGCCGCCGATCAGCGCGACGACCACCCACAGCGCCATGATGCCGAGTCCGCCCCACGCGCTGTACGGGGCGGGGTCGTCCGGGGCGATCGTGGCCCGCATGATCTTGCTGCCGGCCTGGTCCGGGAAGTACCGGGCCACCTCCTTGGCGCCCGGCACGGCCGAGAGGATCCCGGAGATCAGGAAGAAGAAGGGGATGAGGATGCCCAGTGAGACCAGCGGGCTGCGCAGCATCGTCGCGACGCCGACCGCGAAGAGCACCATCAGCGTCATGTAGAGGCCGGCCCCGAAGACCGCGCGCAGCACCCCCGGATCGCTGATCGAGGTGTCGAGGTCACCGCCGAGGACGGCCTGCCCGATGAAGAAGGAGACGAAGCTGACGATCACCCCGAGGACGAAGGTGATGCCGGCGGCGACGGCGACCTTGGAGAGGTAGAACGTCGCACGCTGCGGTACCGCCGAGAGCGAGGCCCTGATCATGCCCGTGCTGTACTCGCTGGAGATGATCAGCACGCCGAAGGTGATCAGCGCGAGCTGACCGAGGAAGAGACCGGACAGGCTCTGGGCGGTGGCGTCGAACTGGGCGCGGGCGCCCTCTTCGATGGTGTCCCACTGGGTGCGGAAGAGCAGGCAGAACAGACCGCTGATGACGATGGTCAGGACGGCGGCGGACGCCAGCGTCCACACGGTCGACCGGACGGTCCTGACCTTGGTCCACTCCGACTGCAGAACAGCGGTGGTCGCTGCCATGTCAGGCTTCCTTTCCGGTGTGCGTGTTCCAGGCGGCGCCCCACTGGGACGTGGGAGCCGCGGCCTCGCCGGCCTCCGCCGCGGCCCCACCGGCGTGGTACTCCACCGACTCGGCGGTGAGTTGCATGAAGGCCTGCTCCAGGGAGGCCTGCTGGGGGCTGAGCTCGTGCAGCACCAGTTGGTGCCGGGCGGCGAGTTCACCGATCTTGGCGGACTCCGCGCCCTCGATCTCGAAGGCGCCCTCGTCGTCGACCACCGAGGTGATCGACGCGGCCGCCAGCGCGTCCCTGAACTTCTCCGGCTCGGGGGTGCGGACGCGCACGTAGGAGCGGGAGTTCTCGGTGATGAAGTCCGCCATCGTCGTGTCCGCCATCAGCTTGCCGCGGCCGATCACGATCAGGTGCTCGGCGGTGAGCGCCATCTCGCTCATGAGGTGGCTGGAGACGAAGACCGTGCGGCCCTGCGCGGCCAGCCCCTTCATCAGGTTGCGGATCCAGTGGATGCCCTCCGGGTCCAGTCCGTTGACCGGCTCGTCGAACATCAGGATCTCGGGGTCGCCCAGCAGCGCCGCGGCGATGCCGAGACGCTGTCCCATGCCGAGGGAGAACCCCTTGGAACGCTTCTTGGCGACGGGCGCGAGACCGACGGTCTCCAGCACCTCGTCGACCCGGCGGGCCGGGATGCGGTTGGACTGGGCCAGGCACAGCAGGTGGTTGTACGCCGTGCGGCCGCCGTGGATGGCCTTGGCCTCGAGCAACGCCCCGATGTGCTTGAGCGGTTCGTGGAGTTCGCGGTAGTGCTTGCCGTCGATGCGGATGCTGCCGCTGGTCGGATTGTCCAGGTCCAGCATCATGCGCATCGTCGTCGACTTGCCCGCCCCGTTGGGGCCGAGGAAGCCGGTCACCACCCCCGGCCGCACCGTGAAGGTGAGGTCGTCCACCGCGGTCTTGTCGCCGTACCGCTTGGTCAGCCCCTGCAGCTCGATCATGCCGCATACACTATTTGGCCGCGGCGCGCGATGCACGCGGAATTCACGCCCCCGTTTGCGCTCCCGCACACGACCGAGCCCCCTGCCGAGGGGACAGGGGGCTCGATGTGCTCCGGAAGACCGGTGGGACGTCAGCGCTGGGCCGGGACGCCGCGCGACACGGGCTCGTCGTCGGCGGGGGCGCCGGCCGCGGCGACCGCCGCACCGGTCAGCGTGGCCAGCATCTCGCGGACGTTGGTCAGCTGGGCGTTGATGCTGTCGCGGCGGTTGGTGAGCGCCGCCAGCTCGCGCTCGGATTCGCTGCGGATGCGGTCCGCCTTGGCGTTCGCGTCGGCCACGATGTCCTCGGCCTGGCGCTGCGCGGTCTCCACCGTCTGGCGGGCCCGGCGCTCGGCGTCGGTGCGCAGCTTCTCGGCCTCCAGGCGGAGCTGCTCGGCGCGGTGCTCGATCTCGGCGAGGCGCTTCTCGGCCTTGGCCTGACGGGACGCCAGGTCACGCTCGGACTGCTCGCGGCGCTTGGCCAGGTTGGTCTCGAAGTCGGCCGCGGCCTGGGCCGCCTTGGCGCGGGTCTCCTCGAAGAGGGCGTCCGCCTCCTCGCGCTTGGCCTGCGCGTCCTTCTGCGCGTCGGCGCGCAGCTGGCCGGCCTCACCCTTGGCCTTCTCGACGATGCGCTCGCCCTCGTCCTCGGCCTTGGTCTTGCGCTCGGCGGCGTAGGACTCGGCGTCGTTGCGCACCTGGGTGGCGGCGGACTCGGCCAGCTCGCGGTGCTGCTCGGCGGCCCGGCGGGCCTCCTCGCGCAGGTCCTTCGCCTCCTCCTCGGCGAGGCGGAGGATCTTCTCCACCCGCGCGCCGAGACCGGCGTACGACGGCTCGGCGTCGTTGACCTGCGCCTGCGCGTTCTGGGTCTCGAGGTGGAGTTCCTCGATGCGCTTCTCCAGCGCATTGATCCGGGCCAGTGCACTGTCACGGTCGGCGACGAGCTTGGTGATGCGGTCGTCCACCTGCCCGCGGTCGTATCCGCGCCGCACGAGCTCGAAGCCGAAGGGGGAGGAAGTGTCGCTCATGGGGTTCCTGTCAATTCAGACCGGGTGGGGTGATAGGGGGAATCCTAGGGGCCCAAGCGGCGTGTCTTACAGTCACTGTCCAGTAACTGTGCACAATGACCGCTCAATCGAGTGGCGCATCGTCGGACCGCTTGCTCCCTGTCCGGGTCGTGCCGGCCGCTGCACCTGCAGTGACCGTGTTCTTACCGTTCTGCGTGGCGTTCTGACTGTTGCTCTTTCCCCCGTCGATCGGCTGCTGGAATGACTCCAGTGCCTCAAGGACATCCTGCACACGGGTGATCTCCGCGTTGATGTCCTGGCGGCGCCGGCTCAGCACCTCGAGCTCCTTCTTGCCTTCGGTCACGATGCGCTCGGCCTCGACGCGGGCCTCGCTCCGCACCCGCTCCGCCTCCCGCTCCGCGTCGTTCTTCTTCTGCTCGGCCCCCTTGAGCAGCTCCTCGGCCTTCTTCACCGCGGCGATGCGGACCTTGCTGGCCTCCGCGCTCGCGGTGGACCGGGTCTCCTCGGCCCTGGCCTCGGCGTCCGTGACCAGCTCGCGGGCCTTGGCCTCGGCCTTCTCCAGCTGCTCGGTGGCGGCCTCGACCAGCTTGTCGACCCGCTCGCCCGCCGACTTCATCGTGGCGGCCGACTCGCTACGGGCCCGCTCGTGCAGTTCCTCGACCTCGGCCTCGACGCGCTGCCGCAGCTCCTCCGCGCGCTCGCGGATGGCGGTGGCGTCCCTGCGGGCCTCCTCCAGCAGCGTGTCGGCGTCCGTACGGGCCCGCTCCACCATGCCGTTGCTCTCGGCGGTGGCCTCGCCGACGATCCGGTCGGCCTCCTTGCGGGCGGCGCCGACCATCGTGTCGGCCTGCTCCTCCGCGGTGGTGCCGATCTTGAGCGCCTCGCCCTGCGCCTGGGAGATCAGCTCGTCCGCCTGCCCCGCGGCCTCGGCGCGGCGCTTGTTGGCGTCCTCGCGCGCCTCGTCCCGGATCCGGTCGGACTCCGAGCGGGCCGCCTCGGCGTCGCGCTCGGCGGAGTCGAGTGCGTCCTTGGCGAGGATGCCCAGCCGCTCCGCCTCGGCGCGGGCCCTGGTGATCAGCTGGTCGGCCTGCTGGGCCGCTTCCGTGCGGCGCTTGTTGGCCTCGTCGCGCGCCTCGTCGAGGATGCGGCGGGCCTCCGCCTCGGCGGTGCCCAGCGCCTCCTCGGCCGCACGGCGGCGCTCCTCGGCGTCGCGCTCGGCGGAGTCGAGGGCGTCCTTGGCCAGGATGCCCAGCCGCTCGGCGTCGCGCTGCGCCTTGCCCACGGTCTCCTCGGCCCGGGCGGCGGCGTCGGCGCGGAGCCGGTCGGCCTCCTCGATCGCCTCGGTGAGCAGCCGGTCGGCCTGTTCCGCGGCCTCCACCCGCTGCCGGTTGGACTCGTCGCGGGTCTCCACCCGCAGCCGGTCGGCCTCCTCGATCGCCTCGCCGACGGTGCGGTCGGCGAGCTGCCGGGCCTCCTCGGCCTCCTCCTGCGACTCGCGCCGCAGCCGCTGGGCGTCCTCGGTGGCGCGCTCGCGCTCGGCGTTGGCGTCCGCGTGCAGCCGGTCCGCGGCCTCCTGGGCCTCGGACCGCAGGCGTTCCGCGGCGTGCTCGGCCGCCGAGCGCAGCCCGGCGATCTCCTCCTCGGCCTGCTCGTGCAGCCCGTTGACCGAGTCCCGCACCTGCTGGGCGGTCTGCTCGGCCGCGCCGACCAGCTCGGCGGCGTGCCGCTCGGCCTCGGCGACCAGCCGTTCCGCCTCGGCGCCGGCCTCCTCCACCCGCTTGCGGGCGGCCGCCAGCAGCTCCTCGCCCTCGCGACCGGCCTGGGCGCGTTCCTGCTCCGCCTCGCCGCGGGCCGCGGCCAGCAACTCCTCGGCCTCGCGGCGGCGGCGTGCGGCCTCCTCCTGGGCGGCGGACAGCGCCTCGGCCGCCTCGGCCCGCAACCGTCCCGCGGTCTCCTGCGCCTCCGAGCGGAGGCGGTCGGCGGTCTCCTGCGCCTCGGTGCGCAACTGCTCGGCCTCGGCGGCGGCGTCGCCCCGCAGCCGGACGGCGAGCTGCTCGGCCTCGGCCCGGGTCTGCGACGCGTCGGCCGCGGCCTCGTCCCGCAGCCGCACCGTCTCCTGCTCGGCCTGCTCCTGCAGCGCCCTGACGCGCTCGGCGACCTCCGTGCGCAGCGTGGCCGCCTCCTCGGCGGTCTCGCGGCGCAGCCGCTCCGCCTCGGTGCGGGCCTCGCGCAGCGCCTCCTCGGCCGCGGTGATGCGGCGCTCGGCCTCCTCGCGCAGCCGGACCAGATCGGCCTCGGCGTCGTCGCGCAGCCGCTGGGCGGCCCGTTCGGCCTCCTCGCGCAGCACCTGGCCGGCGCCCTCGGCGTCCTCCCGTACCTGCTCGGCCTGCTGCTCGGCCTCGGTGCGCATCTGCTCGGCCTCGCCCCGGGCGCGCTCGAGCAGCTCGTCGGCCTGCCTGCGCAGCGCGGCGGCGCGCTCGATCGCCTCGGTACGGGCCTTCTCGGAGTCGACGGTCGCCTTCTGCCGGTGCTCCGCGGCCTCGGCCTTCGCCTTGGTCAGCAGCTCCTCGGCGGACCGGGCCGCCTCCTCGATCTGCTGCACGGCCTCGCGCCGCGCCTCGCCGCGGATGCGCTCGCCCTCGGCGACCGCCTCGGCGCGCAGCTGCTCGGCCTCGCCGCGCAGCCTGCGGGCCTCCTCCTGCAGCTCGACCGTCTTGGCGCGGTACTCCTTGGTGTCGTCCTTGGCGGTGCCGAGCAGCTCCTCGGCCGACTCCTCGGCCTGGCCGCGCAGCCGGTCCGCCTCGGTCTCCGCCTCGCGGCGGATGCGCTCGGCCTCCTCGCTCGCCGCGCGGGTGGTGGCACGGGCGTCCTCAGTGGCCTTGTTGAGGACCTCCTCGGCGGTGCGGGCCGCCTTGGCGAGGGCCGCCGCCGCGTCCTCGGCCGCCTCGGACTTGGCGGTCTCCTGGGCCTGGCTGTGCAGCCGTTCGGCCTCGGTCCTGGCGTCGGCGAGGATCTGCTCGGCCTCGGCCTTGGCGGCCTCCGCCTCCTTGGTGGCCTCGGCGACCAGCCGGGCCACCTCGGCCTTGGCCGTACGGGTGCGCTGCTCGTTGTCGGCGTCGACGGTGGCCAGCCGCTTGGCGGCGTTGGCCGCGGCCTCCTCGCGCAGCCGGTCGGACTCGCTCTGCGCCTCGCGCAGCTTCTCCTGGGCCTCGCGCAGCTTCTCCTCGGCGGAGCGGGAGAGCTCGCCGGCCTGGGTGCGGGCGTGTTCGGTGTCGCTCTGGGTGGAGGCGCGCAGCTGCTCGGCCTGGGTGGTGGCCTCCTGGGCCTGGCTGGCCGCGGCGTTCAGCAGCCGCTCGGCGTCCGCGCGGGCGCGGCGCAGCAACTGGTCGGCCTCGGCGCGGGCGGTCGCGGACTCCGACTCCAGCCGGTCGCGGGCGCCCTCGGCGATCCGCTGGGCCTCGGCGCGGGCGGCGGCCAGCGCGGCCTCCGACTCCGCGCGGGTCTCCTCCATGAGCCGGCGCGCCTGCGCCTCGGCACGGGCGCGCAGCTGCTCGGCCCAGGCCACGTTCTCGTTGACGTGGCTCTCGACGTTGGTGCGGCGATCCGCCAGTTCCTCGTCCAGCCGCCGGCGCCGGGCGACGGCCTCGGCGTGCCACTCGGCCTCCACCCGGGCCTGGTGCTCGGCCTGCTCCTGGAGCAGCCGCTGGGTGGCCGCGCGCGCCTCGCGCAGCTCCCGCTCGGCGTCGGCGCGCAGCTGGTCGGCCTGGATCTGGGCGTTGCGCAGCAACTGGTCGGCCTGGTGGCCGAGGTTGTCGTAGGCAGGACGCGTCGCGAGGTTACGGCGCGCCTCGTGCAGCTTGGCGCGCAGCACCTCGACCTGGTAGCCGAGGTCGTCGGCATGCTGGACGACCTTGTCCCGCTCCTTACGAAGCCGCTCCATCTCGGCCTCGAACTGCGAGAGGTGGTCGTCCTCAACCTCGTAGCGGTCGTAGCCCCGCACTCCGCGGTCCCATCCGTCTCCTGGTGTACCCACCCGCCAACCGAGTGAGATTCCCCGGGGCCCCGTTTACCGCGGGGCCTTGCGGAGAATTGTGTCCGATCCCACGCCGAAGCGCGGGCAGGTACCCCAGCCCACCCCGGGGTCGCCAGGCCACTCTACCGGGGCGAGTCGTCTCCGGTCAGTGGTCCTTGGCCGAGGTGACGAGCTCGGTGAGCACACCGTGGCAGTCCTTGGGGTGCAGGAAGGTGATCCGCGACCCCATGGAACCCGTGCGCGGGCTGTCGTAGAGCACCCGCACGCCCTTGTCGCGGACGGCCGCCGCGTCCCCGTCGACGTCCTCGGTCCCGAAGGCGATGTGGTGCACCCCCTCTCCGTTCTTGGCCAGCCACTTGGCGACGGTGGAGTCCTCGCGGGTGGGCTCCAGCAGCTGGAGGTAGGAGGCCCCGCCGTCGGAGGTCTCGTTGATCTTGAGCATGGCCTCGCGCACGCCCTGTTCCTCGTTCACCTCGGTGTGGAACACCTCGAAGCCGTAGGTGGCACGGTAGAACTCGACGGTCTTGTCGAGGTCGAAGCAGGCGATGCCGATGTGGTCGATTCGCGTCAGCATGACTCCAGTGGACCGCCGGTCCGCATGGTCACGCAACGTGCGCGCGATCACACCGTCTGCCGGGTGACCGCCGGCTCCACCCCTCAGTACATTGACAGCACCCTCGAAAACCATCGTTAACCTTCCCTCCGTGCAAAGGGGCCGCGTCATGACCAGCCAGGCACGAACGTCCGTGATCGTCGCGGGTGCGCGCACTCCCATGGGCCGGCTGCTCGGCTCGCTGCGCACCTTCTCCGGCGCCGAACTCGGCGCCGTCGCCATCAAGGCCGCCCTGGACCGGGCCGGCATCGGCGGCGACCAGGTGCAGTACGTGATCATGGGCCAGGTGCTCCAGGCGGGTGCCGGGCAGATCCCGGCCCGTCAGGCCGCGGTCAAGGCCGGCATCCCGATGAGCGTGCCGGCGCTGACGATCAACAAGGTCTGCCTGTCCGGTCTGGACGCCATCGCCCTCGCCGACCAGTTGATCCGGGCGGGTGAGTTCGACGTCGTCGTGGCCGGCGGCCAGGAGTCGATGACCAACGCCCCGCACCTGCTGCCGAAGTCCCGCGAGGGCTTCAAGTACGGCGCCGTCCAGATGCTGGACGCCATGGCGTACGACGGTCTCACCGACGCCTTCGAGGACATCGCCATGGGCGAGTCCACCGAGAAGCACAACACGCGCCTGGGCATCGGCCGCGCCGAGCAGGACGAGATCGCCGCGCTCTCCCACCAGCGGGCGGCCGCCGCGCAGAAGAACGGCCTGTTCGAGGCCGAGATCACCCCGGTGGAGATCCCGCAGCGCAAGGGCGAACCGGTGGTCTTCGCCAAGGACGAGGGCATCCGCGCGGAGACCACGGCCGAGTCGCTGGCCAAGCTGCGCCCCGCTTTCAGCAAGGAGGGCACGATCACCGCGGGCACCTCCTCGCAGATCTCCGACGGCGCCGCCGCGGTGGTCGTGATGAGCAAGGCCAAGGCCGAGGAGCTGGGCCTGGAGTGGATCGCCGAGATCGGCGCCCACGGCAACGTGGCCGGCCCGGACAACTCGCTGCAGTCGCAGCCGTCCAACGCCATCGCGCACGCCCTGAAGAAGGAGGGGCTGTCCGTCGGTGACCTGGACCTGATCGAGATCAACGAGGCCTTCGCGGCGGTGTCCGTGCAGTCCATGAAGGACCTGGGCGTGACACCTGAAAAGGTGAACGTCAACGGCGGCGCCATCGCCCTCGGTCACCCGATCGGCATGTCCGGTGCCCGTATCGTCCTGCACCTCGCCCTGGAGCTGAAGCGCCGCGGCGGCGGCGTGGGCGCGGCGGCCCTGTGCGGCGGCGGCGGCCAGGGCGACGCCCTGATCATCCGCGTGCCGGGCAAGTAGCAGTACGAACGGCGAGTGAGCCGAAGGGGAGCGGCCGTTGCCGAAAGGGAGAGCGCGCGGAGCCCGCGACGAGGAACGAGCGGGCGAGCACGGTCGACCGTCGGCGACGGCTGAGCGCACCGGAGGCGAACCGAGCCCTGAAAAAAAGAGGAGCACAGCGATGGACGTCCCCACCCTGGTGGAGCAGGCACGGCAGGGCCGCCCGCGGGCGGTCGCCCGGCTGATCTCACTGGTGGAGGGGGCGTCCCCGCAGCTGCGGGAGGTGATGGCCGCGCTCGCGCCGCTGACCGGTGGCGCGTACGTGGTCGGCCTGACCGGCTCACCGGGCGTCGGCAAGTCCACGTCGACGTCCGCGCTGGTCTCGGCGTACCGGCGGGCCGGGAAGCGGGTCGGGGTGCTGGCCGTGGACCCCTCCTCGCCGTTCAGCGGGGGAGCCCTGCTCGGCGACCGGGTCCGGATGAGCGACCACGCCTCCGACCCCGGCGTCTACATCCGCTCCATGGCCACCCGCGGCCACCTGGGCGGTCTGGCCTGGGCGGCGCCGCAGGCGATCCGCGTGCTCGACGCGGCCGGCTGCGACGTGATCCTGGTGGAGACCGTCGGCGTCGGCCAGTCCGAGGTGGAGATCGCCGCCCAGGCCGACACCTGCGTGGTGCTGCTGGCGCCGGGCATGGGCGACGGCATCCAGGCGGCGAAGGCCGGCATCCTCGAGATCGGCGACGTGTACGTCGTCAACAAGGCCGACCGGGACGGTGCCGAGGCGACCGCCCGCGAGCTCAACCACATGCTGGGCCTGGGCGAGGCCCGCGGGCCGGGCGACTGGCGCCCCCCGATCGTCAGGACGGTCGCCGCCCGCGGCGAGGGCATCGACGAGGTGGTCGAGGCCCTGGAGAAGCACCGGGCCTGGATGGAGGAGCACGGCGTGCTCGCGGAGCGCCGGCTGCGCCGCGCGGCCCTGGAGGTCGAGCACATCGCCGTCACCACGCTGCGCGAGCGCATCGGCGACCTCCACGGCGACCGCCGCCTCGGCGCGCTCGCCGAGCGCATCGTGGCGGGCGAGCTGGACCCGTACGCCGCCGCCGACGAACTGGTCGCCGGCCTCACCGAGCAGGCCTGAGGCCCGCGCCCTGGGGCGCGGGCGAACGGGCCGCCGGGTGGGTCAGGCCTTGCCGCGCACCGCGCGCAGGTGGTCCGCGACGGGGTGGAGGGCCCTGCGCAGTGCTGCCAGGTCCTCGGCCGGGAGCAGGTCGATGAAGTGCTCCCGGACGGCGACGACGTGGTGCGGGGCGACCTTGCGCATGGTCTCCCAGCCGTCCTCGGTGAGGACGGCGAACAGCCCGCGCCGGTCGGACTCGCAGTTCTCGCGGCGGACCAGGCCCGCGGTCTCCATCCGGCTGATCTGGTGGGACAGCCGGCTCTTGGACTGCAGGGTGGCACGGGCCAGGTCGCTCATCCGCATGCGGTGCTCGGGCGACTCCGAGAGGTTCACCAGGATCTCGTAGTCGTTGTACGTCAGACCGAACGGCTGCAGGTCCCGTTCGAGCTGGTGGGTCAGCAACTTGCTGACCTCCAGGTGGATGCGCCAGGTGCGCTGCTCGTCGGCGGTCAGCCAAAGGGTGCCGGTCTCTGTCTCCATGATGGAATTATACCCAGAAAGTTGAAATCCGGATTATTCGGGGTCCCGATACGTGTCGGTAGCTTCACAGACCGAAGCGGCGCTGCAGGTCCCCGAGCTGCCCAGGGAGCCTCGGCACGCCCTGCGGCATGCCCGGGGCGCCCGCTCCGCCGCCCGGGACGCCGGCCTCGTGCGGGACCGCGCCCGTGGCCTGCTCGGGCATGAGGACCTCGCTCGACTGGAGCAGCACCTGCCCCGCGCCGACGAACTCGAACTGGTGCTCCTCGCCCGAGGTGCCGCCGACGCCGGTCAGCGCCCGCAGGCCGCCCAGCACGCCGCGCATGTACCCGTGGTCGTAATGGTGGCAGGGGGAGGGGCAGTCCGCCCATCCCACCAGCGCCTGCGGGTCGACACGGACCGGAGGCTCGACGAAGTGCACGGCCCCGTTGGAGGCCGCCACGAACTTCCCCGTGCCGATCAGGGTGAGGAAGCCCGGGATGATCGACTGCTTGAGCGACAGGCCCGGCTGGAAGGCCAGCAGGTTGCCCGACCGGATGGTCAGGTTGCCGTCCTCCAGGTCGAAGGAGTTCACGTCGAACGCCCGGTCGGCGAGGATCATCTTGCCCTGGCCCTCGGCAACCACCCAGTCCGAGGCGTGCAGCGGGGAGTGGAAGTTGCTGCGGATCAGGCCGTCGAGGGCGCCGTGGCCGATGCCGTGGAAGCTGATCTGCCCGTAGTAGGCGATCATCTTCCCCTTCTGCAGGAACCACTGGCCCTTCAGGTCGACGCTGAAGGCGTAGGGGTTGACGTTGTCGTCGACCGGCAGGGTGTACGGGTCGTGGACGACGGGTCCGGTGCTCACAGCTTCTCCTCACTCGCCTGCACGTAGACCGTGCCCTGCCCCGACAGCTCCAGCTGGAACGCCTCACCGGAACCGCGGCCCACCATGTCGCGCCAGCCGAGCGCGGTGGACAGCTTGTTGCGCACGTCGCCGCGGTGGGCGACGTACGCCTGGGGGTCGACGTGCACCGGGCGCTGCGGGGTGATCGGCAGCTCGATGACGCCGCCGTGGGCCATCACCGCGACCGCGCCGTGCCCCTGCAGGGTCGTGGTGAACAGGCCCTGACCGGTGACCTGACCGCGGATGACGCCCATGACGCCGCCCTGGGACCCCATGAACATCGTGCCCTGCCGCAGCGAGCCGTCGAAGGCCAGCAGCCGGTCCGCCTCGACGTACAGGGTGTCGCCGGTCAGGTCGACGCAGTGCACGTGGTGGCCACCGTGGCCGAACATCACCGAGCCGTGGCCCTCGACGGTCATCAGCGGCGTCGCCTCGTTGGCGAGCCGGCGGCCGATCATCGAGCCGATGCCGCCCTGGCCGCCCTGCACGTTGGGGGTGAAGCTCACGTTCCCCCGGTAGGCCAGCATCGCGCCGCGCTGGCTGAACAGCCGCTGGCCCGGCAGCACCTGGGCCTCGACCATCTTGGAGTTGACGCGGGTGAACGGCATCAGACCTGCCCCCCGATGGTGTTGCGCTCGCTGGGCTGGACGTACACCAGGCCGTCGCCCTCGAAGCGGATCTGGAAGGACTCGCCGCCCGACTCGCCGATCACCGACCGCCAGCTGATGCCGGCCTGGAAGTGCTGCTGGAGGTTGCCGGTGTGCGCCACGTACGCGCCCGGGTCCACCTGCAGCGGCAGGCCGGGGGCGACGCGCAGCACCACGGCCGGGCCGTCGGAGGTGATCGCCGCCTGGCCGACGCCCTCCACCGTGGTGGTGAACAGGCCGTTGCCCTGCGAGGCACCGCGCAGGCCGGTGAAGGTGGTGCCGGTGCGCAGTGCCGCCTCGGTGGCGAGCAGGTTGCTGGCCTCGACGTACAGCTTCTCCCCGTTCAGGCGGACGAGGTTGATCTCGCTCGCGCGGTCGGCGAAGTAGCAGGTGCCCTGCCCGCGCACCTCCATGACCTCCATCGACTCCCCGGTCAGCCGCCGGGTGACCATGCCGCGCAGGCCCTCACCGCCCCCGGACATCTTCTTGAAGCTCATCTGGCCGTCGTACGCGACCATCGAGCCGTTCTTCGCCTTGACGGCGTCGCCGGCCATGTCCACGGCGAGCACCTTGCTGCCCTGCAATCGAAACTGAGCCACGGGTCAGACCGTATCCGTCCGGGAGGAACCCGTCACCAGGGTCCTCGTCACATGGGGTGCAGTGGTTCCGTGCGGCGCTCCCGCCGCCTCCTCGACCTCCAGCAGCGAGGCGCCGCGGCGCTCGGCCTCGAAGGCCGCGTGACCGCCGCACAGCCCGAACAGCCGCTTGGAGAGCAGGATGTAGAGGACGGCGAGGACGTTGAGGACCAGCGTGCCGATCTTGAGGTAGCTCACCTTCTCGGTGAGCTCCCAGACCTCCAGCGGCAGGAAGGCCGCGGTCGCCACCACCGTCAGGTACTCCGCCCACCGCTTGGCCGCCCACAGGCCGACGGCCTCGACGATCTCGATCACCGCGTACGCGAGCAGCGCGCCCGCCACGATCAGCAGCGTCGAGTGCCGGTACTCGAAGGTGCGGCGGATGGTGTCCACGACGGGGGAGTGGTCGAGGTCGTAGTGGAAGTGCCGGAAGACCGGGCGGAAGACGGTGAGGTTCTCCTCGAAGAACCGGCGCACCGAGTCCTGCGAGTTGCTGAACCGCCACACCGCCCAGGCCGCGACGACGATGAACACCCCCCGCAGCAGCCGCTCGACCGCCAGGAAGCGCAGGATGAACAGGTCGCGCAGCGCCCGGCCGCGCGGCACCTCGGGCGCCCGGTCGGCCGGCCCCGAACCGTGCGGCGCACCCAGGGCGAAGTCGCCGCAGCGCAGGCAGCGCCACACCTCTCCCAGCGCGGTGTCGGCGCGCAGCCGCTCCCGCAGGTGCGCCTCGTCGGGCGCGTACGTGATGTGCCCGCGCCGGGCGCAGTGCCGGCGGTCCCAGTCCAGCTTCATCCCGCTTCTTCCTCGAGAGGGCGGTTCGTCTTCCGTCGTGGAGGGGGACGCGTCCCGCGCGCCGATGGTTCACCTGTTCCCCCGGGGGCCCCGGGGGCGGGGCGGCCGGAGGGCCGGGTGATAATGGGCGGAACACTTGTGATCGCATTCACAAACACTCGATCGCAGTGCCCACGCCCGCCGCAGTCCCTGTCCCGATAGTGAGGTCCCGTGGACATCAAGACCGCCTCCGCCCTGAACCGGCTCCGCCTGGTCTCCGCCCCAGAGGCGGTCTCGTTCCTGCTCCTGCTGGTCTGCTCGGTGCTCAAGCGCACCACGGACTTCAACGCGGTCCCCGTCATGGGCATGATCCACGGCGTCCTCTTCGTGCTCTACGTCGTGTTCTGGCTGGACGCCTGGAACCGTGCCAAGTGGCCGCTCGGCCGCGCCGCGCTGTACTTCGTGCTGTCCGTCCTCCCCACCGGCGGCTTCTTCGCCGAGCGCAGGCTCCGCCGCGAGGCCGAGGCCGGTGTCATCGCCGCCCGCGCGCGCAAGGAGCTCAAGGAAGGCGTGGTCGAGGCATGATCGTCGCCTTCTCCGTCACCCCGCTCGGCGTCGGCGAGGACGTCGGCGCGTACGTGGCCGACGCGGTCCGTGTGGTCCGCGAGTCGGGGCTGCCCCACCGCACCGACGCGATGTTCACCTCCCTCGAGGGCGAATGGGACGAGGTCATGGACGTCGTCAAGCGCGCCGTGGCAGCCGTCGAGGCCCGGGCACCGCGCGTCTCGGTGGTCCTCAAGGCCGACATCCGGCCCGGCGTCACCGACGGGCTCACCTCCAAGGTGGAGACCGTCGAGCGGCACCTCGCGCGGTAGCCGCTCCGCACCCCGCGGCGTTCCGCGTCCCGGCGGTCAGTCGCCGGCCAGCGCGCTGCCCAGCGGGGTGCGCTCATACAGCACCTGGTGGCCGTAGCGGCGCGAGGTGAGCAACCCTGCGTCCCGCAGGACCGACAGGTGCGCCGACACCGATGACAGGGCGAGGCCGTGCCGGTGGGCGAGCGCGGTCGTGGTCGCCGGCTCGCCCAGACCGCCGAGGATGGCCGCCCGGTTGGCGCCGAGCAGCCGCACCAGGGCCTCGGAGGCGGCCTGCGGGGTCTGCCACAGGCCACCGATGCCGCGCGCCGGATAGACGACGGTGCCCTGCCAGGGCGGGTCGAAGCCCGCCGCGAGGTCCGGCCACACGAAGACGCTGGGCGCCAGGACCAGGCCGTCGCCGCCCAGGTCCCGGTCGTGCTCCGTCGGCTTGTGCAGCGTGAGGGTGCCGTCCGCCCAGCTCAGCGAGGGATGGAGGTCGGCGAAGAGGCCCGTCAGCCCGCCGTCGGCCAGCCGGCGTGCGCGGAAGGCGATGTCGGCCTCCAGCACGGCACGCAGCCGGGGCCAGTACGGCGCCACCAGCGTCTCCCAGGCCCGCTCGTACAGATCCGCCAGTTCCCGCACCGCGCGCGCCGGGTCGGCCAGCATCGCCCGGCCGCGCGGGCTGTCGGCGGCGCCCGGGGTGTCCGCCAGCGAACGGGCCATGTCCTGCCGGGCGACCTCCGGATCGGTGGCCCGCACCCGGGCGAGCTCGTCCTCGATGGCCGCCGACGGGCCCAGCGGGGGCGGGCAGAGGAAGTCCGGGCTGTGGCCGGGGCGGGGCATCAGCAGCCACAGCGGGGTGAGGTCGAGGGCCCGGGCCGCCTCACGGGTCTGCCGCAACCACGGCACGTGGTACGTCTGCAGCCCGGGCTCCTTCAGGGTGCGGACGGCCCCCTCGGTCTCCCACAGCGGGGAGAGCGCGAACCGGCAGCGCAACAGGTCGTCCGGTCCGAAGCGCATACGGAACGGCACGGCGGACCCCTGCTCCTCGACTTTCGGCTGGAGCCGAAACACTACGGCGTGCCCCGTCCCGGCCGCCAGGCTGCGCCCATGACGCTGAACACCGACACCACAGCGGCGGGCCCGGCCGCCGGGCGCGGCTACCGCGCGGTCTTCGCCGTACGGGAGTTCCGGGCGGTCTTCGCGGCACACGTACTGTCGCTCCAGGGCACCGTGGTCGCCGAGATCGCGCTGTCCGTGCTGGTCTTCCGGCTCACCGGGTCGCCGCTGCTGACCGCGCTCACCTTCGCGCTCGGCTTCGTGCCGTACGCGCTCAGCGGCACCCTGCTCGCCGGGATCTCCGACCGCTTCCCGCCGCGCCGGGTGCTCGTCGTGTGCGACCTGCTGTGCGCGGCGTGCGCAGCCGGGATGGTGCTGCCCGGGACGCCGATCGCGGTCCTGCTCGGCCTGCGGTGCGTGATGGCGATGATCGCCCCGGTGTTCACCGGCACCCGGGCCGCGAGCCTGGCCGACATCCTGCCCGGCGACACCTTCGTGCTGGGCCGGTCCCTGATCCGCATGGTCGCCCAGGGCGCGCAGATCGTGGGCTTCGGCGTCGGCGGGTTCCTGCTGGTCCTCCTGCCGCCCCGGGCCGCGCTGGCGATCACCGTGGCGGCCTTCCTGGGCTCCGCCCTGCTGCTGCGCCTCGGCACCGCGCGGCGCCCCGCGCGCGGCGGCGGCGCGGCGCGCTCCGCCGGCGGCAGCGGCCGTCTGCTGCGGGACCCCCGGGTGCGGTCCCTGCTGCTGCTCTGCTGGATCCAGCCGTTCTTCGTGGTGTTCCCGGAGGCGCTCGCGGCCCCGTACACCGACTCCATCGGCGCCGGCACCCCGGGCCTCGGCCTCTTCATGGCCGCGATGCCCGTCGGCACCGTCCTCGGCGAACTCCTCGCGGGCGCCTTCCTGCCCCCGGCCGCCCGCGCCCGCCTCACCGTCCCCCTCGCCGCGTGCTCCCTCCTCCCGTACGCCCTCTTCGCCCTGCGCCCCTCGCTGCCCCTGGCCGTCGCCGCGATGTTCACCACGGGCCTGACGGCCGCCTACACCCTCGGCCTCGATCAGTGGTTCGTGGCGGCGGTGCCGGAGGGGTTGCGGGGGCGGGCGATGACGTTGCAGTCGGCGGGGTTGATGACGATCCAGGGTCTGGGGATGGCGGTGGCGGGTGGGGCGGCGGAGTTCGTCCGGCCGCACGTGGTGACGGCGGTGGCGGGTGGTGCGGGGACGGTGTGCGTCCTGTTGGTGCTGGCGCGGGTGCGGGGGACTGCCGTCGGCGGGGTGTGAGGGGGCCGGGCGGAGCCCGGCGCAGGCGTCCGAAGCCGGTGAGGCCCCTTGGGGCCGAGCGGTGCGAGGGCGGCCGGGCGAGGTTCAGCTCAGTGGTTCGTGGCGGCGGTGCCGGAGGGGTTGCGGGGGCGGGCGATGACGTTGCAGTCGGCGGGGTTGATGACGATCCAGGGTCTGGGGATGGC
>NZ_JBIATA010000026.1:0-62344 GCF_042891295.1 Streptomyces sp. NPDC001902 | reverse complement strand
CGGTGGCGGGTGGGGCGGCGGAGTTCGTCCGGCCGCACGTGGTGACGGCGGTGGCCGGGGGTGCGGGGACGGTGTGCGTCCTCTTGGTGCTGGCGCGGGTGCGGGGGACTGCCGTCGGCGGGGTGTGAGGGGGCCGGGGCGGGTACGCGTGCTCGTGGTGCCGCGGACCGTATGGGGCGGTCCGCGGCACCACGGGTGATGGGGGTGCCGGTCGGGTCAACCGGCCCCGGGTCAGGTGACGTTGACCCCGGTCCACGCGGCGGCGACCGCGTTGTACTCGGCGGAGCCGCTGCCGTACAGGTCCTTGGCCGCGTTCAGGGTCGCGGTGCGGGCCTTGGTGTAGTTGGTGGACGAGGTGAAGTACACCGTCAGCGCGCGGTACCAGATGGCGGCGGCCTTGGCGCGGCCGATGCCGGTGACGGTGGAGCCGTTCTTCGTCGGGCTGTTGTAGCTGACGCCGTTGATGGTCTTGGCGCCGCTGCCCTCCGAGAGCAGGTAGAAGAAGTGGTTGGCCACGCCCGACGAGTAGTGGACGTCGAGGTTCTTCACCGAGGACGACCAGTAGTCGGCGGAGGCGCCGTCCCTGGACGGCTTGTCCATGTACCGCAGCGGGCTGCCGTCGCCGTTGATGTCGATCTTCTCGCCGATGAGGTAGTCGGGGGTGTCGGAGGCGAGGTTGGCGTAGAACTCGACCATGGTGCCGAAGATGTCGGAGGTGGCCTCGTTGAGGCCGCCGGACTCGCCGGAGTAGGTCAGGCCGGCCGTGGCGCTGGTGACGCCGTGGGATATCTCGTGGCCCGCGACGTCGAGGGCGGTCAGCGGGTGGGTGTTGCCCGAGCCGTCGCCGTAGGTCATGCAGAAGCAGCTGTCGTCCCAGAAGGCGTTGACGTAGTTGCTGCCGTAGTGGGCGCGCGACAGGGAGCCCTTGCCGTCGTTGCGGATGCCGGAGCGGCTGAAGGTGTTCTTGTAGAAGTCCCACGTCGCCGCCGCGCCGAACTGCGCGTCCACGGCCGCCGACTGGCGGTTGGAGGCGGAGCCGTTGCCCCAGACGTCGTCGGTGTCGGAGAAGGTCGTCCCCGTCCCGCTGGTGCGGTTGTTCAGGTCCGTGGTGTAGATGCCGCCGCGGCTCGCGTCCTTGAGGGTGTAGGTGCTGCCGGACTTCGTGGTGGTCAGCGGGACCGAGCCCACGTGGACGCCGGTGCCGCTGCCGGTCTGGATGCCCTCGTAGGCCTGGATCACGGCGCCGGTGGCGGCGTCGGTGATGACGTTCAGCGCGCTGGGGGTGCCGTCGGCCTGGGTGCCGTGGACCACGGTCCGGTACGCCAGGCGGGGCGTGCCGCTGACGGCCCAGACGACCTTCTCGGGGGCCGCGGCCTGCCCGACCGCCTTCAGCGGCTCCTCGCCCTTGACCAGCGGGGTCTTCAGCAGGCCCTTGACCGTCGCCGCGGCCTTCTCCTCGGCGGCCGCGGCCGTGACGGAGGGCGTGAGCGTGGCGGGCGCGATCCTCGCGGTGACCGCGCGCGAGACGGACCGGGTGGCGCCGCTCTTGTCCTGGTGCACCACCAGGTCGCCGCCGAGCACCTCCAGGCCGGCGTAGGTGCGGTCGTAGCGCAGGTGACGGGTGCCGTCGGGGTCGACGACGACGTCCCTGACGGTCAGCTGCTCGCGGTCGCCGAGCCCGAGGCTCCCGGCGAGGCCGGCGGCCTTGCCGCGGGCGTCGGACAGGGCCTGCGCGTGGGCGGCGGCGAGGGCCGGAGCGGTGGGGGCGCTCTGGGCGTTCGCGGCGAAGGACTGGAGACCGCCGGCCAGGAGCGCCGAGGCGGCGGCAAGGGTGCCGAGTGCCAGCTTCTTGCGCAATGTGACTCCTTGGGTCCCGTCGCGTGGGGGCGACGGGCGAGGACCCCGGGCAGGTGGGCGCCCGGAGCGGTGTGGGGGACGCGCGGTGTTCCGCGCGGCAAGGAGCCTCGCACCGAACGACGGGTTAATGACAGGTGCATTTCATGCATTGGCCGGTTCGTGCGACGGTGTCTCCGGCCCATGCGGCCATCTCCCGGCCCAAAGGGTGACAACTCCGTCCCACGAGTAGGGGAAACCCTCCCCGGGGAGGGCGGCTTTCCGGTCACGATCCGCGGCCCGGGTGGCTGAAACACCGCGGTAATACGTGTGACGGGAGTCCGGCGTATGATCACGCGCACCGTGGCGCCGGTGAGGCGCGGCGTCCCGCCCCGCGAGACGCGGCTGCCCAGCATGTGACCGACGGGTAGGCTCGGGCCTGTGCCCAAGCCGCTGAGCCTGCCCTTCGACCCCATCGCCCGTGCGGACGACATCTGGACCCGGCGCTGGGGGCGCGTGCCCTCGATGGTCGCGATCACGTCGATCATGCGCGCCCAGCAGATCCTGCTCTCCCAGGTCGACTCCGTCGTCAAGCCCTACGGGCTGACCTTCGCGCGCTACGAGGCCCTGGTGCTGCTGGCCTTCAGCAAGGAGGGCGAGCTGCCGATGTCCAAGATCGGCGAACGCCTCATGGTGCACCCCACCTCGGTCACCAACACCGTCGACCGGCTGGTCGCCGCCGGCTTCGTCGCCAAGCGGCCCAACCCCAACGACGGGCGCGGCACGCTGGCCTCCATCACCGTCAAGGGCCGCGAGGTGTGCGAGGCCGCCACCGAGGACCTCATGGGGATGAAGTTCGGGCTCGGCGCGTACGACGACGAGCAGTGCGCGGAGATCTTCGACCTGCTGCGGCCGCTGCGCATAGCGGCGGGGGACTTCGAGGAGTGACGCGCGCCACGGCCGGGGCCGGGGGAAGCGCCGGAATCGCACCGGTTACGCTCGTCCGCATGAAGCAGAGTGTTCTGACCCGGTACCGCGTGCTCGCCTACGTGACGGGCGTGCTGCTGGTGCTGCTGACCATCGGCGTGATCGCCAAGTACGTGCTGGAGGTCGACGGCGCCGCGGGCTTCACCAAGGTCGTCAGCATCGCCCACGGCTGGCTGTACGTCCTGTACCTGGTCTTCGCCTTCGACCTGGGCTCCAAGGCGAAGTGGCCGCTCGGCAAGCTGGCGTGGGTGCTGCTGGCCGGGACGATCCCCACCGCCGCGTTCTTCGTCGAGCGCAAGGTGAGTCGCGAGGTCACCCCGCTGGTGGCCCCCGCGGGTGAACCCGTCAAGGTCTGAGACCAGCCTGACCTGCGGTTTCCTCCCCTCGTTCGACGGACGGGGGGATCCGCCGTCGACAGGTACTAGGACGTCCTAGTATTTTCGCCTTGTAGGGGTCATCCTCGTGGTACGGGGACCGGCCCGGAAGGCGAGAGAGGCGGAGACACGGCATGGACGCTGCAGCCATCGAGGAGGGGCGCAGCCGCTGGCAGGCGCGCTACGACACCGCGCGCAAGCGCGAGGCCGACTTCACCACCCTCTCCGGCGACCCGGTCGAGCCCGTGTACGGCCCGCCCGCGGGTGCCGAGGTGCCCGGCTTCGAGCGGATCGGCTGGCCCGGTGAGTACCCCTTCACGCGCGGTCTGCACGCGACGGGTTACCGGGGCCGTACGTGGACGATCCGCCAGTTCGCCGGTTTCGGCAACGCCGAGCAGACCAACGAGCGCTACAAGATGATCCTCGAGGCGGGCGGCGGCGGTCTGTCCGTCGCGTTCGACATGCCCACCCTCATGGGACGCGACTCCGACGACCCCCGCTCGCTGGGTGAGGTCGGCCACTGCGGTGTCGCCATCGACTCCGCCGCCGACATGGAGGTCCTCTTCAAGGACATCCCGCTCGGCGACGTCACCACCTCCATGACGATCTCCGGCCCCGCGGTGCCGGTCTTCTGCATGTACCTGGTGGCCGCCGAGCGCCAGGGCGTCGACCCCGCCGTGCTCAACGGCACCCTGCAGACCGACATCTTCAAGGAGTACATCGCGCAGAAGGAGTGGCTCTTCGCCCCCGAGCCGCACCTGCGCCTGATCGGCGACCTGATGGAGCACTGCGCGGCGGGCATCCCCGCGTACAAGCCGCTGTCGGTCTCCGGCTACCACATCCGCGAGGCCGGTTCCACGGCCGCGCAGGAGCTCGCCTACACCCTCGCCGACGGCTTCGGCTACGTGGAGCTGGGCCTGTCGCGCGGGCTGGACGTCGACACCTTCGCGCCGGGCCTGTCCTTCTTCTTCGACGCCCACCTGGACTTCTTCGAGGAGATCGCCAAGTTCCGCGCCGCGCGCCGGATCTGGGCCCGCTGGATGCGCGACGTGTACGGCGCGAAGACCGACAAGGCGCAGTGGCTGCGCTTCCACACCCAGACGGCCGGCGTCTCGCTGACCGCCCAGCAGCCGTACAACAACGTCGTGCGTACCGCCGTCGAGGCCCTGGCCGCGGTCCTCGGCGGCACCAACTCGCTGCACACCAACGCCCTGGACGAGACGCTGGCGCTGCCCAGCGCCCAGGCGGCGGAGATCGCGCTGCGCACGCAGCAGGTGCTGATGGAGGAGACCGGCGTCGCCAACGTGGCCGACCCGCTGGGCGGTTCCTGGTACGTCGAGGCGCTGACCGACCGCATCGAGGCGGACGCGGAGAAGATCTTCGACAAGATCAAGGAGCTCGGCGCCCGCGCCGTGCCGGACGGCAGGCACGCGGTGGGCCCGATCACCTCGGGCATCCTGCGCGGCATCGAGGACGGCTACTTCACCGGCCGGATCGCCGAGGCCGCCTTCGAGTACCAGCGCGCCCTGGAGAAGGGCGACAAGAAGGTCGTCGGCGTCAACTGCCACACCGGCTCCGTGACGGGCGACCTGGAGATCCTGCGGGTCAGCCACGAGGTCGAGCGGGAGCAGGTCCGCGTGCTCGCCGGCCGCAAGGGCGAGCGGGACGACGCGGCCGTCCGCAAGGCGCTGGAGGCGATGCTGACCGCCGCCCGGGACGGCAGCAACATGATCGGGCCGATGCTGGACGCGGTGCGGGCCGAGGCCACCCTGGGCGAGATCTGCGGGGCCCTGCGCGACGAGTGGGGCAGCTACACGGAGCCCGCGCGCTTCTGACGAACCGCGCGGGGCCCGGCGGGAACAGCGCGTGTTCCCGCCGGGCCCCGCTGCCGTGCCCGCCGCCCCCGGAGCCCGGGGGCGGCGGGCACGCTGCTCAGAACTGCTCGACGAAGTACGGCTGGAGGGTCATCCAGCCGTTGCCGCGGGCGCCGTAGCGGGTGCCGTTGTCGCTCTGCGCCAGCGTGTACCAGGAGTCGACGTAGTCCGGGTCGTCCGTCCACCAGTCGTCCGGGATGGCGTCCAGGACCGCGTTCACCAGCGGGATGTAGGTGCCCTGGTCGGCGATGGTCAGCAGGATTCCCGCGATGGCCTTGGCCAGGTCGCGGTAGTTGGTGCTGCCGTCGTCCTCCATCATCACGGCGTCGGCGAGGTTGTACTTGTACAGCGACCAGTTGACCAGGATCTGGTTCGGGCTGTACGTCGTCCCGTCGTTGTCCAGGTACGGCATGTCGACGGGGTCGACCCGCACGAGGCCGTCCTGGCCGAATCCCGTGACGAGGGTGTAGATCTCGGCGTCGCCCTTGACCCACGGCTCCTCGTCGTCGGAGAGCCGGACCTGGGTGATGCGCGTGGTCCAGAAGCCGGCCGCGGCCGCCGAGGCGGAGGACGGCGCCGCGGGGCGTCGGGCGGACGAGGTCAGACCCTGGCGGCCCAGCTCCGACTGGAGGACGTCCAGACCCGCGGCCAGTGCCTTGGAGCCGTCGATGTCGACGACGTACACCGGGTGGGTGGGAGCGCTGCGGGCGTCGAGGCGGTGGGCCCGGCCCCGGCTGTCGTAGGCGGTGACGGTGCGGACGTCCTCGTCGGAACTGGCCGCGGCCACCCACGGGGTGACGCCGGAGGCCAGCGCCCCGCGCATCGAGTCGTCCCCGAGCCGCAGCCGCAGCAGGGAACCGACGTCCGCGCCGAGGCCCTTGGCGGTGGCGATCTGCCGGTCGGCGTCGGCGAGCGCGGGCCGCAGCTGCGGGCCGGCGAGCTCGGTGACGGCCACCTCGTCCGAGGCCAGCGCCGCGTGGCGGACGCGGGCGCGCCATGAGGCGTCGGAGAGGGAGCCGGCGATGGCGCGCGCCGCCTGTTCCTCCGCCACGGTGACGGCGGACGACGGGGCGTGGGCACGCGGGGTGGCGGACACGGGGAGCGCGGTGGCGCTCTGCGCGGCCGTCAGGGCGATCAGCGAGGCGGCGACGGTGGCGACGACGCCGCGCCGACCGGGGTGAGGGTGTCTCACGTGGATCGATCCTCCTGGGGGCGAGCGATCAATGGGCGCGCTGACAGGGTGGAACGAGGGAACGCCGAGCAACGGCCATGCCTGGCCGCCGGGTTGTCTATGCGAGTAGATGACCCGCCGGTAATCATGACGATGACATGCCATGCGGGCAAGAGGTGCCGCGGCTCCATCGGGCAAAGGGCAGCCGAACTCCCGGCGACGGCTAGGACGTTGACGCCGCCGCGAGCCCGCCCAGCAGGACGGTGGTGAAGCGGGCCGCCCAGTCGGCGTCCACCGGTTCGCAGCTGACGAGCGCGCGGTGCACCACGGCGCCCGCGATCACGTCGAAGATCAGGTCGATCTGCGGCGCGGGGTCGCCGTCGTCCGGCGGGATCTCCCCGCGCTCCTGGGCGCGCCGGCGGCCCTCGATGACCAGGCGCTTCTGCCGGTCGACGATCGCCTCCCGGATCCGCTGCCGCAGTGCCTCGTCGTGGGTGGCCTCGGCGACCACCGCCATGAGCGCGGTCTTGGTGGCGGGCTGCTCCAGCAGGGCCGCGAACTGCAGGACCACGCCCTCCACGTCGGCCCGCAGGCTGCCGCGGTCGGGCAGTTCGAGCTCGTCGAAGAGCGCGGCGACCGCGTCCACGGCGAGCTCGTTCTTGTTCGCCCAGCGCCGGTAGAGGGTGGTCTTGGCGACCCGCGCGCGGGCCGCGACGTCGCCCATGGTGAGCTTGCCCCAGCCGAGCTCGACCAGGGCCTGCCGCGCGGCGTCCAGGATCGCCCGGTCGGCCTCCGCACTGCGGGGGCGTCCGGTCCTTCTGCCTGTTTCACGCGCGCACATGGCTGGGAACCCTATCCCCGTTGCGTATGGTGCGGCCGTACAGTTACGCTACGGGTCGTATCGAAAGGGTGGCGGCCGCCGCGCGGGAGGGGACCTCGCGCCGGACAGCGCGTCACCGTCGCGCGCCGCAGGTGGCGCTTTCGGGGGGCGATTCCCCGGGAACCGCGACGAGGGGGGAGGATTGGTCTCATGCAGCCACGGAACATGTCCATGAGCGGCGTGGTCGACCTCGCCGCGGTGAAGGCGGCCGGAGAGGCCAAGGCGAAGGCCGAGCAGGCCCGCGCGGAAGCCGCCCGCAACGGGGGAGAGCCCGCCGCCCCCGCCCTGGTGACCGAGGTCACCGAGGCCACCTTCGAGAGCGATGTCCTGCAGCGCTCCACCGAGGTCCCGGTCGTCGTCCACTTCTGGACCGACCGCGCGGACGCGAGTGTGCAGTTGCAGGACACGCTGGAGTACCTCGCCGGCGCCTACGCGGGCCGGATCGTCGTCGCGAAGATCGACGTGTACGCGAACCAGCTGCTGGTGCAGCAGTTCGGCGTGCAGGGCATCCCCGCGGTGTTCGCGGTGCTGGCCGGCCAGGCCATGCCGCTCTTCCAGGGCGCCGCACCCGAGGACCAGATCCGCGAGGTGCTGGACCAGCTGGTCGCCGTGGCCGAGCAGCGCTTCGGCATCACGGGCGTACCGGCCGAGGGCGGCGTCGAGGCGCCGGTCGCCGAGGAGCGGCCGCCCACCCCGCAGGAGCTCGCGCTGTCGGCGGCGCACGACGCGCTGGACCAGGGCGACCTCGGTGGCGCGATCCAGGCGTACCGCAACGTGCTCTCGGACGAGCCGGCCAACACCGAGGCGAAGCTGGGCCTGGCGCAGGCCGAGTTGCTGCAGCGGGTGCAGGGCGTCGACGCGCAGGCCGCCCGCAAGGCCGCGGCGGACGCCCCGGCGGACGTGGCGGCGCAGGTCGCCGTGGCCGACCTGGACCTGGTCGGCGGCCATGTCGAGGACGCCTTCGGCCGACTGGTGGACACCGTGCGGCGCACCGCGGGCGAGGACCGCGACACCGTGCGGCTGCGGCTGCTGGAGCTGTTCGAGGTGATCGGGTCCGACGACCCCCGGGTGACGGCCGCGCGTGCGGCGCTGGCACGGGTGCTGTTCTGACCTGATCACGTAAGGTGGCCGTGCCTCGAAAGCCATTTCGAGCCTCGATCAGGACCGGCCGCGCTTTACCAAATCTTGATGAAGCGCGGCCGCTGTTACTTCCGGTAAGAGAGTGACAGGACTCTGTCCGGATCCATCACACGATGGGTGATTTTCACACCCCCATCGCAACTACGCAGCGTAGCGGTTATGGTCTAGACCATATCTCCTGGGTTATCGCACCGTTACCCGCTAGTAACGACGCCCCTTGTGCAGCGGCGCCGAATGGACCACGATCGGCCAAGCCCGGTCCGTCGCCGAGCAGTCGGCATCCAGTCGTCCGATCGCCGAACGGGTCCCCACCGGGCCGGGACGCCGATGCTGTGCCAGCAGCGGACGCGGACCGCGGACAGGGGGGTCTCTGCCGTCCGGCGGGGCCTGTCCAGCAGGTTGCGCGAGAGCGTGGCCGTGTGGTTGTCGCTCGGGGGTGATCGCCGATTTTTCGGACAGCGTCGTCCGCTCTTTCCCGCGTGACGGCCGTCGATACGGCGCTCTCCTTCCCGAGGACGTAGCACTTCTCCCATCCCGCCGCAATCCCCACGATTCCGGCCGGAGATGTACGTCCGAGAAGGAGGAAAGTCATGGAGTCGCTCATCCGCGGCGGTACCAGATGGAAGCGGTTCGCCGTCGTCATGGTGCCCAGCGTCGCGGCCACCGCGGCGATAGGCGTGGCCCTGGGTCAGGGCGCGCTCGCCGCTTCGTTCAGCGTTTCGGGCCAGCAGTTCAAGGTCCAGGCCCAGGACCTGCAGGGTGACGGCTTCGTCCAGTACGGAGCCATCGACGTCCAGCACGGCGGCAAGCCGATCCCGGTCGCGGTCTCCGCGTTCGACTCGGCCACGATCACCGGTCTGTGCCAGTCCGTGGTCGTGCCGACGCCGATCGGCGACGTCACGCTGAAGCTGGGCGCCGGCAACGGCGGCAAGAAGGTCGAGGCGAAGAACCTCTACATCGACCTCGACCAGCTCGACGCCGATGCGGAGTTCACCGACATCAACATCGGTGTCGCCGCCGGTGACACCACGCAGGGCCCCGGCATCAAGACCGGTGACAAGACCGACCCCGGTTCCTTCGCCCAGGAGGCCCGGAAGGCTCACCTCACCGGTGTGCAGCAGACCGCGTGGGCGACCAGCGCGGGCACCTTCAAGCTCAGCGGGCTGAGCATGTCGGTGAAGATGGGCTCCGGCGCGAAGTACGAGTGCTTCTAGCCTGACCAGAGGGGGTGGGGGGCACGGGATGCCCCTCACCTTCCTCACCCCCGACTCTTTCTAGAAACGCCAGTCCCAGGGAGCTGTTTTCCATGAGCGCCGAGACACACGGACTGAGGGGCCGGTTCGGCTATTGGCGGTTCCGCTTCCGCGTATGGCGCGGGCAGCGGCCGTTCTGGGCGGGCCTGCTGACACTGCTGGCCGGACTGCCCATCGCGTACTTCCCGTACGCCCATCTCTCGCTCGGCGCGCTGAGCCTGACCATGGCCACCACGGCCGGGTCCGGTTCGCTGATCATCGGCGTGCTGTTGGTCGTACTCGGCCTGACCATGTGGTTCCAGTCGGCGGTGCGGGTCTTCTCGGGCGTCGCGTCGATCCTGCTGTCGCTGGTGTCGCTGGTGGTCTCCAACTTCGGCGGCTTCCTGATGGGCTTCCTGCTGGGCCTCATCGGCGGCGCCCTCGCCGTCTCGTGGGCCCCGGGCGTACCGCCCGCCGACGGCGGCGCGGACCCGGCGGAACTGCCCGGCAGCGGCAAGGGTGACGACGGCGACGCCGGTTACGTGCCGCCGCCCGGTTCCCCCTACGCGGCGGCCTACGGCGAGTACCCGGCCGACCCGGCCGCCGGCCAGGCAGGGACCGCCCCGCAGCACCCGGTGGACGGCGCCGAGACCGTAGACGCGAACGGGAGGCACAGTGCGGGGTGATGAGGTCCAGCCCGCTTCCGGGGTCGCCGCCGGCAGCGGCACCCGTGAGAGAACGGGGCCGCGGCACGCGGCGCCGAGGAAGTCGCTGCTGACCAAGCTGCAGATGCCCGCGGGCAAGGCGATAGCCCTGGCCGCGATGCCGACGGCGGTCCTGATGGGCATGGGACTGACGCCGAGGCTGGCCTCTGCCGACGAACTGCCGAAGAACCCGTTCTCGGGCACGAAGTGCGTCGAGCAGCCCGACGAGCCGGTGGAGTCCGCGACGCCGAGCGCCACCCCGTCGAGCGGCGGCACCAAGACCCCGACCGCGGATCCGTCCGGGAGCCCGTCGAGCGACCCCTCGGGTTCCGCCGGTTCCGGTGACGAGGGCGGCAAGGGTGACGAGAGCGGCGGCGGTTCGTCCGGTGGCACGGGGACGACGGCGCCCACCCCGTCGGCCTCGCCCTCGGCGGCCCAGCAGAACAACCCGCTGGACCCGCTGGGCGTCGGTGACGCCCTGGGCGACCTGCTGGGGCTCAACAAGAAGAGCGAGGGGTCCGCCACGGCGACCTCGACGCCCGCCCCGGGCGCGACCTCGGCCGCTCCCAAGCCGAGCGCCTCCACGGGCACGGTGAAGACGAAGGCCGAGGACACCTCCGACACGCTGAAGAAGACCGTGTCGGAGGCCGTCGAGAAGCTCTCGGAGACCACCGGGAAGGCGACGCAGACCCCGGACCCCTCGCAGAGCTCCCCGGCCGTGTCGGCGGACGGCAAGACCCCGTTCCCGTGCCCGACCCACGACGCGCAGGCCCTGGCGGACGCCGCCTACCAGGAGACGCAGTCGCTGCTGCCCGACGACCCGTGGGTCCTGCGCAGCAGCCTGCTGACCCTGACCGGGCTCGACTACAAGGGCATCGTCGAGGTCAAGACCTGGAGCGGGAAGGTCAAGAAGGTCCTGAAGTTCACCGCCACCGGCGTGGACATCAAGGACCTGCAGCAGGAGGTCGTGGGGCCGAACGGCACCGTCGGGCACGTGGACGCCCGCAAGGGCAGCACCTCGACGATCCGCAACGGCACGGTGACGATGTACACCGAGTCGCTCAAGGGCAACCTCTTCGGGCTCATCCCGATCGAGTTCACCCCGGACACCCCGCCCCCGATCAACGTGCCGGCCGCCTTCTTCACCAACGTCACGGTCAAGCAGGCCGGCCAGTTCGGCGGCACGCTGAAGGTCCCCGGCATGCACGTGTACAACACCGCGGACTGAGCGCGCGCACAGGACCCCTCCGGGAGCCGCACGAGGAAACGGCGGAGGGCGCCGTCCCCGCAAGGGGAGGTGCCCTCCGCCGTTCCCGTGTTCCGGGCGGCCCGGCGGCCGGTCAGACCGCGCGGTGGCCGAGGTGGTGGACCCGCACCAGGTTGGTGGTGCCGGGGACGCCGGGCGGGGAGCCGGCCGTGATGATCACGGTGTCGCCCTCGGCGTAGTCGCTGAGCTTCAGCATCTCCTGGTTGACGATCTCGACCATCTCGTCGGTGGTGTTCACGTGCGGGACGACGGTGGTCTGCACGCCCCAGGTGAGCGCCAGCATGTTGCGGGTCGACTCGTCGGTCGTGTACGCCACCACCGTCTGCGGCACGCGGTAGCGGGCCAGCCGGCGGGCGGTGTCGCCGGACTTGGTGAAGGCGACCAGGGTCTTGGCGTCCAGGTAGTCCGCGAGCTCGGCGGCGGCGCGGGCGACGGCGCCGCCCTGGGTGCGCGGCTTGCGGCCGTTGAGCGGCCACAGGCCCTGCTTGAGCAGTTCGACCTCGGCCGCCTCGATGATCCGCGACATCGTCTTCACGGTCTCGATCGGGTACTTGCCGACGCTGGACTCGGCGGACAGCATGACCGCGTCCGTACCGTCCAGGATCGCGTTGGCGACGTCGGAGGCCTCGGCGCGGGTCGGACGGGAGTTGGTGATCATCGACTCCATCATCTGGGTCGCGACGATCACGGGCTTGGCGTTGCGGCGGCAGAGCTCGATCAGCCGCTTCTGCACCATCGGGACCTTCTCCAGCGGGTACTCCACCGCCAGGTCGCCACGGGCCACCATGACGCCGTCGAAGGCCGCGACGACGTCCTCCATGTTGTCGACCGCCTGCGGCTTCTCGACCTTGGCGATGACCGGCACGCGGCGGCCGACCTCGTCCATGACGCGGTGGACGTCGCGGACGTCCTTGGCGTCGCGGACGAAGGAGAGCGCCACCATGTCGACGCCCATGTGCAGGGCGAAGCGCAGGTCCTCGATGTCCTTCTCGGACAGGGCGGGCACGTTGACCGCGGCGCCGGGCAGGTTGATGCCCTTGTGGTCGGAGATGACGCCGCCCTCGACGACCAGGCACCGGACCCGCGGGCCGTCGACGTCGATCACGCGCAGCGCGACGTTGCCGTCGTTGATCAGGACGGGGTCGCCGGCGCGCACGTCGGCGGGCAGGCCCTTGTAGGTGGTGCCGCAGATGGTCCTGTCACCGGGCACGTCCTCGGTGGTGATGACGAACTCGTCACCGGCGACCAGCTCCACGGGACCGTCCGCGAAGGTCTCCAGGCGGATCTTGGGCCCCTGCAGGTCGGCCAGCACGCCGATGGCACGTCCGGTCTCCACGGAGACCTTGCGCACCCGCTGGTAGCGCTCCTCGTGCTCGGCGTGGCTGCCGTGGCTGAAGTTGAAGCGGGCCACGTTCATACCGGCCTCGGCCAGCGTCTTCAGCTGGTCGTAGGAGTCGACGGCGGGACCCAGGGTGCAGACGATTTTCGCTCGGCGCATGAGGACGATCCTATCGGGTTTGTTCCGCTCCGGAATTTTCCCGTGCGGGGGAGGCATGGACGGTGCGGACGGCGGCCATAGAGTAGAGCCTCCGGGTGGCCGCAACGAGTCACCGGCCGGTGACCAGCGCGTACGTCTGCTGTGCGATCTCCAGTTCCTCGTCGGTGGGGACGACCGCCACCGCGACCCGGCTGCCCGCGGCCGACACCACGCGGGCGGCATGGCCGCGCACCGCGTTGCGCACCGCGTCGAGCTCGACGCCCAGGCCCTCCAGGCCGGCCATGGCGGCGGCCCGGACCGCCGCGGAGTTCTCGCCGACGCCCGCCGTGAAGGCGATCGCGTCGACCCGCCCCAGCACGGCGGTGTAGGCGCCCACGTACTTGCGCAGCCGGTGGACGTAGACGTCGAAGGCGAGCTGGGCTGCCGCGTCGCCCTCGGCCATCCGGCGGGCGATCTCCCGCATGTCGTTGTCGCCGCACAGGCCCAGCAGGCCGGAGCGCTTGTTGAGCAGGTCGTCGATCTCCGCCACCGCCATTCCGCCCACGCGGGCCAGGTGGAAGACCACGGCCGGGTCCAGGTCCCCCGAACGGGTGCCCATCACCAGGCCCTCCAGCGGGGTGAGCCCCATCGAGGTCTCCACGCACCGCCCACCGCGCACGGCCGAGGCGGAGGCCCCGTTGCCCAGGTGCAGGACGATGACGTTGACCTCGGCCGGGTCCCTGCCCAGCAGCCGCGCCGTCGCGCGGGAGACGTAGGCGTGCGAGGTGCCGTGGAAGCCGTAGCGGCGCACCTGGTGGGCGTCGGCGGTCTCCCGGTCGATCGCGTAGCGGTAGGCGTGCTCGGGGACGGTGGAGTGGAAGGCGGTGTCGAAGACGGCCACCTGCGGCAGGTCCGGGCGCAGGTCGCGGGCGACCCGGATGCCCGTGACGTTCGCCGGGTTGTGGAGCGGGGCCAGCGGCACCAGTTCCTCGACGGCGGCGAGCACCTCGTCGTCGATCAGCGTCGGCTCGGTGAAACGCGTGCCGCCGTGCACGACCCGGTGGCCCACCGCGGCCAGCTCGGGGGAGTCCAGGCCGAGGTCGCGGGCGGCGAGCTCCTCCGCGACCGTCTTCAGCGCCTCGGCGTGGTCCGCGACCCCGCCCGGCTCGCCGATCCGCTCGACGATCCCGGCCGCCGGCCGGCTGCCGTCGGCCATGTCCAGCAGCTGGTACTTCACCGACGAGGAGCCGGAGTTGAGGACGAGGACGCGGGTAGCGGTCACGGTGCCTTCCCTGTGGTGGCCGGTCACCGGTCGCCCTGCGCCTGGATGGCCGTGATGGCGACGGTGTTGACGATGTCCTGGACCAGCGCGCCGCGCGACAGGTCGTTGACGGGCTTGCGCAGGCCCTGCAGCACGGGGCCGACCGCCACCGCGCCCGCCGAACGCTGCACCGCCTTGTAGGTGTTGTTGCCGGTGTTGAGGTCCGGGAAGATCAGCACGGTGGCGTTGCCGGCGACCTGCGAGTCCGGCAGCTTGGTGGCCGCGACCTTGGCGTCGACCGCCGCGTCGTACTGGATGGGCCCCTCCACCAGCAGCTCCGGGCGCCGCTGCCGGACCAGTTCGGTGGCCCGGCGCACCTTGTCCACGTCGGCGCCCGAGCCGGAGGTGCCGGTGGAGTACGAGAGCATCGCCACCCGCGGCTCGACCCCGAACTGGGCGGCGGTCTCGGCGGACTGGATCGCGATGTCGGCCAGCTGCTCCGCGTCCGGGTCCGGGTTGACCGCGCAGTCGCCGTACACCAGCACCCGGTCGGCCAGGCACATGAAGAAGACGGAGCTGACGATGGCCGCGCCCGGGGCGGTCTTGATGACCTCGAAGGCGGGGCGGATCGTCGCCGCCGTGGAGTGGACGGCGCCGGAGACCATGCCGTCGGCGAGGCCCTGCTCCACCATCAGCGTCCCGAAGTAGGAGACGTCGGCCACGACGTCGTACGCCAGCTCGTAGCTGACGCCCCGGTGGGCGCGGAGCCTGGCGTAGAGCTCCGCGAAGTTCTCGCGCAGCGGCGAGGTCTGAGGGTCGGTCAGGGTGCAGCCGGGCACGTCGACGTTGACGCCGAGCTCTCCCGCCCGCTTGCGGATGGCGTCCTCGTCGCCGAGCAGGACGATGTCGCAGACGTCCCGGCGCAGCAGGACCTCGGCCGCGTGCAGGATGCGCTCCTCGGTGCCCTCGGGGAGGACCACCCGGCGGCGCCCGGTACGGGCCCGCTCGATCAGCTCGTGCTCGAACATCATCGGGGTGACGCGCTCGCCGCGGACCACCGACAGCCGCTCGGTCAGCTCGGGACCGTCCACGTGCTTCTCGAAGAGCCCGAGCGCCGTCTCCGCCTTGCGCGGGGTGGCCGCGCCCAGCCGTGCCTCCAGGGCGAAGAGCTCGGCGGCGGTCGGGAAGCTGCCGGTGGGCACCGACATGACCGGCGTGCCGGGGGCCAGCCGGGCCGCCAGGGCCATGATCTCCGGGCCGGGCACCTCGTCCAGGGTGAGCAGGATGCCGGCGATGGGCGGGGAACCGGCGGAGTGCGCGGCCAGCGAGCCGATGATCAGGTCCGCCCGGTCGCCGGGAGTGATCACCATGCAGCCGGGGGTCAGCGCGCGGATGAAGGTCGGCAGCATCGCGCCGCCGAAGACGAAGCCCATCACGTCCCGGGACAGTCCGCCGTGGTCACCGAGGAGCACCTCGGCGCCGAGCGCCTCGACGACCTGGGCGACCGTGGGGGCCGACAGCGCCGGCTCGTCGGGCAGCACGTACGCGGGCACCGGGAGCCGGCGGCGCAGCCGCGACGCGGCCTCCTCCAGCACCTCCGGGGGCACCCGGTTGGCGATCATGGCGACGATGTCGCAGCCCAGGCCGGTGTAGGACAGGTGCGCGTTGCGGACCTCGTCCACGACCGAGTCGGCGGTCTGCTCGCGGCCGCCGACCACGGGGATCACCGAGGCGCCGAACTCGTTCGCCAGCCGGGCGTTGATGCCGAGCTCGCCCGGGAGGTTGGTCTCGTGGAAGTCCGAGCCGAGGACGAGCACGGTGGGGAACTCGGTGGCCACCAGGTGGTAGCGGTCCACCAGGCGGGCGATGAGCGCGTCCCGGCCCTGCTCGGCCTGGAGCGCGGCCGCCTCCTCGTAGGTCAGGCCGTGGGCGGTCGCCGGGTCCTGGGTGAGCCGGTAGCGGCTGCGCAACAGCTCGAACATCCGGTCGGGCGTGTCGTGGACCAGCGGCCGGAACACCCCGACGCGGTCCACCTGCCGGGTCAGCAGCTCCATCACGCCCAGCTCGACGACCTGGCGGCCGTCCCCCCTGCCGATACCGGTTACGTACACGCTGCGCGTCACGCGCTCTCTCCGTTCCTGCCCGGCGTGATCCACCCAGTCGGGTGGCGGATATCTGTTGACATTACCGTTCGGTGTGCGTATGGCGCGCGGCGGGTGCGGTGCGGACCTACGATGCGAAAAGGCGACCGTACACGCGACCGGAGGGAGCGTGGAGCGCCATGCGCATCGGAGTCCTCACCGCCGGCGGCGACTGCCCCGGACTCAACGCCGTGATCCGCTCGGTGACCCACCGCGCGCTGACCTACCACGGTGACGAGGTCATCGGCTTCGAGGACGGCTTCAAGGGCCTGCTGGAGGGCCGCTACCGTCCGCTCGACCTCAACTCCGTCAGCGGCATCCTCGCCCGGGGCGGCACCATCCTCGGTTCCTCCCGCCTGGAACGCGCCCGCCTCCACGAGGCCGCCGACAACTGGCGCACCGTGTGCTCCGGCTACGGGCTGGACGTCCTCATCCCCATCGGCGGCGAGGGTACGCTCACCGCGGCCCGGCTGCTCGCCGAGGCGGGCATGCCGGTGGTCGGCGTCCCCAAGACCATCGACAACGACATCTCCGCCACCGACCGCACCTTCGGCTTCGACACCGCCGTCACCGTGGCCACCGAGGCCATCGACCGGCTCAAGACCACCGCCGAGTCCCACCAGCGCGTCATGGTCGTCGAGGTCATGGGACGGCACGCCGGCTGGATCGCCCTGGAGTCCGGCATGGCGGGCGGCGCGCACGGCATCTGCCTCCCGGAACGGCCCTTCGACCCCGCCGACCTCGTCGCCATGGTCGAGGAGCGCTTCGCCCGCGGCAAGAAGTTCGCCGTCGTCTGCGTCGCCGAGGGCGCCCACCCCGCCGAGGGCACCATGCCGTACGCCCACGGCGAGATCGACGCCTACGGCCACGAGCGCTTCGCCGGCATCGGCGCCCGGCTCGCCGCCGAGCTCGAGCAGCGCATGGGCAAGGAGGCCCGCCCCGTCATCCTCGGCCACGTCCAGCGCGGCGGCGTCCCCACCGCCTACGACCGCGTCCTGGCCACCCGCTTTGGCTGGCACGCCGTGGAGGCCGCGCACAAGGGGGCCTTCGGCTGCATGACGGCGCTGCGCGGCACCGCGGTGGAACTGGTGCCGCTCGCCGACGCGGTGATGGTGCTCAAGCGGGTGCCCGAGGACCGCATGCAGGAGGCGGAGTCGGTCTTCTGACGCTCTGTCACAAGCGGCGCTGCGGTGCCCAGCGGTAGGTGAGTTCCGGCCTGCCGACCTGGCCGTACTGCGGGGCACGGACCGCGCGGCCGGTCTCCACCAGGTGCTCCAGGTAGCGGCGGGCCGTGATCCGGGAGACGCCCACGGCCTGGGCCGCCGCGTTCGCCGACAGGCCCTCCGCCGCCTCGCGCAGCGCCACGGTCACCGCCTCCAGGGTGGGGCCGCTGAGGCCCTTGGGGAGCACCGAGCCCTCCGGGCTGCGCAGCGCCGCCAGGGCGCGGTCCACCTCGTCCTGGCCGGAGGCCTCGCCGCCGGCCAGCTCGTCGCGGTAGCGCGCCCAGCGCTCCAGCCGGTCGCGCAGGGTGGGGAAGGTGAAGGGCTTCAGCAGGTACTGCACCACCCCGACCGAGACGGCCTGCCGCACCACGCCCAGGTCGCGGGCCGAGGTCACCGCCACCACGTCGGCGGTGTGCCCGGCCGCCCGCAGCGTGCGCACCACCTGGAGCCCGTGCCCGTCGGGCAGGTTGAGGTCCAGCAGGATCAGGTCCACCTGGTGCCGTTCGAGCGCGCGCAGCGCCGCGCTCCCGGAGTGGGCCACCGCGGCCACCGTGAACCCCGGCAGCCGCTCGACGTACAGCCGGTGGGCGTCGGCCGCCACCGGGTCGTCCTCGACGACCAGCACCTTGATCATGCCCGCACCTCCCCGCGCAGCGGCAACCGTACGGTGAAGGTGGCGCCGCCGCCCACCGCCCGCTCCAGGTCCACGGTGCCGCCCGCGCGCCGGGCGGTCTGCTCGACGAGCGCGAGCCCGAGGCCGTGCCCGTGGCTCTTGGTCGTCCAGCCGCGCCGGAAGACCTCGCGCACCACGGCCGGGTCCACCCCGCGCCCGCTGTCGGTGACCCGCAGCAGCAACTCGCCGTCGTCAGTGCGTGCGGTGACCTCGACGTGCGGGCGCGCCGTCGTCTGCGCGGCGCCCTCGATGGCGGCGTCCAGGGCGTTGTCGATCAGGTTGCCCAGGAGGGTGACGAGGTCCCGGGAGGTCAGCGAGGCGGGCAGCACCCCGTCGTCGATGCGGCTGTCCTCGGTGACCGTCAGTTCCACACCGCGCTCGTTCGCCTCGGCCGCCTTGCCCAGCAGCAGCGCGGCCAGCACCGGTTCCGCCACCGCCGCGACCACGCGGTCGGTCAGCGCCTGGGCCAGCTGCAGTTCGGCGGTGGCGAACTCCACCGCGTCCTGGGTGCGGCCCAGTTCGATGAGGGAGACGACCGCGTGCAGCCGGTTGGAGGCCTCGTGCGCCTGGGAGCGCAGCGCCTCGGCGAAACCGCGTACGGAGTCCAGTTCACCGGTGAGCGACTGCAGGTCGGTGTGGTCCCGCAGGGTCACCACGGTGCCCCGGCGCTCCCCGCCGCGCACCGGAGAGGTGTTGACCACCACCACCCGCTCCGCGGTCAGGTGCACCTCGTCCACCCGCGGCTCGGCCGCCAGCAGCGCGCCGGTCAGGGAGGCGGGCAGCCCGAGGTCGGCGACGTAGGAGCCCACCACGTCCCCCGGCAGGCCCAGCAGCTCGCGGGCGGCGTCGTTGCACAGGGCGACCCTGCGGTCGGCGTCCATGAGGATCAGGCCCTCGCGCACCGCGTGCAGCGTCGCCTGGTGGTAGTCGTACATGCGGCTCAGCTCGTCCGCGGCCATGCCGTGCGTGTGGCGGCGCAGCCGGGCGTTGGCGAAGTAGGTGCCGAGGCCGCCGACCGCCAGGGCCGCCGCGGCGATCCCGATCAGCACCGCCAGCTGGTCCCGCACCTGGTCGGTGATGGCCTCGACCGTGATGCCGACGCTGACCAGGCCGACGATCCGGCCGTCGTCCCGGACGGGGGTGACGACGCGCACCGACGCGCCCAGCGTGCCGGTGTACGTCTCCGTGAAGGTGCCGCCCTGCTGGGCGCGCTCTATGTGCCCCAGGAAGGGGCGGCCTATCTGGTCGGTGTCGGGGTGCGTCCAGCGGATGCCGTCCGGGCTCATGATGGTGATGAAGGACACGCCGGTGTCCAGGCGGACCTGCTCCGCGTAGGGCTGGAGCGCGGCGGTGGGGTCCTCGCCGCGGATCGCGGCCGCGACCGAGGGGGCGTCGGCCACCGCCCGCGCGGCCGCCGTGACCCGGTCCCGCGCGGCGTCCTCCGCGCGGCCGGCGGCGTTGACGTAGACGAGCACCGCGATGCCCGCGACCACCATGGCCACGATGACCACCTGCATCGCGAACAACTGGCCCGCCAGGCTGCGCGCACGGCGGCGCGGCCGGGGGCGGTGGAGGCGGGTCGGGAGCGGCATGCCCACCAGTGTGCACAGGTCCCGCGAACACAATGAACGCAAACGTGACCTGGCTCACTGCCCGGGCGCATAGTCGCCGGGACCTATCCAATCGCGGGCGTCCCGGGACGACGTCCGGGTGGACCGAGGAGACGAAGGTGTCAGTGCCGGTACAGAGCCGTACCCAGGGTCGCAGGGACCGTACCCATTTCCTGTACATCGCGGTGGTCGTCGCCGCGATCGCCGGCGCCGTGCTCGGGATGGTCGCGCCCGACGCGGCCGTCGAGCTGAAGCCCATAGGCACCGGATTCGTGAACCTGATCAAGATGATGATCTCGCCGATCATCTTCTGCACGATCGTGCTCGGTGTGGGCTCGGTCCGTCAGGCCGCCAAGGTCGGCAGGGTCGGCGGCCTCGCCCTCGGCTACTTCGTGGTGATGTCCTTCGTCGCCCTGGCCATCGGCCTGGTGGTCGGCAACATCCTCCAGCCCGGCGACGGGCTGCACCTGACCGACGCGCTCAAGGACGCGGGCCAGGCGCAGGCCAAGGACGCCCCGGCCGAGACCCTGCCGGACTTCCTGCTGAGCATCATCCCGGTCACCCTGGTCTCCGCCTTCACCGAGGGCCAGGTGCTGCAGACCCTCCTGGTCGCGCTGCTGGTCGGCTTCGGCCTGCAGGCCCTGGGGACGGCGGGCGAGCCCATCCTGCGCGGCGTCGGCCACATCCAGAAGCTGGTGTTCCGCGTCCTGTCCATGATCATGTGGGCGGCCCCGATCGGCGCCTTTGGCGCGATCGCGGCGGTCGTCGGCTCGGCGGGCGTGGACGCCCTCAAGGCGCTCGCCACGATCATGCTCGGCTTCTACGTCACCTGCCTGATCTTCGTCGTGGTCGTGCTCGGCCTGATGCTCCGCTTCTTCGCCGGGGTCAACCTCTTCCAGCTGCTGAAGTACCTCGGCCGGGAGTTCCTGCTGATCGTCTCCACCTCGTCCTCGGAGTCGGCGCTGCCCCGCCTGATCGCCAAGATGGAGCACCTGGGCGTCAGCCGCCCCGTCGTCGGCATCACCGTGCCGACCGGCTACTCCTTCAACCTCGACGGCACCATGATCTACCTGACCATGGCCTCGCTGTTCATCGCCGACTCGATGGGCCAGCCGCTCGCCATCGGCCAGCAGATCACCCTGCTGCTCTTCATGATGGTCGCCTCCAAGGGCGCCGCCGGCGTCACCGGCGCGGGTCTGGCGACCCTCGCCGGCGCGCTCCAGTCGCACAAGCCGGCCCTGGTCGACGGCGTCGGCCTCATCGTCGGCATCGACCGCTTCATGAGCGAGGCGCGCGCCGTCACCAACTTCGCGGGCAACGCCGTCGCCACGGTGCTGATCGGCACGTGGACCAAGGAGTTCGACCGTGAGCAGGCCCAGCGCGTGTTCGCGGGTGAACTGCCCTTCGACGAGACCACGCTCGTCGACGACGGCCACGGCACGGCCCCCGAGCCCGCCGCCCCCGTGGACACCGGCAAGGAGCCGGTGACGACGGCCTGACCGGCCGTCACCCCTGAACGGTCCCGCCGGGCGGATCCCCCCTCCGCCCGGCGGGACCCGTTGTGGTGTGTGGGGGCGGGGGAGTTCACCCGATCGGTCCAGGGTGCGGCGCGAGTTCCGTGAGGTGCGCCGGGGCGTGTCGGCGCAGGTCAGCGCGCGGGTGTGCGGGACTCGTGCGCGGGGCGCCCGGCATGCCGCGCGATGCGCCGGGAGGCGTGACGAGGGGATGTGCGGGGAGCGGCGCACGAACCGCTTCAGAAAGTTCGTCTCGGTTCGTGGATATGGCCAATTCCCGTTCCCTGTAAGGGAGATAATCACACGGCCCGGCGTTGGGGGGTGGGGAGTGCGCGAGTCCGCCGTCTGCTGCATTTGGCGTAAACCGCACACTTGCGGACGGCTCGCTCGTTAGGAGTGCTGCGTCGCCTTTCAAGGTCTGGGATGCAGTGAGATGATTCTACTCAATTCCGGACAAATGGTGTGCGCACCAACGCACCTTACCGAACGAGGACCCCGCTATGACTGCCACCCCCACCGTGAACGCCGGCCACGACGCTCCGACCCGGCGCTCGCAGGCGCGGCGGAGGATCCCGCTGGCCGAGCTGGCCTCCCGCGGCAGCTCCGTGGCCTCCCCGGCCCTTGACCGCGTGATGCCCGCCGCCGCCTCCGCCGGGAACGTCCCGGTCGCGGCCTTCCAGTCGTTCAGCAGCAAGTAGGCCCGACCGACTCGGGGGTCCGGGCCGCAGTCATGGGGACATCAGCACCGGCCAGAGCGCTGTCGCAATTCGTGCTGAAACTGCACAGCCGGTGCGATTTGGCGTGCGATCACTGCTACGTCTACGAGCACGCCGACACCAGCTGGAAGACGCGTGTCCGGGCCACCCCCGACGAGGTGTTCGAACGGGTGGCCGCACGGATCGCCGAGCATGCCGCGGCGCACCGTCTCGCGGCCGTCCAGGTGGTGTTCCACGGGGGAGAACCCCTGCTGGCAGGCCCGGCCCGCATCCGGCGGGCGGCCGAGGCGCTGCGCCGGGCGCTCGACGGCGTGTGCGCCCTGGAGCTCGGCATCCAGACCAACGCCGTCCTCCTGGACGAGCGGTTCTGCGACGTCTTCGACGAGTTCGGCATCTCGGTCGGCGTCTCCCTGGACGGCGGCCGGGCCGAGAACGACCGCCACCGGCGGTTCGCCGACGGGCGGGGCAGCTACGACCGGGTCGTGGCGTCGCTCGGGCTGCTCCGCGAGCCGCGCTACCGCCATCTGTACGGCGGCCTGCTCTGCACCATCGACGTGGAGAACGACCCGCTGGCGGTCTACGAGGCCCTGATGGCGCTCGAACCGCCCCGCATCGACTTCCTGCTGCCCCACGCCACCCATGACGCCCCGCCCGCGCGCCCCGGCGGCGCCCGGGCGCCCTACGCGCAGTGGCTGCTGACCGTCCACCGCCGCTGGGTGGCCGAGGGGCGCCCGGTGCCCGTGCGGGTCTTCGACTCCGTGCGCCGGATGCTGCGCGGCGGGAGCAGCCTGGTCGAGTCGATCGGCACCGACCCGGTCGACCTGGTCGTCATCGAGACCGACGGGACCTTCGAGCAGGCCGACTCGCTCAAGACCGCCTACGACGGCGCCCCGGCCACCGGGATGGACGTGTTCGCCCACTCCCTGGACGAGGTCGCCGCCCACCCCGGCATCGCGGCCCGGCGGCAGGGCAAGGAGGGGCTGTGCGACGAGTGCCGCCGCTGCCCGGTCGTCGACGTCTGCGGCGGGGGACTGTACGCGCACCGCTACCGCACCGGGACCGGATTCGAGAATCCGTCCGCGTACTGCGGTGACCTGATGGAGTTGATCCTCGGCATCCGTGACGCCGAGGAGACGGAACGGGAGAATCCGGTGAGCACCGCGTCGGGGCGGCAGCCCCAGTCCTCGCTGACCGAGGACCAGATCGACCAGCTGGCCGCCGGCTACGGCGACGCCGCGACGGTCGCCGCGCTCGCCGCCGAGCAACTGGAGATCACCCGCGGACTGCTCACCGCCGTCTGGGAGCGCGCTCCCCGGGACGGCAGGACCGCCGCGGTCTGGCGGGTGCTCGCCGAGGTCGACGAGGCCGCGCCGGAGGCCTTGGACGAGGTGCTCGCCCATCCCTACGTCCGGCCGTGGGCCCGGCACTGCCTGGAGACGGGCGGCGCCGGCGGGGCGGACGTGGCGGGGCTCGCCGAGTTCGCCGCCGCCGCCGTGGTGCGGGCCGCGGGCCGGTACGGGGCGAGCGTGCGGGTGCCCGTCCGCGACGGCGCGGTACGCCTGCCGGGGCTCGGCCGCGTCCTGGTCGGCGCCCCCGACGGAGCGGACGCCGACGTCGCCGCGACCGCCGACGGCTTCGGCGTGAGCGCCGCCGGCCGCACGGTGAGGATCGGCGCGCACGACCCGGGCGACGCGCGGTGGCACCCCGTACGGCGGGTCGGCCCGGCCGGATGGAGCGTCGCGCTGGAGGACACCGACCCCTACCGCGACGCCCACCAGTGGCCCCTGGTGCCCCGGCAGGACGAGGCCGAGGTCAAGGCCTGGCACGAGGACCTGGTCGCCGCCTGGGACTTCCTCGGCCGTGAGCTGCCCCGCTACGTGCCGGGACTGGCCACCGGGCTCGGCACCGTCACCCCGTTGGTCCCGCCGGGCGACGGCAGCGACGTCAGCGGGGCCGCCCGGCAGGCGTTCGGCGCGGTCGGCATCGCGCGGCCCGCCGCCCCGGACACGCTGGCCCTGCTGGTCGCCCACGAGTTCCAGCACGTGAAGCTCGGTGCCGTCCTGGACCTGATGGACCTGTACGACCCGCAGGACACCCGCCTCTTCCACGCCCCGTGGCGCCCCGATCCGCGCCCGTTGGAGGGGCTGCTGCAGGGGACGTACGCGCACGTCGCCGTCGCCGAGTACTGGCGCGCGCTGGCCCGCCGGGGCGTCCCGGAGGCGGCCGCGCCCTTCGCCCGCTGGACCCGCGAGACCGCGGAGGCGGTCGACCGGCTGGCCGGCAGCGGCTCGCTGACCCCGCTCGGCAAGCGCTTCGCGGACGGGATGGCCGGCACCGTCGCCCCCTGGCTCTCCGAACTGAACGGGGTCTGAGGTGCACACCCTGGAAAGCCTGACCCGGGATCTGCGCGCGCTGGGAGTCGAGGCGGGGGACGTGCTGCTCGTCCAGGGCTCGCTGAAGGCGGTCGGCCCGGTCGAGGGCGGCGGACGCACCGTGGTCGAGGCGCTGCGGGCGGCGCTGGGCGAGCACGGCACCCTGGTCGCGTACGCGGCGACCCCGGAGAACTCCGTCACCTCCCGGCTGGACCGGCAGCGCACGGAGGGCATGAGCGAGGCGGAACTGGCCGCCTACCGCGACGCGATGCCCGCCTTCGACCCGCTGACCACCCCCGTCTCGCCCACCGTGGGACGGCTCGCCGAGGAGGTCCGGCTGGTGCCGGGCGCGCTGCGCAGCGCGCACCCGCACACCTCCTTCACCGCCTTCGGTCCGGCCGCGCGCTTCGTCACCGAGGGCCACGAGCTGGAGAGCCACCTGGGCGAGGACTCGCCCACCGCCCGGCTGTACGACCTGCGGGCCCGTGCCCTGCTGGTCGGCGTGGACCTGTGGGTCTGCACCGCCTACCACCTCGCCGACTACCGGGCGGTCCCGCCGCCGGACCGCCCTTACCAGGCCCTGGTGCGCACCGCGGACGGCGGCAAGGAGTGGGTGCACTTCCAGGCGCCCGACATCGACGACCGCCACTTCCCGAGACTGGTCCCGGTGGTGGCGCGCGAGTGCGCGGTGCTGGACGGTCCCCTCGGCGACGCGCCCTGTCATCTGGTCCCGATCGCCGACGCCGTGGACGTCATCGCCAAGTGGCTGGCGAACAACGGCCGTTGACGTAATCCGGGCAAAAATGATGGTCATGCGCTATTCCGCCGGAGAATAGACGGTTCCTACACTGAGGTTCCCTCACGAGGGGCGGAGTGGGGTCGCGCAGGCGGGCGGGGGAGATGGCGCATGGCATTACCCGTGGGGCAGGGAGACGCCTCGGACAAGCCCTATTTCTTCCTCAGTTACGCGCACACCCCCAGGAACGACCCCTCGGATCCCGACCCCGACCTGTGGGTCGCCAAGCTCTACAACGACCTGTGCGCGCACATCCTGCAGATGACGACGCTGCCCGCCGGGGTCAAGGCGGGCTTCATGGACCGGGGGATGAACGTCGGCGAGGGCTGGCCGGAATCGCTCGCCGAGGCGCTGGCGCACTGCCAGGTCTTCGTCCCGCTCTATTCGCCCCGCTACTTCCGCAGCCAGCAGTGCGGCAAGGAGTGGTTCGCCTTCTCCCAGCGCGCCGTCCACCACCGGTCCCTGCACGACCGCCCGATATCCGGCATCGTGCCCGCGCTGTGGGTGCCGGTCGCCGCGAACGACATGCCGGGCCCGGCCGAGGGACTGCAGTTCAACCACGCGGACTTCGGCGAGGACTACGCCGCCGAGGGCTTCTACGGGCTGATCAAGCTCAGCTACCTCAAGCACGAGTACGAGCGGGCCGTCTACCGCCTCGCACAGCGCATCGTGCAGGTCGTCGAGGACACCAAGATCGCCAAAGGGCGTCACCTCGACTACCACCACGTCCCCAGTGCCTTCGGCCCCCCGGGCGCCAGCCGGCCGCTGCGCGTGACGGTGCTCGCCTGCTGCGACGCCGAGGAACTGCCCGCGGGCCGCAGCCCCACCTGTTACGGGCCCTCGCCGCGCGACTGGAACCCCTACCGCCCGCAGAGCAGCCGGCCGCTCGCCGACCACGCGGCCGACCTGGCGCGCAACCTCGACTACCGGGTCAGCGTGGGGGTGTTCGAGGAGGAGCTGGACCGCCTGCTGGACCCCACGCCCACCGCCCCCGGACTGCTGCTGCTCGACCGCTGGGCGCTGGACTCGCCCGACCGGCGGGAGATGCTGAGCCGCTTCGGCAGCGAGCACCGGCCCTGGGTCAGCGTCCTGGTGCCGTGGAACCGCGCCGACCCGGAGTCGGGCGGCCACGAGGAGGCCCTGCGCCGCCTCGCCGACGACGCCCTCGACCCCAGCCGCGCGGACGGCCCGGGCGGGCGCTTCGTCCGCAACAACATCCCGAGCCTGGAGGCGTTCAGCGACGACGTGCCCAGGGCCGTGGGACGCGCCGCCAAGCACTACGCCGCCCACGCCCCGGCCTTCCCGCCCCAGGGCCCGCACAGTTCGCGCCCGAGGCTCCGGGGTCCGTCCCCAGGGGCGTACGGACCCGAGCGCTCCTCCCCGTACGGCCTGCACGACGACCGCGGCACCACGGAACCCGACAAACCGGAGGGCGAGGATGACCGAGAGCCGTAACGGACGTGTGATCACGTTCTACTCGTACAAGGGCGGCACCGGACGGACCATGGCCCTGGCGAACACCGCCTGGATCCTCGCCGCCAACGGCCACCGGGTGCTGACGGTGGACTGGGACCTGGAGGCCCCGGGCCTCTTCCGCTTCTTCCACCCCTTCCTGGACCCCTCCGCGCTCGCGGCCACCACCGGCATGATCGACCTGATCACCGAGTACCGGGAGGAGGCGCTGCGCGACGTGCCGCGGCCCCCCGACTGGCACCGCCAGTTCGCCCGGGTCCGCCCGCACGCCATATCCCTCAACTGGGCCTTCCCCGGCGGCGGCAGCCTGGACTACCTGTCAGCGGGCCGGCAGGACCGCAACTACTCCACCGCGCTCACCGGCATCGACTGGGACGTCTTCTACGACCGCTTCGGCGGCGGCCAGTTCCTGGACGCCATGCGCGCGGACATGCGCCGCCACTACGACTACGTCCTCATCGACAGCCGTACCGGCCTCAGCGACATCGCCGACATCTGCACCGTCCACATGCCCGACGAGCTGGTGGTCTGCTTCACCCTCAGCGACCAGAGCATCTTCGGCGCCGCCGCCGTCGCCCGTGACATCGAGGAGCGCTACAACGGCCGGGGCATCCGCATCTTCCCCGTGCCCATGCGCATCGACGACGGCGAGAAGGAGAAGGCGGACGCCGGACGGGCCCTGGCCCGCGCCCAGTTCGACGGTCTCCCGGCCGGCATGGACGACGACGAACTCGTCTCCTACTGGGGGTCGGTGGAGATTCCCTACCGCCCCTTCTACGCCTACGAGGAGATCCTGGCGACCTTCGGGGACGCCCCGGGCCTGTCCAGCTCGATGCTGTCGGCCTGCGAACGCCTGACCTCCGTGGTCTCCGGCGGCGCGGTGAACTCACTGCCCCCGATCGCGGAGTCCGAACGGCTGCGCTGGGCGGCGGAGTTCACCCGGCGCAGGCCCGTCCCGCCGTCCGGCCTGGTGCTGGCGTACGTGCCCGAGGACCGCATGTGGGCGGACTGGATCGAGTGGATCCTGACCCGTGCCGGGTTCCGGGTCGTCCCCTGGGACGTGGAGACCCACACCGCGCCCGCGGAACAGCCCGCCGTGGCCGGGGCCTCCGCCCGCACCCTCGTCGTGCTCTCCGCCGCCTACCTGCGGTCCCGGCGGGCCATGCGGGTGTGGGAGTCGAGCTCGGGCACCGATCCCTCGGGCCCGCAGCACCAGCTGCTGCCGATCCGGGTCGGCGACGTCCGGCCCGGCCCGCCGCTGGCCCAGCGCAGCCCGGTCAGCCTGGTGCGGCTCGACCACGCCGCGGCCGCCACCACGCTGCTGCGCGCCCTCGGCCGTGACGACACGGACCTCAACCCGACCGCCATGACCAACGGCCCGCGCTACCCCGTCGGCGACCCCAAGGTGTCCAACCTGCGGCCCCGCAACACCTTCTTCACCGGCCGCTCCACCGTCCTGGACCGGCTGCGCGACCGCCTGGGCGGCGGCAACCCCTCCGTCCAGCCCTTCCCGCAGACCCTCCACGGCCTCGGCGGCGTCGGCAAGACACAGGTGGCGCTGGAGTACGCGCACCGCTTCAAGGCCGACTACGACCTCGTGTGGTGGATCGAGGCGGAGCAGGAGGACCGGATCGCGCCCTCCCTCGCCGAACTCGCCCGCCGCCTGGAGCTGAGGGTCGGCGACAGCGTGTCCGAGGCCGCCGAGGCGGCCCGTGAGGAACTGGCCACCGGCATCCGCTTCCCGCGCTGGCTGCTGGTGTTCGACAACGTCGAGGACCCCGAGCGGGTGCGCCGCTTCTTCCCCGGGGGACGCGGCCACATCGTGGTCACCGCCCGGAACAAGCCGCCGACGGGACCGACCGAGCCCCTGGAGATCGAGGTCTTCAACCGCTCGGAGAGCGTGGAGCACCTGCGCCGCCGGGTCGGCGGGATGAGCCGGGAGGACGCCGGGCAGGTGGCCGAGGCGGTCGGTGACCTGCCGCTGGCGGTCGAGGTGGCCGCCGCGTGGCTCGCCGAGACCGCCACCCCCGTCGACGTCTACGTGCACCAGCTCAAGGAGCAGACGACCAAGGCGCTGTCGGTCACCACCGCCGCCGGCTACCCGCGGGAGGTCGGGGCGACCTGGAGCATCTCCATCAGCCGGCTGCGCAACCAGTCCAAGGCCGCCGTCCGGCTGCTGGAGCTGTGCGCGTTCTTCGCGGCCGAGCCGATCTCGATGACCCTCATCGAGAGCGACTCCATGATCCAGGCGCTGCTGCCGCACGACCCCCAGCTGCGCGACCGCTACATGCTCGGCAAGGTCATCCAGGCGCTCAACCGCTTCGCCCTGGCCAAGGTCGACCCGGCCGACAGCAGCATCCAGGTGCACCGGCTGGTGCAGGCCGCCGTGCGCTCGGAGATGTCGGAGGACGACCAGCAGGACACGATGCACGAGGTGCACCGCATCCTCGCCGAGGCCCGGCCGCCGGAGGACGCCATCAACGACCCGGCGAACTGGCCCGGGTTCGAGCTGATCTGGCCGCACCTCGCGCCGTCGCAGGCCGAGGACTGCCGCGAGGAGAAACCACGCCAGCTGCTGGTCAACCGTGTCCGCTACCTGTGGAAGAGCGGCGAACTGGAGCAGGCCAGGCAACTGGCCGAGCAACTGCTCGGCGTGTGGCAGCAGTCCCTCGGCGAGGACGACCTGCAGACCCTCAACCTGCAGTTCGAGCTCGCCAACGTGCTCCGCTCGCAGGGCAAGTACCAGGAGGCCCGGCAGTACGACGAGGACACCCTGGCCCGGCAGACCGCCCTGCTGGCCCCCGGCCACCCGCACACCCTGATCACCGGCGGCAGCCTCGCCGCGGACCTGCGGGCGCTGGGCCTGTTCCAGGAGGCCAGGGAACGCGACGAGCAGATCTACGCCGGCTTCAAGGACATCTTCGGCGAGCAGCACCCGCGCTCGCTCGTCGCGGCCAACAACCTCGCCATCGACTACCGGCTCACCGGGGACTCCGAACTCGCCCGCCGGCTGGACCAGGAGACCGTGGACCGGCGCACCCCGATGCTCGGCGACCGCCACCCGTACACCCTGTCCACCAAGGCCAACCTCGCTCGCGACCTGCGGGAGATCGGCGACTACACCGGTTCCGTCGCGATGCTCGAAGAGGTGATGGACGTCTTCCAGGACGTCCTCAACCCCGACGTGCCCGAGACCCTCCGCAACGCCAAGAGCCTCGCCGTCTCGCTGCGCAAGGCGGGCCGCGCCGCGGAGGCGATGCGGCTCACCCAGGTGACGTACGACCGCTACCTGGAGCGGTACGGGCCCGACGTGCCCGACACGCTCGCCTGCGCGCTCAACCTCGCCGCCGACTACTCGGCGGCCGGCGACAAGGCGAAGGCCCGCGACCTGGCGACCGACGCCCTCGCCGCCTACCGCCGGCTGCTCGGCGACGACCACCCGTTCACCCTGGCCTGCCGCAACAACCTCGCCATCTACCTGCGGGGCAGCGGCAACGCCGAGGAGGCCGTGGCGGTCGGCACCGAAACCCTGGCCGGGCTGGAACGCGCGGTCGGCCCCCGGCACCCCTACACCCTCAACTGCACGATCAACCTGGGCAACGCCACGGGCGAACAGGGGGACACCGACCGTGCCGTGACCCTCCTGGAGACCGCACTGCGCGGCCTCACCGAGCGCTACGGTCCCGAGCACCCGGACGCCCTGGCCTGCGAGATCAACCTGGCCTACGCCCTGCGGCAGTCCGGCCGGCACGCACGGGCGCAGGCGATCCGCAGCAAGGTGCTCCCGGAGTGCGTACGGCTGCTCGGCGAGGAGCACCCCCTCAGCCGGGCCGCCCGCGAGTGGTACCGGGTCAACCGGGACTTGGAGCCGCAGCCGGTGTGAGCGGCGGTCAGGCGGGCATCGACCGCGCCCGACCGCCCCCGGCGGCCGCCCAGGCGAGCACCTTGGGCAGCACCGACAGGGCCGCGAAGTGCGCGGCCCCCGGCTGCACCACCATGCTCGCGCCGGGGATGTGCTCGGCCAGCCAGCGCGAGTGCGCCACCGGCGAGAACACGTCGTCCTCGCCGTGCCACAGCAGCACCGGTGCCGCGATGCGGTCCAGTCCGAACCCCCAGCTCCGGTTGAACGCCAGCGTGTCGTCGATCCAGCCGTCGGCCGAGGTGCGCAGCGCCTCCGCGTAGGTGCGCAGCAGCATCGTGCGCAGGCCCGCGTCCGCGATCACCCGCTGGTCCGGCTCCGGCATCTCCTCCCGGAGCACGGCGAGCAGGCTGGCCGGGTCGTCGCGGATGGTGCGGGAGCGCAGTTCCAGCCGGGCGGCGAGCCGCCGTTGCGCCGCGTCGGCGGTGGTGTGGTCGCGGACGTTGGACCGGGTCATCCCCGCGTACCAGGCGAGCCCCTGCGCGTCCCGCGGCGCGAGCCCCACCAGCACCGCCACCCGCGTCACACGGTCGGGCAGCAGCGCGGCGCACGCGAGCGAGTGCGGCCCGCCGCCCGAGCGGCCGACCACCGCGAACGCGTCCAGGCCCATGGCGTCGGCGATCACCGCGACATCGGCGGCGACGTCCGCGACCCGCCGGCCGGGCAGCCGCTCGGAGCCGCCGTACCCGGGCCGGTCGAAGGAGATCAGCCGCACCCCCAGCCGGTACAGCACGGCGCTGCGCGGCACCGGGCCGAGCCGGCTGCCGGGTGTGCCGTGCAGCAGGAACACGGGCCTGCCCCGCGGATCGCCCCGGGTCTCCACCGCCAGTTCCCGCCCGTCCCTCGCCCGTACGACACGCAATGCGAGCAGCCCCCTCTCGTGTCCCGCGGTCCGTCCCTCACACGCGCATCTCGCGCCTCGCCTGCCAGGTGGTGTGCTCCCGGGACACCGCGTCCTCGGCGTCCCGGGTCAGCTGCGACCACAGGTGCTCGGCATGCGGGTCGTCCAGGTCCAAGGACGCCAGCTGCACCCGGATCAGCTCCAGTTCGTCGGCCGCCACCCGGTACGCCGCGGCCAGGGGGCTGTACTGGCGCAGCTGCGCCCAGGCCGCGACCGAGGCCGTGATGGCCGACACGAAGCCCAGGGTGTCGAAGGGTGACCAGCCGCCCGCCCGCAGCACCAGGAAGAGGACGCCGAGCAGCGGGAAGGCCATCGCCAGCCGTCCCGCCCGGCGCCCGTTCACCTCGCAGCGGACCGCCTTCATCGTGTACCACTCGTGCTGCACCCGGATGCGCTCCCGCAGGTACACGTCGTGCCGCACGCGCAGCGGCGCGTCCCGCAGCCGCCGCATCGCCGGGGTGATGCCCGAGTCGACGTGGGAGGGCAGGGCCCTGCTGCGCCGGAAGGTGTGCAGGACGTCACCGAGCTGCAGCCGGTACAGGGCGTCCGGGTCGCGTTCGTCGCCGGGCGGCGTGAAGGGGTCGGCCCGCACCGAGTACTTCCAGGCGAGCGTCTTCATGGACTCGGCCAGCGCCCGGCCCTCGTACCACAGCGCCTGCGGGTTCTGGCGGTGGATCACCCAGGTGGTCCACGCGGCGTACGCGAACAGGACGGCCGCGAGCCAGGAAGCCCAGTGCAGGCGGCCCGCGGTGGCGTCGAAGGAGCTGAAGACGGAGGCCACCGTGAGCAGCCCGAGCTGCTGGCGCGACAGCCGTACGGTCTGCCACTGGCCCCGCAGTGACGCCCGGTCGGCGGACCGGAACAGGTCCGGGAGCAACTCGCGTTCGCTCACCATCGGCAGCGGCCCCCCGCACTCGCTGAATCCCGCAGTCATCCCAGTATGGGCGTGCCGGGGGCGGCAGCCCAGTAGGCGTCCGGCCGAACTCCCGCTCCCCGCACGCGCCGTGCCCGCGCGGGCGGCGCCGCGCGCGGCACGTCCGTCACGCCCTCGGCGAACGTGCGCCGCACGGGCCGGAGCGGCGGGCAGGCTGAGGGGTGTGCTGACACGAGTCGCGGTCCTGTCCGACGTCCACGGCAACCTGCCGGCCCTGCAGGCCGTACTGGCCGAGCCCGACGTCCGCACCGCCGAGCGGGTGGTCCTCACCGGGGACCACGCGGCGGGCCCGATGCCGGTCCCCACCCTCGACGCGCTGCGCGACCTCGGCGGGCGCGCCCTGTGGATCCGCGGCAACGCGGACCGCGAACTGGTCGAGCACCGCCGTACGGGCAGGACCACCGGGTACCCGGAGTCGGACTGGGCCGCGCGACGGCTCCGCGAGGACCAGGTGACCTTGCTGGCATGCCTCCCGGACACCGTGGAGCTGGAGGTCCACGGCCCGGGCCGGACGCTGTTCTGCCACGCAACCCCGCGCGACGACGAGGAGATCGTGCTCGTCGACTCCCGCGCCGAGCGCTGGGCCGAGGTGATGTCCGGCGTCGCCCCCGAGGTGGAGACCGTCGTCTGCGGGCACACGCACATGCCGTACGCCCGGGTCGTCCACGGCCGGCTGGTCGTCAACCCCGGGAGCGTCGGCATGCCGTACGGCCGCGGCGGCGCCCACTGGGCGCTCCTGGGCGCGGGCGGCGTCCAGCTGCGTCGCACCGTCTACGACCGCGAGGCGGCGGCCGCGCGGATCGTCGCGGAGTCCGGCTTCGACGGCGCGGCGCGGTGGGCGCGGGAGTACGTCCTCGGCTGCCATCCGGCCGAGGCCGTGATCGACGCGTGGGGCCCGCGCGACGGGCGGCCCGCGCCGCGGCGCCCGGGCGACGGCGGCTGACGCCACGGCTCACGCGACGCGCGGGGAGGACGGCTCAGTCCCACCACACGACGATGTACAGCCCCCGCCGCGAAGCCTGCTCGTAGAAGGCGCGCAGCGCGGTGAAGTGCCCCGTCAGGTACCCCCAGGGGTCACGGACGCCCGGCAGCCCGTGGTCCGCCCCGTGCGCCCTCACCGCGTCCCAGTCGATCGCCGCCAGACCCTCCGCGACCAGGGTCACGCCCGCCGGGGCGACCGCGCCGGGAGGCGGCCCGAACACGCCGACCGCCTCCGGGTGGTCGAGGAAGGCGACGGCGACCTCCGGGTCGCCGTCCAGCGCGCGCTCCAGCGCGGCCAGGGCCGGTGCCGCCGCGCCCGCGGCCCGGCACACCCTCTTCAGCGATGCCGGTGCCCAGTCGAGGTCGAGCACGTCCTCGCACGGCGGGTCCCATCCCGGGTCGCCGTCCGGGCTCTCCCGGGCCGCCGTACGGCATCGGGCCAGGAACCCCTCCGTCACCCGCGCGAGTTGCTGTGCCACCGCCACGGGAACAGTGTTGTCCGGCCCCGGCGCCGCTGGTAGGAACGCCGCATGGATGTGGGGACGCTCACCGCGGTGGCCGGCCTGCCGCTGGCGGCCGTGGCGGCGTATCTGGCGTGGGAGCCGCAGCGCACCGTGCGCCGGCAGCGGGCGGTCGACCGGTTCATCGAGGTGCGCCGGCACCTCAAGGAGCACCGCGCGGAGCTGGCGGAGGCGGGACTGGCCGCGCATCCCGCGCGGGACGGGGAGCTGGCGCTGCTCACGGCGCCGGGGTGGATCCCCGAGGAGCCGCTGCCCGCCGCGCGGGTGCGGCTGAGCCTGCGGCCCGAACCGGAGCCGGGGAACGGGGAATTCGAAGCCGCGAAGCGCAGGCTGCGCGGCTACTGGCCGCGCCGGGACGGCTTCGCCTCGGCCGTGGGGGAGTACGACCGGCCCGCGATGTGGTTCAACGGGCCCGGTTACCGGCTGACCGGGGTGACGCCCGGGGAGGGGGCACCGGCCCTGGAGTTCGCGCTGGCCGGCTACTTCGACTCGTACGACACCGCCGAGCCGCTCGCCTACGAGGCCGCCCTGCGCCACCGTGACGGCGACGCTCCGATGGCCGGCCGCTACCGCCGCTGGCTGGGGGACCCCTTCGACCTGGGCCGCCGCTGCGCCCAGTCCGGCGTCAGCACCCTCACCGTCAGGGTCGACGGCGACCGGGCGTACTTCTTCCTCCACCGGCGCGACGCCCAGGGCGTGGCCACCGCCATGAACACCACCCACGTCGTCCCCGCCGGGGAGTTCCAGCCGCACGCCGACGTGCTGCCGGTCTGGCACTCCGACCTGGACCTGTGGCACAACACGATGCGCGAGTACGCGGAGGAGTTCCTCGGCGCGCCGGACGCCGGGGGCGTCGGCGGGGCGACCCTCGACTACGACACCGACGAGCCGTACGCGAGCATGAACCGCGCCGCCCGCGAGGGCCGGGCCCGCTTCAGCTTCCTGGGGCTCGGGCTCGACCCGCTGAACTGGAAGCCGGAGCTGCTCACCGTCTGCGTGTGGGAGGCCGCGACCTTCGACACCGTCTTCGGCGGCATGACCGAGCGCAACGAGGAGGGCGTGATCGTGGTCGGCCACGGCCACCGGGGGCTGCCCTTCACCGAGGAGAACGTCCTCGGCTACGCCCGGCACCCCCGCACCCACTCCGCGGGGCGGGCCTGCCTGCACCTGGCGTGGCGCAGGCGGGCCGCACTCGGCATCCCGTGACGTACGGTCAGGCCGGCCGCAGCCAGACCGTGGCCAGCGGCGGCAGGGTGAGCTGCACGCTCTCGCGCCGGCCGTTCCAGGCGACCGGCTCGGACTTCAGCGGCTCGGGGTTGGTGACGTCGCTCCCGCCGTACGCGGAGGCGTCGGTGTTGAGCACCTCCCGCAGCGCCTCCACGCCGTCCGGCACGCCGATCCGGTAGCCGTGGCGGACGACCGGCGAGAAGTTGCTGACCGCGACCAGCGGGTTCCCCCCGGCGTCGAGGCGCACGAAGGAGAAGACGTTGTCCTCGGCGGCGCCTCCGTCGAGCCAGGCGAAGCCGTCCGGGGTGGTGTCGAGCTGCCACAGCGCCGGTGTGGCCCGGTAGCAGGTGTTGAGGTCCCGGACGAGGTCCCGCACTCCGCGGTGGTCGCCCGCCGCGGAGTAGGTCTCGTCGAGCAGCCACCAGTCCGGCCCGTGGTCGTGGGACCACTCGGCTCCCTGCGCGAACTCCTGCCCCATGAAGAGCAGTTGCTTGCCCGGGTGGGCCCACATGAAGCCGAGGTAGGCGCGGTGGCCGGCGCGCTGCTGCCACCAGTCGCCGGGCATCTTGGCCACCAGCGCGCCCTTGCCGTGGACGACCTCGTCGTGCGAGATCGGCAGGACGTAGTTCTCGCTGTAGGCGTACACCATCGAGAAGGTCATCTCGTTGTGGTGGTACTTGCGGTGCACCGGCTCGTGCTTGATGTACTCCAGCGAGTCGTGCATCCACCCCATGTTCCACTTCAGGCCGAAGCCGAGCCCGCCGAAGCCGGCCGGGCCGACGTGGTGGGTGGGCCGGGTGACGCCGTCCCAGGCGGTGGACTCCTCGGCGATGGTGACGACACCGGGGCAGCGCCGGTAGACGGTCGCGTTCATCTCCTGCAGGAAGGCGACGGCGTCCAGGTCCTCGCGCCCGCCGTACGCGTTCGGCGCCCACTGGCCGTCCTCGCGGGAGTAGTCCAGGTAGAGCATGGAGGCGACGGCGTCCACCCGCAGCCCGTCGATGTGGAACTCCTCGCACCAGTAGACCGCGTTGGCCACCAGGAAGTTGCGGACCTCGATGCGGCCGAAGTCGAACTCCAGCGTCCCCCAGTCGGGATGGTCCCCGCGCCAGGGGTGCTCGTAGAGGTTGGTGCCGTCGAAGTGCGCCAGCGCCCAGTCGTCCTTGGGGAAGTGGGCCGGCACCCAGTCCATGATGACGCCGATGCCCGCCCGGTGCAGCGCGTCCACCAGGTACCGGAAGTCGTCCGGGGTGCCCATCCGGGCGGTGGGGGCGTAGTACGAGGTGACCTGGTAGCCCCACGAGCCGCCGAAGGGGTGCTCGGCGACCGGCATCAGCTCTACGTGCGTGAAGCCCAGGTCGCGCACGTACGCCGGGAGCTGTTCGGCCAGTTCGCGGTACGACAGCCCCGGCCGCCACGAGGCGAGGTGCACCTCGTACACCGACAGGGGCGCCTCGTGCACCGGCACGCGGCCGCGTGAGGCCATCCAGTCGGCGTCCTGCCATTCGTGGCGGGACGCGGTGACGACGGAGGCGGTGGCGGGAGGTGTCTCGGTGCGGCGGGCCATCGGGTCGGCCTTGAGCCGCCGTCCGCCGTCCGGCCCGCAGACCTCGAACTTGTAGCGCTGCCCCTCGCCGACCTCGGGCAGGAACAGCTCCCACACGCCGGACGAGCCCAGTGAGCGCATCGGGAAGGCGGTGCCGTCCCAGCAGGTGAAGTCGCCGACCACCCGCACCCCGCGCGCGTTGGGCGCCCACACGGTGAACCGGGTGCCGGTGACGCCCTCATGGGTCATCGGCTCGGCGCCGAGCGCCTTCCACAGCTGCTCGTGGCGCCCCTCGTTGATCAGGTGCAGGTCGAACTCGCCGAGCGCCGGCAGGAAGCGGTACGGGTCGTCCACCTCGCGCTCGTCGCCGTCGTAGGTGACGGCGAGCCGGTACGCGGGGACCTCGGTCAGCGGCAGCACACCGCTGAACAGCCCGTCGCCCTCGTGGTGCAGCACCGTCCGCGCCCCGTCGCCGGTGACGACGGCCACGCTCCGTGCGTACGGCCGCAGCGCCCGGAAGGCCAGGCCGTCCGCCACGCGGTGGACACCGAGCAACCCGTGCGGGTCGTGGTGGGCGCCGTCCAGCAGCCGGCGCCGCTCGCCGGGGTCGAGCTCCGGGGCCGGGGGCACATCGCCGGTCACGGGGCCGGCGGCCGGCGCGACCTCGGGCGCGGGCGGCGGCGCCTGGTGGCCGACCCCCGCGGGGGGCGCGGTGCGCGGCGCGGTGCCCGAGGCGGCCGGCCGCCCGGACCCGGCGGGGTCGTAGCCCCGCGCGACGGCCTCGGAGGAGCCGGACGCCTCCGGTCGCGGGCGGTCCGCGGCGGCCGGGCGGGCGCCCTCGGACGCGGATTCCGCGCCGACGGTCTTCCCCCCACGTGCGGGCTTCGCGCCGGCGGCCTTCTGCGGCCCGGCGGCCGAGGCCGGCGGGGTCGGCGGGGCGGCGGGGGGCGGCGGGGGAGCCGAGCCCTCGGACCCGGTGCCGCGTGCGGGACGTGCGGCGCGGGCCCTCCCGTTCCCGCCCGGGCCGGGGGTGCCGGGGGTGGAGTCGGGGAACGGCTGGCGATCGGTCACGGTCAGGTCCTCCTCGGATGGGCGTGGGGGCGCCCGGTCAGGGGGTGCGGCCGTGCGGCGGCTGCGCGAGGCGGCGCACCGCGGCCATGGGGATGGGGAGCCAGGCCGGCCGGTGCCTGGCCTCGTAGAGCACTTCGTAGACGGCCTTGTCGGTCTCGTAGGCGCGTATGACGACGGGCTCGTCCCTCGGATCGGTCCCGGTGGCCTCCGCGTAGCCCGCGCAGAAGGCGGCGCGCTGCGTCTTGGCCCATTCGGGCGCCTCGGAGGCGGACGGGTCGTGGTGCCGGGCGGCGTAGTCGAAGGAGCGCAGCATCCCGGCGACGTCCTGCACCGGGGACGCGGGACGGCGGCGTTCGGGCAGCGGCCGCGCCGGCTCGCCCTCGAAGTCGATCAGCACCCACCCTCCGGGCCCGGTCCGCAGGGCCTGGCCGAGGTGGAGGTCGCCGTGGATGCGCTGGGCGGCCAGCGTCGTGCCGAGCGTCCCGAGTGCGGCGAGGTCGTCGAAGGCGGCCCGCAGCGCCGCGCGGTACGGCCGCAGGGCGGGCACCGCCGCGGCGGCGGCGTCCAGCCGTCCGGCCATCGCGGCGGCGAGCAGTTCGATCTGCGGACGGCGCAGGGTGCTCGTCGGCAGGGCGCGCGCCAGCGCCAGGTGGACCTCCGCGGTCGCGCGCCCCAGCGCGTGCGCCTCGCCGGAGAAGTCCGTGCCGTCCTCCACCGCCTGCAGGGCGAGTTCCCAGGCCCCGGCGGAACCGGGCAGGAAACGCTGCAGCACGCCGAGCGTGGCGGGCTCGTCGTACAGGCCCAGCGCCTCGAACCAGGCGGCGGGCGCCGCGACGCGTCGCGAACCGGCCCGCGCGAGGGCGAGCGATAGCTCCAGGTCGGGGTTGGGGCCCGGGGCGACCCGCCGGAACAGCTTGAGGATGAACGTGTCGCCGTAGATGACCGAGCTGTTGGACTGCTCCGCGGTGGACAGCCGCGGCGCCAGCCCCGCCGGGATCGCCGCGGCGGGCTCGGAGCCGAAGCGCAGGTGCCCGGTGCGGCCGGGCGCCCGCAGCCGCTCCAGCAGCAGGGACGTCAGACGTGGGTCGTGCAGCGCCTCGTAGATGGTGAGGCCGTCCAGGGGTCCGCCGACGGCGTGCCCGACGAGCGCCGGGGCCAGCGCGGGCGGCAGCAGCGCCCGGGTGCCGAGCAGCAACTGGTAGGTGTCGGCCGGCTTCCCGTGCCCGGTGCCCGGCATCCGCTCCTGCACGTCCTGATGGACGTCGAGCAAAAGATGGAGCAGTCCTGGAGTGCCGAGCCGCCCGTCGGCGGGCAGCAGTTCGGTGGCCGAGACCAGCCCGAAGCCGCTGATCGGCCGCCCCTTCCCGGCGAACCACCGCTGCCGGGGCAGCCATTCCCGCAGCAACGGGCCGAGCGCGGAGAGCAGTCCCGGTGCCGGGGGCACGGTGGTCCCCGGCCGGACTGCTGAGGTGCGAAGCCACGAGGTGTCCGACATGACGTCCTTTCCTCGGGTGCCGGGCCTGCTGGTTCCCTAAGTGAAGGGGCGCGCTGCGGCGATGGTCCGACGAGTGGGACGTGTCGGACGAATATCATCCGAGCCGGTGGAGCAATTGGCGTACTTGGCGTACGAGGGACAAGGGCCCGTACAGCATCCGATATGACGCTGGATCCGGCAGGGGGAGCCTGCCCCGGCGGCCCGGCACGAAACCGTGCCGGGCCGCCGGGTCGCCGTCACCCGGCAGGTCCGCCTACGCCACGTCGCGGCGGAGCCGGAACCAGTAGAAACCGTGACCGGCGAGGGTGAGCAGGTAGGGCCACTCGCCGATGGCCGGGAAGCGCACCCCGCCGATCAGCTCGACGGGATGCCGGCCGGTGAAGGCCCGCAGGTCGAGTTCGGTGGGCTGGGCGAAGCGCGAGAAGTTGTTCACGCACAGGACGAGGTCGTCCTTGTACTCGCGCAGGAAGGCCAGGACGGCCGGGTTGGTGGAGGGCAGCTCGGTGTACGAACCGAGGCCGAAGGCCGGGTTCTGCTTGCGGATCTCCACCATCCGGCGGGTCCAGTGCAGCAGCGAGCTCGGCGAGCTCATCTGCGCCTCGACGTTGGTGACTTGGTAGCCGTAGACCGGGTCCATGATGGTCGGCAGGTAGAGCCGGCCCGGGTCGCAGGAGGAGAAGCCCGCGTTGCGGTCCGGGGTCCACTGCATCGGCGTGCGCACCGCGTCGCGGTCACCGAGCCAGATGTTGTCGCCCATGCCGATCTCGTCGCCGTAGTAGAGGATCGGCGAGCCCGGCAGGGAGAGCAGCAGGGCGGTGAAGAGCTCGATCTGGTTGCGGTCGTTGTCCAGCAGCGGGGAGAGCCGGCGCCGGATGCCGATGTTGGCCCGCATGCGCGGGTCCTTGGCGTACTCCGCGTACATGTAGTCGCGCTCTTCGTCCGTCACCATCTCGAGCGTCAGCTCGTCGTGGTTGCGCAGGAAGATGCCCCACTGGCAGTTGTGCGGGATGGCCGGGGTCTTGGCCAGGATCTCCGAGACCGGGTAGCGGGACTCCCGGCGCACCGCCATGAAGATGCGCGGCATGACCGGGAAGTGGAAGGCCATGTGGCACTCGTCGCCGCCCTTGGCGTAGTCGCCGAAGTAGTCGACCACGTCCTCGGGCCACTGGTTGGCCTCGGCGAGCAGCACCGTGTCCGGGTAGTGGGCGTCGATCTCCTCGCGGACCATCTTCAGGAAGTCATGGGTACGCGGCAGGTTCTCGCAGTTGGTGCCTTCCTCCTGGTACAGGTACGGCACCGCGTCCAGCCGGAAGCCGTCGATGCCGAGGTCCAGCCAGAAGCGCAGGGCGGCCAGGATCTCCTCCTGGACCTTGGGGTTCTCGTAGTTGAGGTCCGGCTGGTGCGAGAAGAAGCGGTGCCAGTAGTACTGCTTGCGCACCGGATCGAAGGTCCAGTTGGAGCTCTCGGTGTCGACGAAGATGATGCGGGCGTCCTGGTACTGCTTGTCGTCGTCCGCCCAGACGTAGTAGTCGCCGTAGGGGCCGTCGGGGTCCGTGCGGGACTGCTGGAACCAGTCGTGCTGGTCGCTGGTGTGGTTGACGACGAAGTCGATGATCACGCGCATACCGCGTTGGTGGGCGGCGTCCACGAACTCCACGAAGTCGGCCAGGTCCCCGAACTCCGGCAGCACGGCCGTGTAGTCCGAGACGTCGTAGCCGCCGTCGCGCAGCGGCGAGGCGAAGAACGGCGGCAGCCACAGGCAGTCGACCCCGAGCCACTGCAGGTAGTCCAGTTTGGCGGTGAGCCCTTTGAGGTCGCCGATGCCGTCGCCGTTGCTGTCCTGGAAGGACCGTACGAGCACTTCGTAGAAGACGGCCCGCTTGAACCAGTCGGGGTCCCGGTCCTTGGCCGGGGTGTCTTCGAACGTGTCAGGTACGGGTTCGTTGACGATCAAGTGGGTGACCCTCCTGTCGATGGAGTAGGTCGCAGGGTGAGGATGTGCGCGGGCGCGCGGCCCGGCTCGAGGCGCACATAGTTGTCCCTGCCCCAGTGGTAGGTCTCGCCGGTGAGCTCGTCGCGCACCGGGGTGGACTCGTGCCACGCGAGGCCGAGTTCCGGCATGTTCAACGAGACGGTCGCCTCCTGGGTGTGGTGCGGGTCCAGGTTGACGACCACCAGTACGACGTCGCTGCCGTCGCCCGAGCGCTTGGAGTACGCCAGCACCGCGTCGTTGTTCACGGGGTGGAAGCGCAGGTCGCGCAGCTGCTGGAGCGCGGGGTGGCGGCGTCGCAGCCGGTTCAGCGTGGTGAGCAGCGGAGCCAGCGAACGGCCTTCGGCCTCGGCTGCCGCCCAGTCACGGGGCTTGAGCTCGTACTTCTCCGAGTGTAGGTACTCTTCGCTTCCCTCGCGCACCGGCGCGTTCTCGCAGAGCTCATATCCGGCGTACACCCCCCATGTGGGGGAAAGGGTCGCGGCAAGTACCGCGCGCGCCTCGAACGCCGGGCGGCCGCCGCGCTGCAGGTAGGCGTGGAGGATGTCCGGGGTGTTGACGAAGAAGTTGGGCCGCATGTAGGCCGCGGCCTCACCGGACAGCTCCGTCAGGTACTCCGTCAGTTCCTGCTTGCCGTTGCGCCAGGTGAAGTAGGTGTACGACTGCTGGAAGCCGATCTGGGCCAGTGTGTGCATCATGGCCGGACGGGTGAACGCCTCCGCCAGGAAGATGACGTCGGGGTCGGTGCGGTTGATGTCGGCGATGACCTTCTCCCAGAAGACCACCGGTTTGGTGTGCGGGTTGTCGACCCGGAAGATCCGCACCCCGTGGTCCATCCAGTGCCGCAGCACCCGCTCGGTCTCCTGCACGATGCCGCTGAAGTCGGCGTCGAAGGCGATCGGGTAGATGTCCTGGTACTTCTTCGGCGGGTTCTCGGCGTACGCGATCGAGCCGTCCGCCCGGGTGGTGAACCACTCGGGGTGCTTGCCGACCCACGGGTGGTCCGGCGAGCACTGCAGCGCGAAGTCCAGCGCGATCTCCAGGCGCAGCTCACGGGCCCGCTCCACGAAGAAGTCGAAGTCCTCGATCGTCCCGAGGTCCGGGTGCACGGCGTCGTGGCCGCCCTCCGCGGAGCCGATCGCCCAGGGCGAGCCCACGTCGTGCGGGCCGGGGTCGAGCGTGTTGTCGGGCCCTTTGCGGAACGCTGCGCCGATCGGGTGGACGGGCGGCAGGTAGACCACGTCGAAGCCCATCGCGGCGATCGCCGGCAGTCGCTCGGCCGCCGTGCGGAAGGTCCCGGACCTCGGTGGCCGGCGGCCCGTGGGGTCCACCACGGCGCCTTCGGACCGGGGGAACATCTCGTACCAGGACCCGAACAGCGCCCGCTGCCGCTCCACCTGGAGGGCCGCCGGCCGCGAGGCGCTCACCAGGTCGCGCAGCGGGTGCCGGCCGAGCACCGCCACCACGTCCGGGGCGAGGGCGGCGGCGTGCCGCTCGGCGGCCGTACGGGAGGTGTCGCGCAGGGCGTCGACCGCGGCCAGCACCACGGCCCGGCCGTCCTTCTTCGGTACCCCGGCCGCCGCGCGCTCGTGCAGCTCGGCCCCCTCTGCGAGGACCAGTTCGGTGTCGATGCCGGCGGGGACCTTGATGCCCGCGTGGTGCCGCCAGGTGGCCACCGGATCGCTCCAGGCCTCCACCGTGTACGTCCAGCGGCCCTCCGCGGTGGGCGTCACCTCGGCGCCCCACCGGTCGGTGCCGGGGGCGAGTTCGCGCATGGGGATCCGTGGCCCGGAGCGTCCCGCGGGGCTGCGCAGGACCACGTTCGCCGCCACCGCGTCATGTCCCTCCCGGAACACCGTGGCGGTGACCTGGAAGGTCTCGCCGACCACGGCCTTGGCGGGGCGGCGGCCGCAGTCGACCAGCGGGCGGACGTCCAGGACGGGGATGCGACCGATCATTGCGCCTCACCAGTTTGTGCGGGTGGCCGGACGGGTACCTTCCGCTCTTTTTATCTGCTCCTTGGGATGCCTGCCTGTGGGCATGACCGCTCCTGTCCGCGTTCACTCGGGTGGGCGGATACGAGTTGTGGTGTGGGAGGGTTCGGCGCCGCGTCGCGCAAGGGTGAGCCTGCCCATTGGATGACGGTCGAATACTCCCCGGGAAGGGGTACTGGCGCGTAAGTTGCGCGCCGGGCGGCCCCGGCGGCGCCCGGACGCAGACAACCGGCCACCGTCCGGCGGACCGGCGCGCGCGGCCGGCGGGGGCGCCGGGTCCCGCCCGTGCCCCGGTCCTGGCCGCCGGTCGTAGCTCCCGCGGTGCGCCCCGGCCCGGGGGTCGTGCTGCGGCTGTCGTAGCCGCCGCCCGACACGCTGACGAGGCGTCCACCGGGCCGCGCGCGGGTGCGCCGGGACGCCCGGCGCGTCCTGGTGCGCCAGGCGACGGGTGCCGCGCGGCGGCGCCGGGCCGAGGGGTGTTGGGGCCCCGGTTGTCACCACCGCACCGAAAGATGCCGCTACCGTCGGAGATGTGAAGGCTATTCGTCGATTCACCGTGCGAACCGTCCTGCCCGAACCACTACGTCCCCTGGGGGAGCTCGCGCAGAATCTGCGCTGGTCCTGGCACAACGAGACCCGTGAGCTGTTCCAGTCCGTCGACCCCGAGGGCTGGAGAGCGGCGGCCGGCGACCCGGTGCGGTTGCTCGGCGCGGTCTCGAAGGACCGGCTGAACGCCCTCGCCAAGGACCGCAGGTTCCTCCGCCGGCTCGGCACCGCCGGCGAGGACCTCCACGACTACCTCGGCAACCCGCGCTGGTACCAGGGCGCCGCCGAGGCCGGGGAACTCCCCGCCGCCATCGCCTACTTCTCGCCCGAGTTCGGCATCACCGCGGCGCTGCCGCAGTACTCCGGCGGCCTCGGCATCCTGGCCGGCGACCACCTCAAGGCCGCCAGCGACCTGGGCGTGCCGTTGATCGGCGTCGGTCTGCTCTACCGGCACGGCTACTTCCGCCAGTCCCTGTCCCGGGACGGCTGGCAGCAGGAGCACTACCCCGTGCTCGACCCCAACGAGCTGCCGCTGTCGCTGCTGCGGGACGAGGACGGCGGCCCCGTCCTGATCGCCCTGGACCTCCCCGGCGGGCGCAGCCTGCGCGCCCACGTGTGGCTGGCCCGGGTCGGCCGGGTCCCGCTGCTGCTGCTCGACTCCGACGTCGAGGAGAACCACCCCAACGAACGGGACGTCACCGACCGCCTCTACGGCGGCGGCAGCGAGCACCGGCTGCTCCAGGAGATGCTGCTCGGCATCGGCGGCGTCCGTGCCGTGCGCACCTACTGCGCGCTGACCGGGCACCTGGCGCCCGAGGTCTTCCACACCAACGAGGGGCACGCGGGCTTCCTCGGCCTGGAACGCATCCGCGAGCTCGCGGCCGACGGAGAAGGGCTGGATTTCGACTCCGCCCTGGAGGCCGTGCGGGCCGGCACGGTCTTCACCACCCACACCCCCGTACCGGCCGGCATCGACCGCTTCGACCGCGAACTGCTCGCCCGGCACCTGGGCGACGACGGCGAGCTGCGCGGCGTCGACGTCCAGCGGGTGCTGGAGCTGGGGATGGAGACCTACCCCGGCGGCGACCCCAACGTCTTCAACATGGCCGTGATGGGGCTGCGGCTGGCGCAGCGCGCCAACGGCGTGTCCACCCTGCACGGCGGCGTCAGCCGCGAGATGTTCGCCGGGCTGTGGCCGGGCTTCGACCCGGAGGAGGTGCCGATCACCTCCATCACCAACGGCGTGCACGCCCCCACCTGGGTCGCGCCCGAGGTGTTCCGGCTCGGCGCCCGGCAGGCCGGCGTCCAGAACGCCGAGGACGCGATGACCACCGGGCTCGCCGACACCTGGGAGAGCGTCTTCCGCATCCCCGACGCCGCGATCTGGGAGCTCCGCCGGGAGCTGCGCGAACAACTGGTGCTGGAGGTGCGCCGCAGGGTGCGCGCCTCCTGGCGGCAGCGCGGCGCCGGCTCGGCCGAGCTGGGCTGGGTCGACGACGTCCTCGACCCGGACGTGCTGACCATCGGCTTCGCGCGCCGGGTCCCGTCGTACAAGCGGCTCACCTTGATGCTGCGCGACCAGGACCGGCTGATGGAGCTGCTGCTGCACCCGACCCGGCCGATCCAGATCGTCGTCGCGGGCAAGGCGCACCCGGCCGACGACAGCGGCAAGCGGCTGGTGCAGGAGCTGGTGCGCTTCGCCGACGACCCCAGGGTGCGGCACCGCATCGTCTTCCTGCCGGACTACGACATGGCCATGGCCCAGCACCTCTACCCCGGGTGCGACGTCTGGCTCAACAACCCGCTGCGGCCGCTGGAGGCCTGCGGCACCTCCGGCATGAAGGCCGCCCTGAACGGCTGCCTCAACCTGTCCGTCCTGGACGGCTGGTGGGACGAGTGGTTCGACGGCAACAACGGGTGGGCGATCCCCACCGCGGACGGCTTCGGCGCGGCCGGCGACCCCGACCGCCGCGACGACATCGAGGCGGCCGCCCTCTACGACCTGGTCGAGAACCAGGTCGCGCCCCGGTTCTACGACCGCGGCACGCACGGTCTGCCGGTCCGCTGGATCGAGATGGTCCGGCACACCCTGAGCACCCTGGGGCCGAAGGTGCTCGCCGGGCGCATGGTCCGCGAGTACGTGACCCGGCTGTACGCGCCCGCCGCCCGCGCCCACCGCCTGGCGGGCGGCGGGGAGTCCGTCGAACTCGCCGCGTGGAAGCGGCGGGTGCGGGAGCAGTGGCCGCTGGTCGCGGTCGACCACGTGGAGACCGGTGCCTCGGTCGGCGGCTCCCCGGAGCTCGGGACTACGCTCACCCTGCGCGTCCAGGTGGCCCTCGGCGGCCTGGAGCCCGGGGACGTGGACGTCCAGGTGGTGTCCGGGCGCGTCGACGACTCCGACCGGATCGCCGATCCGACCGTGGTCTCCCTCAAACCGGGCGGACGGCCGGACCTGGAGGGCCGCTGGCTCTACGAGGGTCCGCTCACCCTCGACCGCACCGGCCCCTTCGGCTACACCGTCCGCGTGCTGCCGATGCACCGGCTGCTCGCCTCGGTCGCCGAGCTCGGGCTGATCGCGGTGCCGCCCGAGGCGACGGGGATGACGGCCGGCGTGCTGCGCTGAGCCGGACGTCCCCGGAAGCGGGAACGGGACCGGGCCCCGGCCGTCGTTGACGACGGCCGGGGCCCGGCGTGTGCGGTCAGCCGACGGGGATCAGCTGCTGGTGTTCACCGCGGTGTCGTCGACCACGAAGCTCGTCTGCAGCGAGGAGTCCTCGGTGCCGGTGAACTTCAGGGTGACGGTGGAGCCGGCGAAGGAGTTCAGACTGAAGGACTTCTGGGTGTAGCCCGAGGCCTTGTTGAGGTTGGAGTAGGTGGCCAGGGTGGTCGACCCGGCCGTGACGGTCAGCTTGTCGTACTGGGTGCTGGTGGTCGTCTCGGCGGAGTCGATGTGCAGCCAGAAGGTGAAGGTCGCCTTGCAGCCGGCCGGGATCGTCACCGACTGGGTGAGCGTGTCGGTGTGCGTCGAGCCGTAGCCGTCCAGCCACGCCTTGTACGAACCGCCGTGGGCGGCCTGGCTGCTGGAGTTGGTGATCACACCGCTGGTGGCCGTCCAGGAGGCGCTGCCGGACTCGAAGCCCGGGTTGCCGAGCAGCTGGCTGGAGGCGCAGCTACCGGGGGTGGTGACGGTCCAGGTGAAGGAGGCGGTGCCGGTCTTGGACGCGGAGTCGGTGACCGTGACCGTGGTGTTGTACGTGCCCGCGGCGGACGGGGTGCCGGAGATCAGGCCCGTGGAGGCGTTGATCGACAGACCGGTGGGCAGGCCGCTCGCGGCGTAGCTCAGCGCGCCGCTGTTGGTGCTGCTGGCCTGGATCTGCAGGCTGGCGGCGGTGCCGACGGTGCTGCTCTGGTTGCCCGGGTTGGTGACCGTGACGCCCGAGACGGGCGCGTGGCTGCCGACACCGATGCCCGCGAAGGCGTTCTGCACGCCCGCGTACTGGGCGGAGCCGGCGCCGTACAGGGCCGTCGCGGCGTTCAGGGCGGCGGTGCGGGCGGCCGCGTAGTTGGTGCTGCTCGTCATGTACGTGCTCAGCGCCTTGTACCAGATCTGCAGCGCGGCGGCGCGGCCGATGCCGGCGACGGCGATGCCGTCGGCGGTCGGGCTGTTGTAGCTGACCCCGTTGATGACCTTGGCGCCGCTGCCCTCGGAGAGCAGGTAGAACATGTGGTTCGCCGGGCCCGAGGAGTAGTGGACGTCCAGGTTGCCGATGCCGGAGTACCAGTTGTCCGGCGACGTGCCGTCGCGGGACGGCTTGTCCTGGTACCGCAGCGGGGTGCCGTCGCCGTTGATGTTGATCTCTTCACCGATGAGGTAGTCACCGATGTCGTTGCTGTTGTTGGCGTAGAACTCGACGCCCGTGCCGAAGATGTCGGAGGTCGCCTCGTTCAGGCCGCCGGACTCGCCCGAGTAGGTGAGGTTCGCGGTGGCGGAGGTGACGCCGTGGCTCATCTCGTGGCCCGCGACGTCCAGCGAGGTCAGCGCGTGGGTGTTGCCCGAGCCGTCGCCGTAGGTCATGCAGAAGCAGCTGTCGTCCCAGAAGGCGTTGACGTAGCCGCTGCTGTAGTGGACCCGCGAGTACGCGGCGACACCGTCGTTGCGGATGCCGCTGCGGCCGAAGGTGTTCTTGTAGAAGTCCCAGGTCGTCTGGGCGCCGTAGGCGGCGTCGGCACCCGCGGTCTGGGTGTTGGAGCCGGTGCCGTCGCCCCAGACGTCGTCGGCGTCGGTGAACAGCGTCCCGGTGCCGGAGGTGCCGCGGTTGAGGTTGTACGTCTTGTGGCCGCCGCGGGTCGTGTCGTACAGCTGGTACGTCGAGCCGGACAGCGTCGTGGTCAGCGACACCTGGCCGCTGTACTGGGTGTTGCCGGTGCCGGTCTTGATGTCCTGGTACCGGTAGAGCTCCTTGCCGGTCACGGCGTCGGTGACGACGTGCAGCCGGCTCGGCGTGCCGTCGTCCTGCAGGCCGCTCACCACGGTCTCCCAGGCGAGCTTCGGCGTGCCCTGGCCGGCCCAGATCACCTTGCGGGCGTCGTCGGCCGCGGGCGCCTGGGCCTTCAGCGTCTTGGCGGTCTTCAGCGCGGCGGTCGTCGCGGCGGACTCGGCGACCTTCGGCGTCGTCGAGGCGACCGTGATCCTCTGGTTCGTGTTGAACGTCGTGCCGACCGTTCCCGTGCCCTTGGCGGGCGTGTGCACCACGAGGTCGCCGCCGAGCACCGGGAGCCCGGCGTAGGTGCGCTCGTAGCGGGTGTGCAGCGTGCCGTCGGCGTCCTTGACGACGTCCTTGACGACCAGCTTCTCCTTGCTGCCCAGACCCAGCGACTGCGCCGTGACGGCCGTGCGGTCGCTCGCGCTCTTGATGAGCGCGGTGCGCTGGGCGGGGGTGAGCTTCGCCTCGAGGGCTCCGGTGCGGAGCTGGCTCGTGTGGGGGGCGGCGTTAGCCGTGGCGGAGGTGGCCGGTATGCCGACGGCGATGAACGCGGCGGTGGCGACCACACTGGCGGCCGCGACTGCCTTGCGGGGGGATCGTCTCACTCGGACTCCTACTGCGTCGGCCGCGGTTGGCGGCCGGGGACAGCCGGGCAGACGGGGTGTGCTGCCCGGGCGGAACTAGCCGTGCGGGTGGGACGTGCGGAGTTCGGCCGGTGCGTCAGCACGAAGCGGTGCGGTGTGTGGGCGTACTGACGGCCGACGGGGGGAAGAGTGCCACTGTTCATGGCTTGGTGTCATGTACGTGGCGAGAAGTTGGCCGAATTCGTCCTTTGAGGGGGACGTCGGGTTCGCATTCCGGACAGGGCGGGGCGAAGCGTGCCGGAAAGAGGCCGGGGCGTGCGGGGCCGGCCGGCCCCGCGTGCCCCGGAAGGAGCCGGTGGCTCAGACGAGGCTGTCGCGCCAGGCCTGGTGCAGATCGGCGAAGCGGCCCGCGCCGGAGACGAGTTCGGCCGGGGTGCCGTCCTCCACGACGCGGCCCTGGTCCATCACCAGCACCCGGTCCGCGATCTCCACCGTCGACAGCCGGTGGGCGATGATCACGGCGGTGCGGCCGCGCAGCACCTCGCGCATCGCCTGCTGCACCGCGCGCTCGCCCGGTACGTCCAGCGAGGAGGTCGCCTCGTCCAGGATGAGCACGGCCGGGTCGGCGAGCAGGGCGCGGGCGAAGGCCACCAACTGGCGCTGGCCCGCCGAGATGCGGCCGCCGCGCTTGCGGACGTCGGTGTCGTAGCCCTCGGGCAGCGCCGCGATGAAGTCATGGGCGCCGATCGCCCTGGCCGCGTCCTCGATCTCCTCACGGGTGGCCTCCGGGCGGCCGATGGAGATGTTCTCGGCGACCGTGCCGGAGAAGAGGAACGCCTCCTGGGTCACCATCACCACCCCGCGGCGCAGCTCCGGCAGGGCCAGCTCGCGCAGGTCCACCCCGTCCAGGGTGACCCGGCCGTCGGTCGGGTCGTAGAACCGGGCCAGCAGCTTGGCCAGCGTCGACTTGCCCGCGCCGGTGGCGCCGACCACCGCGACCGTCTGCCCGGCGGGCAGCCGCAGGTCGAAGCGGGGCAGCACCTCGCCGCCCGTGCGGTAGGCGAAGCGGACCCCCTCGAAGGCGACCTCGCGGCCCGGGATGTCCGCCTGCGTGGCCGGCAGCGCCCGCGGTGCCTGCGGCTCGGGCACCGTCGGCCGCTGGGCCAGCAGCCCGGCGATCTTCTCCAGCGAGGCGGCCGCCGACTGGTAGGAGTTGAGGAACATGCCGAGCGGGTCGATCGGCGCGTACAGCCGCCGCAGGTAGAGCACGAAGGCGGCGAGCACGCCCAGCGCGAGCGAGCCGGAGGCGACGCGGTACGCGCCCCACAGCACCACCAGCGCCACCGAGGTGTTGGCGATCAGCCAGGAACTCACGGTGAAGCGGCCCATCTCCAGGATCGCGTCACCGTTGGCCTGCCGGTGGGCGGCGTTGAGCTCGTCGAACGCCTCGTCGTTCGCCTCCTCGCGGCGGAAGGCCTGTACGGGCCGGATGCCGTTCATCGTCTCGGTGAAGCGCACGATGACGGAGGCGATCGCCGCGGAGCGACGTGTGTAGACCGTGGCCGACCGGCGCCGGAAGATCCGGACGGTCACCACCAGCGGCACCGCGGTGGCGAGCGCGAACAGGCCGAGCCCCCAGTCCAGCCACAGCAGGACCGCCGAGATGTAGAGCACCGACAGCCCGACGTTCAGCAGCTCCTGGAGGCCCTCGGTCAGCAGCTCCCGGATCGACTCCACGTCGGAGGTGGCGCGGGCGATGATCCGGCCCGAGGTGTAGCGCTCGTGGAAGTCCAGGCCGAGCGCCTGGGCGTGCCGGAAGATCCGGCCGCGCAGGTCGACCAGCACGTCCTGGCAGACCCGGCCGGCCTGCCGGACGAACGTCCGCTGCAGGAGACCGCCGGCGACGGCGCAGCCGATGTAGCCGACCGCGACCGCGATCAGCGGGCCGTGGTCGTCGCGGCGCAGCGCCGGGATGGCGCGGTCGATGGCCACCGCGACGATGAGCGGGCCCGCCTGCACGGCCGCCTGCTGCAGCAGCAGCACCACGGCCGCCAGCCACACGCGCCGCCGGTGCGGCCCGACCAGTTCCCGCAGCAGGGCGCGTGACGCCCCCTCGGGCGCCGGGAGCCGGTCCCGGTCGAAGAGGTCGTCCTCCCGGGCTTGCCGGGCCTCCCGGGCCTCCTCGGTCTCCCGGTGCCCCGCCGGTTCCCCGTCGGCCGACTGCTCGGCAGGCTGCGACTCCGCGACGGAGGTCATCGGGTGCTGCTCCCTTCGAATTGCGGACGGTCCGGCGCGGCGGGCGCGCTCCCGTCCTCGCCTGACATCAGGCGGCGGTAGACCGCGGAGGAGGACAGGAGCTCCTGGTGGGTGCCGACCGCGGTGACCCGGCCCTCCGACAGCAGCGCCACCCGGTCGGCGAGCATCACCGTGGAGGGGCGGTGGGCGACCACCAGCGCCGTCGTGGTGGCCAGCACCTGGCGCAGGGCCGCCTCCACGAGGGCCTCGGTGTGCACGTCGAGCGCGGACAGGGGGTCGTCCAGCACCAGGAAGCGGGGGCGGCCGACGACCGCGCGGGCCAGTGCGAGCCGCTGCCGCTGACCGCCGGACAGGCTCAGGCCCTGCTCTCCCACCTGGGTGTCCACACCCTGCGGCAGCTTGTGGACGAAGTCGCACTGGGCGATCTCCAGCGCCCGCAGCAGGTCCGTCTCGCCTGCGTCGGGAGCGCCCATGAGCACGTTCTCCCGCACGCTGGCGGAGAACAGGGTCGGTTCCTCGAAGGCCGTCGCGACCAGGGAGCGCAGCGCGGACCGGGTGAGCTGCGCGGCGTCGGTGCCGTCCAGCGTGATGCGGCCGCCGGTCGGCTCGTACAGCCGCGGGATGAGCGAGGTCAGGCTCGTCTTGCCGCTGCCCGTCGCGCCGACCAGCGCCACGGTCTCGCCGCTGCGGATGTGCAGGTCGATCCCGGTGAGCAGGTCGGGGCTGCCCTCGGGGGCGTCGGGGTAGCGGAAGCGCACGGCGCTGAAGCGGATGCCGTCGGCGGGCCGCCCGTCCTCGCCGTCGACCGGGCCGGTCCCCGTCCCCGAGCCGGTCTCCGGCGGGACCTCGGTGTCCAGGACCTCGAAGACGCGGTCGGCGGCGGTGGCCGCCTCGTTGCTGAAGGAGAGCAGCCAGCCCAGCGACTCCACCGGCCAGCGCAGCGCGAGCGCCGTGGACAGGAAGGCGACCAGCGTGCCCGCCGACAGGTCGCCGTCGGCGACCTGCACCGCGCCCAGGACCAGCGCCGCGCCCAGCGCCACGTCCGGCAGCGCGGTGATCACCATCCACAGGTCCGCCAGCAGCCCGGCCTTGCGCAGCTCGGTGCCGCGCAGTTCGCGCGACTGCCGGCGGAAGGCGTCGGCCTGGCTGCGGTGCCGGCCGAAGGCCTTGATGATGCGGATGCCGAGCACCGACTCCTCGACCAGCGTGGTCAGGTCGCCGACCTGGTCCTGCGCGGTGCGGGAGGCGACCTGGTAGCGCGCCTCGAAGTACGAGCAGAGGATCACCAGCGGCACGACCGGGCCCAGCAGGATCAGCCCCAGCGACCAGCGCTGCACGAACAGGATGCCGAAGCCCGCCGCGATGGTGGCCGTGTTGACCGCCAGGAAGACCATCGGGAAGGTCAGGAACATCCGCAGGATCTGCAGGTCGTTCGTGGCCCGTGAGAGCAGCTGGCCCGAACCCCACCGGTCGTGGAAGGACACCGGCAGGCGCTGCAGCCTCCGGTACAGCTCGGCCCGCATCCCGGCCTCCAGCGCGGCCATGGGGCGCGCCACCAGCCAGCGCCGTACGCCGAAGAGCCCGGCCTCCAGGAGACCGAGCAGCAGCACCAGCCCGCCGCCGAGCCACACCCCTGACGGCTCGTGGTCGGCGACCGGGCCGTCCACGATCCACTTCAGGACCAGCGGGATCAGCAGCGCCAGGCACGACGCGACCACGGCCACGCCCGCGGAACCGAACAGCCGGTGGCTGATCGGCTTCACGTACGGCCACAGGCGCAGCAGTGAGCGCACGGCGGATCGGGAACGTTCGGGCTCGGGTTGGTTGGTTGGCTCAGGCATCGTTTCAGAGACTACGTGCGACCACCGACAACCCTCATCCGGATTTTCGGCCGAGGTCGCGCACGGCGGGCACCGCCAGCAGCGCCACGCACACCAGCAGGGTCACCGCACCACCGGCCACCAGCACCGGGCGCGCCCCGAAGACACCCGCCGCCGGCCCCGCGAGGGCCTGCCCGACGGGCAGCATGGCGACCGAGCCGGCGACCTCGTACGCGTGGATGCGGTTGAGGATCTCGCCGGGCACCTGGGTCTGGACGCTGGTGGCCCACATCACACTCCAGAACGCCCAGGCCGTCCCGGCGACCAGCACCGCCGCCGCGACGGCCGGCACCGGCAGCCCGGCGCCGACCGCGGCCGGGTAGAGCGCGAAGCCGAACAGCGCCACGGCCCCGCCCCGCAGCGGCCGGGCCGGCCGCAGCCGTATCGCCAGCAGCCCGCCGAGCGCGGTGCCCGCCCCCAGGGCGGAGGAGACCAGGCCGTACGCCTTCGGGCCGTGCGCCGGCAGGATCTCGCCGGCCGCCAGCGGGGTGACCGGGCCCATGACGAGGATCATGAAGCCCATCCAGATGACGATCACCGACCACATCCAGGTGCGGGCCCGGAACTCCCGCCACCCCTCGACCAGGTCGGCCCGGAAGCTGCTGCGCCGGGAGGCGTCCCGCGGCTCCCGCGCGGTCCGGGCCGGCAGCCGGAGCAGCAGCAGGCAGACGGCGCTCAGCGCGTACGTGGCGGCGTGCGCGGCGAACACCCCGCCCGCCGAGGTGAAGGCCACCAGCACGCCGGCGAGCGCCGGGCCGGCCAGCGCCATCAGCGACTCGGCGGTGCGGACCACCCCGTTGGCCTCCTGGACGTCCCGTGCCACCTGGGGCACCGTGCTGGCCACCCCCGGCTGGAACATGGCGCCCGCCACGCCGTTGACGGCGCCGATCAGGCAGATCTGCCAGAGCACGACGTGCCCCGAGAAGAAGAGCCAGGCGGCCAGGGACTGCGTGCCGACCCGCACCAGGTCGGCGCCGATCATCAGGCCGCGGGCGCTGAACCGGTCGGCGAACACGCCGCCGAGGACGACCAGCCCGGCGAAGCAGGCGGTGAAGGAGGCCATGGCGTAGCCGATGTCGCCGGCGCCGTAACCGTGCTGGAGCAGCCCGGCCGACAGGGCGACGGGCAGCATCGAGTCGCCGAGCATGGCGACGCTGCGGGCGGTGAAGTACAGGCTGAACCCCCGTGACCACAGGCGGTCCCGGGGGGTGGCCGGCAGGGCGTGGCCGGAGGCGCACGGCGGCGAGGGCGGGGGTGCGGAGGTCACGGACGACCAGTGTGGACTGGACCAATCGGCCGAGTCCACACCTTTGCCGCCGCGTCTCGTCCCTCAGACGGCGCGCAGCAGCAGCACCGTCCTCCCCGGCACGGTCAGCGCCTTCCCGCCGCGGTGCCGGCTGCCCGGTGCTTCCGTCTGGTCCTCACGGGAGGTGTCGAGCAGCAGCTCGTACTCCCGGGCCCACGGCCCGCCCGGCAGCGTGAAGCGGACCGGGCGGTGCGAGGCGTGGAAGACCGCCAGGAAGCTGTCGTCGGTGACCGGGCGGCCGCGCGCGTCGCGGTGCGGGATGTCGGCGCCCGACAGGTACATCCCGAGCGTGGACGTGGGGCTGTACCAGTCGCCGTCGGTCATCTCCCGGCCCTGCGCGGTGAACCAGGCCAGGTCCCGCAGGCCCTCGGCGGACTGCGGCCGGCCGGAGAAGAAGGCCCTCCTGCGCAGCACGGGGTGGGCGCGGCGCAACGCGATCAGCCGGGCCGTCAGCTCGCGCAGCGAGGCCCAGTCCGGATCCTGCGGCAGCGACCAGTCCAGCCAGCTGATCTCGTTGTCCTGGCAGTACGCGTTGTTGTTGCCGCCCTGGGTGCGGCCCGTCTCGTCACCGGCCACCAGCATCGGCACGCCGGTCGACAGCAGCAGCGTCGAGAGCATGTTGCGCAGCTGACGGCGGCGCAGCCCGCCCACGGCCGGGTCGTCGGTCTCGCCCTCGTGCCCGCAGTTCCAGGCGCGGTTGTCGTTGGTGCCGTCGCGGTTGTCCTCGCCGTTGGCCTCGTTGTGCTTGCGCTCGTAGCTCACCAGGTCGCGCAGGGTGAAGCCGTCGTGCGCGGTGATGAAGTTGACCGAGGCGTACGGACGGCGCCCGCCCCAGGCGTACAGGTCGCTGGAGCCGGACAGCCGGTAGCCCAGGTCGCGCACGTCGTGCTGGGTGCCGCGCCAGAAGTCCCGGACGGTGTCGCGGTAGCGGTCGTTCCACTCCGTCCACAGCGGCGGGAAGGCGCCGACCTGGTAACCGCCGGAACCGACGTCCCAGGGCTCGGCGATGAGCTTGACCCGGCGCAGTACCGGGTCCTGGGCGATGACGGCGAGGAAGGGGGAGAGCATGTCGACGTCGTGCATCGACCGGGCGAGTGCCGCGGCGAGGTCGAAGCGGAAGCCGTCGACGCCCATCTCGGTCACCCAGTAGCGCAGGGAGTCGGTGATCAGCCGGAGCACCTGGGGCTGGACGACGTGGAGGGTGTTGCCGCAGCCGGTGTAGTCGGCGTAGCGGCGCGCGTCGCCCGGCAGCCGGTAGTAGCCGCGGTTGTCGATGCCGCGCAGGGAGAGGGTGGGCCCGAACTCGCTGCCCTCGGCGGTGTGGTTGTACACGACGTCGAGGATCACCTCCAGCCCCGCGTCGTGCAGGGCGCGCACCATCCGCTTGAACTCGCCCACCTGCTGTCCGCGGGTGCCGGTGGCGGCGTAGCCGGCGTGGGGGGCGAAGTAGCCGATCGAGTTGTAGCCCCAGTAGTTGCGCAGGCCCCGGCGCAGCAGGTGGTCCTCGTGCGCGAACTGGTGCACCGGCAGCAGTTCGACGGCCGTCACGCCGAGGCCGGTGAGGTACTCGATCGCCGCCGGGTGCGCCAGCCCGGCGTAGGTGCCGCGCAGTTCGGGCGGGATGCCGGGGTGGCGCATGGTGAAGCCGCGCACGTGCAGCTCGTAGATGACCGAGTCGGCCCAGGGCGTCTTGGGCCTGCGGTCGTCCGTCCAGGGGTCGTCGTCGTCCACCACGACGCCCTTGGGCACGTACGGGGCCGAGTCGCGGTTGTCCCGCACGGTGTCGGCGACCTCCTGCTCCGGCCAGTCGCGGACGTGGCCGTACACCTCGGGGGGCAGCGTGAAGTCGCCGTCGACCGCCCGCGCGTACGGGTCCAGCAGCAGCTTGGCCGGGTTCCAGCGGGCACCGGTCCACGGGTCCCAGCGGCCGCCGACCCGATAGCCGTACCGGTGGCCGGGCAGGACCCCGGGCACGAAGCCGTGCCAGATCTCATGGGTCAGCTCGGTCAGCGGGACCCGGGTCTCGGCCCCCTCGTCGTCGAACAGGCACAGCTCCACCGACTCGGCGCCGCCCGCCCACAGGGCGAAGTTGGTGCCCGGGCGTCCGTCGGGGCCGGTGTGGAAGCGTGCCCCCAGGGGCTGCGGGCTGCCCGGCCACACCAGGGTGTCCCCGGCCCCGGCGGGCCCCGGCACGGCCGGCGCGGTCTCCGGGCGCGGCAGCGGCACGGCCACGGGGGCGGTCCGGTGGCCGTTCGGGCGCAGCTTTCCGGCCCGGTCGACCGATTCGTCCTCGCGCGTCTCCGACACGTGCTCGCCTCCTGCGGCTCGGGGGACGCCGGACCCGGCCGGCGCCGGCCGTGCCCGTGCGCGGCGCGGTGTCCCTCCGCGCGCGCGTCGCGCCCTCCCGCTTTACCTTCCCGTTCACCCTGCGGCGTCACACGCGTGATCGATCGGACGCGTCGCAGACGTTTCCCCGGGGCCGTCCGGTCGTTGACCGAGCGTGACGACTGCGGTGCGGCGCGCTCTGCGCGCGGGGGCGGGGCTTGCCACCGCCATGTGGCTGGCGGGGATGCTGACGGCGTGCGGGCTCGGGTTCGGGCCGGCGGACAGCGGTGCGGTGGCCGACGACACCCCGAAGGTGTCCGAGGCGAGGATCAGGATCACTCCGGGGGACGGTGCCCGTGACGTGGAGGCGGACGACCCGCTGACGGTCGAGGCCGAGGACGGCCTGCTCACCTCCGTGCACGTCGAGGACGGGGAGGGGGAGGTGGTCGAGGGCGTGTTCACCGCCGACCGTTCCCGCTGGCACGCCCGGTCCAGGCTGTCGCTGTCGGAGAAGTACACGGTGGACGCCGTCGCCGAGGACACGGGGGGCCGGCGCGCCGCCAAGCACGCGGTGTTCACCACCCTCGTCCCCAAGAACACCCTCATCGGCTACTTCACCCCCGAGGACGGGCAGACGGTCGGCACGGGCATGATCGTCTCCCTGGACTTCAACCGGCCGGTCACCGACCGCGCCGCCGTCGAGCGCGCCGTCCGCGTCGCCTCCTCGCCCGCCGTCGAGATCGCCCCGCACTGGTTCGGCGACCGGCGCCTCGACTTCCGCCCCCGCGAGCGCTGGGTCCCCGGCACGAAGGTGACGCTCTCGCTGCGGCTGCTCGACGTCGAGACCGGCCCCGGGGTCTACGGGGTGCAGTCCAAGGACGTCACCTTCGACATCGGCCGGGACCAGACCAGCACCGTCGACGCCGCCGCGCACACCCTGACGGTGCGCCGCGGCGGGCAGGTCACGCGCGTCCTGCCGATCTCGGCGGGCGCCCCGTCCAACCCGACGTACAACGGCGCGATGGTCATCTCCGAGAAGCTCCGGCTGACCCGGATGAACGGGGACACGGTGGGCTTCGGCGGCGAGTACGACATCCCCGACGTCCCGCACGCGATGCGGCTCACCCGCTCCGGCACCTTCGTGCACGGCAGTTACTGGGCCACCCCCGGCACCTTCGGCGCGGCCAACACCAGCCACGGCTGCGTCGGCCTGCTCGACGTGAAGGGCGGCGGGACGGCCACCCCGGCGGGCTGGTTCTTCGCGCACTCGCTCGTCGGCGACCTCGTCACCGTCGTCAACTCCCACGACCGCACCGTCGCTCCCGACAACGGCCTGGGCGGCTGGAACATGGCCTGGGAGCAGTGGGCGGCCGGCGGCTGAGGCCGGGCCCCGCGACTGGGACGGAACGGTGACAATACCGGGATCCACAACACCGGTTCCGTGTGGTTCTCTAAGCGCTAGGTGAGGGGGACTCACCCTTGGGCCACGGGGCCACGGGCCGGTTTTGGGGAGACGTGAGTTGAAGGCGATACAGGGCGCGCCGGGCGCAAGGCGGACCACCTTGGCCCTCGCGGTGGGGGCGATGCTGCTCCTGGTCAGTGCGTGCGGGGGCAGCGCCAGCGGCGACAGCAAGGGCGGGGACAAGGCCAGGCCCGGTGCCTCGGCCTCGCAGGGCGGCAAGGGGGACACGACCGAGTCGCAGGCCGTCGTGACCATCGCGCCCGAGGACGGGGCCGACGAGGTGGCCACGACGGGGGACCTCAAGGTCACCGCGGGCAAGGGCAAGCTGACCTCGGTCGTGGTCAAGAGCGGCAAGGGCGACCCGGTCGAGGGCAAGATATCCGCCGACGGCAGCAGTTGGGAGCCGACCGAGACGCTCGGCACCTCCACCGAGTACTCGGTGGACGTGATAGCCAAGGACGGCGCGGGCCGCGAGTCGGCCAAGCACGCGAGCTTCACCACGGTCACCCCGAAGGACACCTTCATCGGCTTCTTCACCCCCGAGGACGGCCAGACGGTCGGCGTCGGCATGCCGGTCTCGCTCAAGTTCAACCGGGCGATCACCGACAAGAAGGCGGTCCAGGACGCGATCGAGGTGACCGCGAACCCCTCGGTCCCCGTCGTCGGCCACTGGTACGGCGACCAGCGCGTCGACTTCCGTCCCGAGAAGTACTGGGCCAAGGGCACCAAGATCACGCTCTCCCTGCGGCTGAACGGGGTCGAGGGCGCCAAGGGCGTCTACGGCACCCAGTCCAAGGACGTGCACTACACCATCGGCCGCAGCCAGGTCAGCATCGTCGACGCCGCCAAGCACACGATGAAGGTCTACCGCGACGGCAGCCTGCTGAAGACCATCCCGATCACCTCGGGCGGGCCCGGCACGACGACCTACAACGGCAAGATGGTCATCACCGAGCGGTACAAGGTGACCCGCATGAACGGCGACACCGTGGGCTTCGGCGGTGAGTACGACATCAAGGACGTGCCCAACGCCCAGCGCCTGACCACCTCGGGCACCTTCATCCACGGCAACTACTGGGCCTCGCCCGGCACCTTCGGCAACGCCAACGTCAGCCACGGCTGCGTGGGCCTGCGGGACGTGCGCGGCGGCAACGGCGACACCCCGTCCTCGTGGTTCTACAACAACTCGATGATCGGTGACGTCGTGCAGGTCAAGAACTCCCACGACAAGACCGTGCAGTGGTGGAACGGGCTCAACGGCTGGAACCTGCCGTGGAGCCAGTGGACCCCCGCCTCCTGACGCGCCCCGTGAGGCACGTCGCAGCGTAAACGGGCGTTCACGGATACCCTCGTCGGCCATGACAGTTAATCTCGAGGTCGACGAGGGTGTCGGCACCATCCGCCTGGACCGCCCCCCGATGAACGCCCTGGACGTCGCGACCCAGGACCGGCTCCGCGAAGTGGCGGAGGAGGCCTCCCGGCGCGAGGACGTACGGGCCGTCGTGATCTGGGGCGGCGAGAAGGTGTTCGCGGCGGGCGCGGACATCAAGGAAATGCAGGTCATGGATTACGAGGCCATGGCCGTGCGGTCCCGCGCACTGCAGGACTCCTTCACGGCGGTCGCCCGGATCCCCAAGCCGGTGGTGGCAGCCGTGACCGGTTACGCCCTCGGCGGCGGCTGCGAACTCGCGCTCTGCGCCGACATCCGGGTCGCCGCGGAGGACGCCAAGCTCGGCCAGCCGGAGATCCTGCTCGGCCTCATCCCCGGCGCGGGCGGCACGCAGCGGCTGTCGCGCCTGGTGGGTCCCGCCAAGGCGAAGGACCTCATCTTCACCGGCCGGATGGTCAAGGCCGACGAGGCGCTCACCATCGGCCTGGTGGACAAGGTGGTCCCGGCCGGGCAGGTGTACGCCGAGGCCCGCGCCTGGGCCGAGCGGCTGGCCCGGGGGCCGGCGCTGGCGCTGCGCGCCGCCAAGGAGGCCGTGGACGCCGGTCTCGAGACCGATCTGGAGACCGGCCTCACCATCGAACGGAACCTGTTCGCTGGGCTGTTCGCGACCGAGGACCGTACGACGGGCATGCGCAGCTTCGTCGAGGAGGGTCCGGGCAAGGCGAAGTTCCGCTAGACCCAACCCGGTTGAGTGACAGCCGGCGCCCGTCGGGTCGCCTTAAGCCGACCTTAAGAGGACCTTAAGGCGACCTGCGCCGGATTCGTCGACCGTTCATCGTCGGCGCCCCCTTCGCGCAGGTGGGAAGGGTCGTGTGAGATCCATCATTGCCCTTGACATATGCCAGTACGGCAACTCGGAATGACGCGTTCCGCCCCGCCAATTCCCCCGATCCGCCCCGAACCGCCGTCGCGTACGGCCATCATGAGAGCATGGCGGGGCAGCAGGGAGCATCTGAGCAGCCGCAGCGGGTAACGGTCCCGGCGGCGGGGTGGCCGCCCACGGCGGTCGACGATCTGGCGGCGACGTCCCTCGATCTGTTGGGGAATCCCTCCGTGGACGAGGTGCGGCTCTCCTCGCGCCCCGAGTCCGCGGCCACGGCCCGGCGGCTGAGCCGTTCGGTGCTCCGGCTCTGGGGTCTGCCCCAGTTCAACGACGTCGTCGAGTTACTCGTCTCCGAACTCGTGGGCAATGCCGTGCGTCACACCGGGGCCCGTACCTTCGGCCTGCGGATGCTGCGCCGCCGCGGCTGGATCCGGGTGGAGGTGCGCGACCCCTCGCGGGCGCTGCCCTGCCTGATGCCGGTGCGCGAGATGGACGTGAGCGGGCGGGGTCTCTTCCTGATCGACAAGCTCGCCGACCGCTGGGGGGTGGATCTGCTGCCACGCGGCAAGACCACCTGGTTCGAAATGCGGGTCATGGACCGGTGAACGCCAAATGAACAGCTGACCTGCGTTTACAAGGTCAGTGTCCCACCTCACTCCCACATCGTGAGGTTTCAGCTGCGATGTCTCGTATAGTTGTGGAGCAACGACCCCCATGACCCGGGCTCGGTCGTCCCATGGCGTCGTGGATCACACCCCCTGGCTCCACGACGAATCGAGAGGCCCCAGCAGCGTCCCACAACGATGCGCAGGGGCCTTTTTCGTCTTCCGGCGGGACACGCCGACAAGGGTGACCATTCCGGCGACCGGGCGATACCGGGGTGATCGTGGGCATATGATCGCACTGCGCACGCTGCGCCGGCTTTGCGCCGCCGCCCTTTCCCTGGGGGTGCTCGCACTCCCCGTCTGCACGGCCGCCGCGGCCGTCGCCCCGGGTCTTCCACGCGACCCGGCCGTCCCCGAATGGTGCCCCGTCGTTCCCGACCGGCTCTACGCCGCCGCGGACACCAGCGTCGACCTCGACCGGATCAGGCCCGACGAGCCGGCCTGGCGCTCCAACTGCAACGCCCTCTTCCGTGGCGACGACCGCCCGCCGGAGACCGTCTTCAAGGACGGCCTGCGTCCCGAGGACGTGGGCGACGGCGAGTACGACCTGCAGGCCTACGCCCGCCGGGAGCAACCCTCGCCGTTCGTGGCCACCACCTACGACCGCGAGGCCCTGCGGCAGCAGACGGCCGCCTACCACTACTACATCGACGCCCCTGGCGGCATCGAGCTCGACGAGACCCTCGGTACCCGTGAACTGCGTTCGGCCCGCACCGGCGTGGTCTTCCCCGGGGGCATCGCCCGCCAGTTCGTCGTGAAGGCCTGCCCGGTGGACAAGGCCACCAAGGCCGAGCTCACGGCCCGGTGCGTGGTCAACCCCGCGTACTCGCCGTGGCGCGGCTGGCCGGCCCCCGACTGGACGGGGGTGAAGGAGCCCGCCGGCCCCGCTGCACCCGCTGCCCCCTCCGCGCCTCCCGCCGCCCCGTCGGCACCTCCGGCGGCCAAGCCGGGTGCGTCACCGGCCGGCCGGCCCTCCGCGCCTCCGGCGGCCAAGCCGGGTGCGTCACCGGCCGGCCGGCCCTCCGCGCCTCCGGCGGCCAAGCCGGGTGCGTCACCGGCCGGCCGGCCCTCCGCGCCTCCGGCGGCCAAGCCGGGTGCGTCACCGGCCGGCCGGCCCTCCGCGCCTCCGGCGGCCAAGCCGGGTGCGTCACCGGCCGGCCGGCCCTCCGCGCCTCCGGCGGCCAAGCCGGGTGCGTCACCGGCCGGCCGGCCCTCCGCGCCTCCGGCGGCCAAGCCGGGTGCGTCACCGGCCGGCCGGCCCTCCGC
>NZ_JBIATA010000025.1:0-158565 GCF_042891295.1 Streptomyces sp. NPDC001902 | reverse complement strand
GCCGGCCTGCCCCGGTACAACGAGTACAAGAAGGCCGACGAGAACCACCTGCTGGAGACCACCGGCAAGAAGCTCCGCAAGCTCATGAGCTGGGTCGAGAACGGTGACTGACCCTTCCCGGCGGATCCCCGTGCCGTCCGACCGGCGCGGGGATCCGCGCTTTGCCACGCTCCTCCTCGACAGCTACCGCCGTCTGGTGGGCGTCCACCTGTGCCCGCCGGTGTGGGCATCGGACGCCGAGGCGGCCCAGTGGCTCTACGAGGAGGCGCCCTTCGGGCTGCTGGCGCACGACACGTCGGCCGACCCGCTGTTTGTCTACGCCAACCGCACCGCGCAGCGGTCCTTCGGCTACACCTGGGAGGAGTTCATCGGCCTCCCGTCGCGCCGGTCGGCCGCGCCGGACGCACAGCAGGACCGGGACGCGCTGCTCGCATCGGTGGACGAACGCGGCTACGCCGACGGGTACCAGGGTCTGCGGCAGCACAAGGACGGCCGGATGTTCCGGATCGAGGACGTGTGCATGTGGAACCTCGAGGACTCCGACGGAACCCACCACGGACAGGCCGCCGTGTTCCGTCCCCCGGTCGGACCCGGACCGTCCGCGGACTAGGTCACGTGTGACGGCGGCAACCGTGCCCATCGGGACCTCCCGATGGGCACAGTCCGCTCTGCCTCCGTACGTGCCCGGAGCGGCGAGGTTGTCGCCCTCCCGGGCGTCAGGACGGGCTGTACCGCAGGTGCCGCCGCTCGGCCAGCTCGTCCGCGCCGACCACGGTCAGCACGGGGGTGCCGGGAGGCGCGAACATCGTCACCACCAGCTGGGACTGTGCGTCCTGGAGGTTGTTGGCGCCCTGGTAGTGGATGACGTCGCCGCCGGGCTCGAACAGGGCGTCTCCGGCCTTGAGCACCCGGGGCGGCTGGCCTTCGAGCTCGAAGAGGATCTCGCCCTGGGTGACGTAGCCGAAGAGCGGCCCGGGGTGCCGGTGCGGCGGCGCGCCGGCGTCGCCGGGCTGCAGGGTGACCCGGATGGTCCTGGCCTCAGAGCCCTGCGGGATCCGCGGCTGCGCATCCGGCAGGGTCGCGATCACCTCGACGCCCGGGGGCAGGTGTGCGTGGTCTGCGCTCATGTGTTCCTCCAGCAAGGTGGACTGTCCGCAGTGAGGACAAGACGGCGTCCCCGGCTGTGACAGGGGCCCGGCTTCGATCGGCGGCGAGCGCGGCCGCCAAGGAACGTGCGATGCGCAGACGGATGTGTCGCCTACTCCCAGAGCCGGCCCTGTTCGGCGAACCGGGCCATGAACTCGGTGATGGACGCGGCCTGGTGGATGGCATCGGACCAGCCCTCGGCCGAGACGTCCACCATGTACAGCGAGGGATGCTGCCGGCCGTCGTAGACCAGCAGTTCACGGCTGCCGTCACCGCCGATGATCACCGCGCCGGGAAGACGCGCGGCGAGCTCCACGGCCTCATTGAGGCCCATCAGATCCGCAACGGAAGCGGCGCACCGGTGGCCCTATGACGCCTGCGTGATCACCGAAAGGTCGGTACGGGCCCTGGCGTTCCTAGGACTCTCAGGGCCAGGTACAGGGCGACCGGAAGCGTTGTTTATCGTTAAACTACCTTTACCGGCCATTCGGTACCGGAGAACCGTGGTGTCGCCGGCCGAATGCACATGAACCGGCGCACCACGCAATGCACATGACGCACAGGGGTGCGCGGGTCGCGCTGTCGAAACGGCTCTCGCCGTCCCGCTTTCGGAATGGCGATGGCCTGGAGGGCGCCGTCGGTGGAGGCGACCTCAAAAGTGATCGATCCGGTTGATCCCGGGCCGTTGCACGTACCAGGGTGACGGCCCACCGAGAGTGGCCCCCGAAGTGGTTGCCACAGCGAGTGAGGTTTCAAGTGACGCAGGCGAACGAGCCCATGGCGGATGTCCGAGACATGTACATGGCGCACACGATGCTGCGCCGGGAGTTCCGCCTCCTTCCCCGACTGGTGCGCGACGTGGCGCCGGGCGACGTGGAGCGCGCCGGAACGGTCGGTGCCCACGCCGAGCAGGTGTGCTTCCTGCTGCACCTGCACCACGAGGGCGAGGATCTGCTGCTCTGGCCGCGCCTGGTCGAACGCGGGGGCGACCGGGCGACGGCGATCGTGCCCACGATGGAGGAGCAGCACGCCGCCATCGAGGAGACCTACGAAGAGGTGACCGGACTGCTGCCCCGGTGGCGCGCCACCGCCGAGCACGGCGGACGCCTCGCGACCGCACTCGACCGACTGCTGTCCGCGCTCCTGGAGCACCTGGCGCTGGAGGAGAAGGAGGTACTCCCGCTCGCCGAGCAGTACGTCACCGCGGCCGAGTGGAGGCAACTCGGTGAGCACGGGATGGCCCGGACACCGCAGGAGGTCCTGCCGTTGTCCCTCGGGATGGCGATGTACGAGGCGGACCCCGAGGTCGTCGAGGCGCTCCTCGCGGAGCTGCCCGAGGCGCACCGCTCGACGTTGACGGACGCCGCCGGGCGCGCGTACGCCGCCCACGCCGAGCGCGTGTACGGCACCGGCACCCCGCCCCGTATCGGCGACTGACACCCTTTGCCCGGGCGGCCCACGGCGGCTCCGCTTCGAGTGCCCGCTCCGGGCCCCGACGGCGGGACCGCCGTCGGCGTGTTCGTGGACGGTCCCGGTCCGATTCCGATGGTGCCTAGACCTCGGGAAGGGAAGGATCGGGCGTCCACGGGGATGGTGCGGTGATGGACCACCGTTCGTGGTCGCGCCAGGCCCCGTTGATGTAGAGGTAGTCGGGGGACAGACCCTCGTGGCGAAAGCCCAGGCGCTGGACCAGGGCCAAGGACGCCTTGTTCGCCGGCTGGATGCTGGCCTCCAGCCGGTGGAGGCGCAGGTTTTCGAAGGCGTGCTGCATGGCTGCGGCGACCCCTTCGGTCATGTAACCCCGCCCCGCAGACGGGGCGAAAGCCGCGTAACCGAGGGACGCGCCCTGGTAGCGGCCCCGGATGATCGAGTTGATGTTGACCGTGCCGGCGGCCGCACCGGTGTCCGGAACGCGGACCAGAAAGCCCAGGTTGGTGCCGTCGTCGAAGCGGTGCATCCAGTCCTGGAACGCCTCCGCGGTCGCGGGCAGTTGCATCCACGGCCCGTAGAGCTCGGTGCTGGCCCTCACGAGCGAGCAGAACTCATCCTGGTCGGCGAGGGTGAGCGGGCGCAGTTCGACTCGCGACGGCGTGTGGGGCATGTGGCGCATGCGGCCATGCTAGGCCTCTGCCGAAGAGAAGGTCACGAGAGTGATCCTTTTCCGACGCACTCCCCGGTCCCCCGGGTACGTTGTCGGGTCGGACGGCCCAGGACTCGCGAACCCAAGCGGCGCCCCCAGGGGTACCTCCGCCGTTTCCGGGACATGTCGGAGAAAGCTCCGTGTCGCCGTTGGGACATGGCCCAGTTGTGCCAGGCGGGATCGGTGACAGGCCCGGTTGGTGCGACGCATGATTCCGAAGGTCCGGTGAACCGCAGTTGTACAGGGGGTTTGCTCCCGGCACGGGAGTGCCCGGCGGCGGCGACCCCCGGCCCGAACCTGCAACGCCGTCGAACACGGCCGGGTTCACCACGACGCGTCATGACGCCCACTCTCAGGCGCCCTGCCCGGATGCCGGGTTGACAGAAAGGCTGTAGACACCAATGAGACGCATCCGCCTCTGGGCGGTGATAGCGATGTCGGCGACGGTGGCGACGGGTGCGATCACGCCCGTTGCAGCCCAGTCCCCGTCGGAGACCGGTGCAGGTACGCCGGCGACCCACGACCGCGCGACCACCGTCCGCCTGATCACCGGCGACCGGGTCACCGTCAGCGACGCGCCGAACGGCAAGAAGACGGCGTCGGTGCAGCGCGCGCCGGGCCGGGAGGACGTCTTCTTCCAGATGACCGAGAAGGGCGGCGCCCTGACGGTGCTGCCCTCCGACGCGGCCGTGCTGGTCCGCACGGGGCAGCTGGACGAGGGGCTGTTCGACGTCGCGGGCCTGGTGGCCCAGGGGTACGACGAGGCGCACACCGACGCCCTGCCCCTGATCGTGTCCGCGCCCAAGGGCTCGGCGCGTGCCGCCGCCAAGCGGGCGGACGCCCTCGCGAAGTTCCAGGACGACTCGGCCGAGCCGCGGCGACTGCCGAGCATCGACGCCCAGGCGCTGCGCGTGGCCGACAAGGACCTCGCCGCGTTCTGGAAGCAACTCGCGCCCGCGGCGGGTGCGTCCGTGGCGAGCGCTGCGGCCGAGACCCCGAAGGTCTGGCTGGACCACAAGGTGCGTCCCACGCTGGACCGCAGCACCGCGCAGATCAACGCGCCCGCCGCATGGGCGGCCGGCTTCCACGGCGAGGGCGTCAAGGTCGCGGTCCTCGACACCGGCGCGGACCAGACGCACCCGGACCTCGCGGGACGTGTCAGCGAGGCGAAGGACTTCAGCGACAGCGGCTCGACCCAGGACCACTTCGGCCACGGTACGCACGTCGCCGCCACCGCCGCCGGCAGCGGCGCCGCCTCCGCGGGCCTGCGCAAGGGCGTGGCGCCCAGCGCCGACCTGCTGATCGGCAAGGTGCTCGGGGACGACGGCTCCGGCAGCGAGTCCCAGGTCATCGCGGGCATGGAGTGGGCCGCGGCGCAGGGCGCCAGGGTCGTCAACATGAGCCTCGGCGCGGACATGCAGACCGACGGCACCGACCCCATGAGCCAGGCGGTGAACGAGATCTCCCGCAGCAGCGGCGCGCTCTTCGTCGTCGCCGCGGGCAACACCGGCGAGCTCGGTGAGATGACGGTGGGCTCGCCCGGCGCGGCCGACGCCGCCCTCACCGTCGGCGCGGTCGACCGCGACGACTCGCTGGCCTCCTTCTCCAGCCGTGGCCCGCGCTTCGGCGACAAGGCGGCCAAGCCGGACATCACCGCTCCGGGCGTCGGGATCGTCGCCGCCCGCGCCGCCGGCACGACCATGGGCGAACCGGTCGACGACCGGTACATCGCGGCAAGCGGTACATCCATGGCCACGCCCCATGTGGCCGGTGCGGCGGCCCTGATCGCCGGGCAGCACCCCGACTGGACGGGTGAGCAGCTCAAGGACGCGCTGATCAGCACGTCCCACACGGTGTCCGGCCAGGTGCCGACCGAGCAGGGCGGCGGACGCGTCGACGTCAAGGCGGCGTTCACGTCCCCCGTCACCGCCACGGGCACGATCATCCTGGGCCCGTTCGACCGGGACGCATCGCCGGTGCAGCGGGCCGGGGTGATCCGCTACACCAACAACTCCGGCGACGAGGTCTCGCTGAGCCTGCGTGCGGCGCTGAAGGCCAAGGGCGGCAAGGAACTCCCCGCTCAGGCGCTGACGCTGGGTCCTGACACCGTCCGCGTCGCCCCCGGCGCGACCGTCGAGGTGCCGGTCGGCGTCGACCCGGCGAAGGCGGGCCGCGGCACCTACTACGGCTACGTCACCGCCACGTCCACCGGCGGCGTGTCGGTGCACACCACGCTCAGCCTGTGGGTGCGCGCTCCCATGCACAAGCTGACCATCGACTCCCTCGGACTGGAGGGCGAGCCCACGGCATGGGCCCTGCTGGACGTCTTCGGAGGGGACACGGAGGTCCAGTTCACCGACTCGGGGGTCGCCCAGGTCGAGGAGGGCACCTACCTGATCGGCGGCACGCTGGCGGAGGACGGCGGCGACGGCGTCCGGGTGATCCAGGTGATCGATCCCGAGGTGAAGGTCACCAAGGACACCACCGTCACCCTGGACGCGCGCAAGGCCAAGCCGGTGCAGGTGAGCACGCCCAAGCCCGCCGAGCGCCGCAACAACCTGACGTACCAGATGTACCGGAAGATCGACGGCGTCGAGCAGACCATGGGCATCTACTACGAGGACGGCGGCGGGGACGTCGACCTGTGGGTGAACCCCACGTCCAAGGTCACCGAGGGCGAGTTCGAGTTCAACTCCCGCTGGGAGATGACGGCTCCCGACCTCATCACCGAGGTCCGCGGGGCGGACTTCGACCTGGAGTCGTTCTACGCCAAGCAGTCCACGCCGTTCGACCCCGACGGTGAGCGGCTCGTCGCCGTGGACGCCGGGACGAGGGACAAGCCGGACCTGCGGCCCGCCACCGTGCGGGGCAAGCTCGCGGTGATCCGCGACGACTACGCGATGGACGGATACGACCTGGCGGAGACGGCCGCGAAGGCGGGTGCGAAGGGCGTCGTGATCGTCCTGCCCCAGGGGTTCCTCGCCTACACCAGCTGGAAGCCGATGGACACGCGCTCCGTCGTGCCCGTCATCCGGATGACCGGGGACGACGGCGCCAAGCTGCTGCAGTACATGAAGAGGCACAAGGCCGTCGTCGACGTCTCCGGGACGGTCGAGAGCCCGTACCTGTACGACATCGCGGCGAACTGGCAGCAGCAGATCCCGCAGAACGTGACGTACACCGTCACGAACCGCAACACCGCGCAGGTTAAGGCCTCCTACGCGGACAACGGCCCACTGCACTGGACGAGCGAGCAGCGGTTCAGCTGGCGACCCTACGCGCAGGTCGCCTGGGAGACCTCGCGCTGGGCGCCGACGGGCAAGACCCGCACGGAGTACGTCACCTCCGGGGACACGCAGTTCATGCACTACGTGGACTTCATGGCCGGCCCCGACCTGTTCTACGGCGGTGCGCTGCAGTCCGGTCTGCGGGACACCCCCCGCACCTTCAAGACCGGTGAGAAGGCCTCGGAGGAGTGGTACGAGGCCGTGGTACGGCCGTCGATCCCGCGCGGCTGGAGCCGCCCGGCCGTCCGCACCGGTGACCTGTTCAGCGTGGCGATCCCGGAGTACACCGACGCGGCGGGTCACTGGGCACGCAAGCAGGAACCCGCCGCCGGCGGCGGCATCGGGAGGGTCGGTAGCGCGCCCGGGACGCTGGACGACCCGACCTACCCCCAGGGGGACAGCGTGACGGCCGTCCTCTACCGCGACGGCAAGAAGGTGGGCGAGTCCGCGGGCGCCTGGGGGAACTTCGCCGTCCCCGCGGGCCGGGCCGGCTACCGTCTGGAGCTGACGACCGGACGTGACACCGAGTACTGGCGGACCGGTACGAGGACCTTCACGTCCTGGGGCTTCCGCTCGGACACCGCGGCCGAGGAGACCCTGCTGCCCCTCCTCCAGGTCGACTACGGTGTCCCGGCCGACGTGCGGAACACCGTCGACGGCGGGAAGCGGCACGAACTCGCCCTGACCGTCCGGAACCAGGACGGGCTGGCCGCCCCCACCGGGGTCAAGCTCAAGGTCGAGGCGTCCTTCGACGAGGGCACGAGCTGGAACGGACGGGTCCGTGTCGAGGACCGCGGCCACAACCGGTTCACCGCGACCATCGAGCGCCCGGGCGACCAGCGGAAGGGTGCGTACGTGACCCTGCGGGTCACGGCCTCCGACAAGGCGGGCAACACGGTGCAGCAGACCGTGGAACGGGCCTACCTGCTCGGTAAGTGAGCAAGCGCCTCCGCGGCAACCCCGCGGAGGCGCGGGCCGAGCCATCACGGCGGGTGCCGGGGGTACGACCCCCCGGCACCCGCCGTTCCCCGTGGGGCGTGGGCGGTGGGGCGGCTCAGTCCAAGCGGGATGCCAGCCTCGAACCAGTCGGCCGGCGCGGCGAGCGTGTCGCCGTCGAGACGGTCCAGGTCAAGATCCCGCCGGACGTCCCGGCCGTGGCCCTCGTCGCGCTCGGCTGTGCCATGCCCACGGTGACGCACGCCCCGGGCCGGCTGGGCGGCATCCGGTACGGGCAGAACGTCATCGTCCAGGGCTCGGGCCCGGTCGGCCTCGCCGCCACGACCACGATCGACGTGACGAAGACCGACGAGCACGAGCGGGCCGCCGCCGTCATGGAGATCACGGACGGGCGCGGCGCCAACATCCGTGTCATCGGCTCGGCCTGCACGACCCCGCGGCACGTGTACGACACGATCCGGATCACCCGGATGTGCCATAAGCGGTTCCCGCTCGCCGTGATCGTCACGCACCGCTTCCCGCTGGAGCAGGCGCAGGACGCGTTGGGGAACGCCGTTGCGTACCCTTGCGGCATGCGCATGCGCCCCACCCTGAGCTGGACCCCTCCCGAGGACCTACCACCGGGCACCACGGATCTGGAGCCGGTCGCCGATGCGCTGAGGGCCGGTGGGGTGCTGGTGCTCAGCGGGGCGGGCATCTCCACGGAGTCGGGCATCCCCGACTATCGCGGCGAGGGCGGGAGCCTGAGCCGGCACACCCCGATGACCTACCAGGACTTCACCGGCAGCGCACAGGCCCGGCGCCGGTACTGGGCGCGCAGCCACCTGGGCTGGCGGACCTTCGGCCGCGCCCGCCCCAACGCCGGGCACCGTGTGGTGGCCGCGTTCGGGCGGCACGGCCTGCTCTCGGGTGCGATCACCCAGAACGTCGACGGCCTGCACCAGGCCGCCGGCAGCGACGACGTGGTGGAGCTCCACGGAAGCCTGGCCCGGGTGGTCTGCCTTTCCTGCGGCGCCCTCAGCCCGCGCGGCGAACTCGCCCGGCGGCTGGAGGAGGCCAACGCCGGCTTCGAGCCGGTGGCCGCGGGGATCAATCCGGACGGTGACGCCGACCTCACCGACGACCAGGTCGGGGACTTCCGTGTGGTGCCCTGTACGGTCTGCGGCGGCGTCCTCAAGCCGGACGTGGTGTTCTTCGGCGAGGCCGTTCCGCCGGGACGGGTCGAGCGGTGCCGCGAGCTGGTCCGTGAGGCGTCCTCGCTGCTGGTGCTGGGATCGTCGCTGACGGTGATGTCCGGGCTGCGGTTCGTCCGGCAGGCGGCCCAGGCCGGGAAGCCGGTGCTCATCGTGAACCGGGACCCGACCCGCGGCGACCAGTACGCCCTCGCCCGCGTCGAGCTCCCGCTGGGAACGGCCCTCACCTCCGTGGCCGGCCGGCTGGACCTCCCCGTCGACGGTCAGGCGGCGGCTCCGGCGGGTTGCTGACGCCCCGTTGACGACCTGCCGGTGATCCGGCCGGGCGACCGCGCCCGTCCGGCCCGCCCACCACAGGACCAATCGTCAGGGTGCCGCCACGAACCGGCTCAGCCGATACGTGGTCGGCTGCACGAGCCGGCCGCAGAGCATGTCGATCCGGATCGTGGCCTCGTCGACCCGCGCCTCCTGCAGACGACGCAGGTGCGTGCGCAACTCCGCCTGGTCCCGTGTCTCGAAGACCACTTCCCACCGGCCCTCGCCCGGCGCGGTGCGGGCGGCGACCCGCTGCCTCGCCGCTTCTTGGCGCCGCTTCCTCTTCCCCTGTCCTGGCACCGATCCAGAATCGCCGCCCCCGTGTCATCGCGACAAGGCAATTGAACGGGGCACGGCGGCCACGGAGCAGGGGCTCGCCGCCAGGCGGTCAGCCGGTGATGTTCTTGTCGTCGATCCAGTTGCCGTGGAAGCCGAAGGGGACCCGGCTGGGCAGGTGCACCCTGGCGACCGGAGCGGCGGTGAGGTCGGCTGCGTCGAGGACGACCAGTTCGCCGCGGTTGACGTTCACGTCGTGGACGACCGAGAGGATCCAGCCGTCGTCCTCGTCCGTGGCGTCCGGCCGCGGGACGAACGCGGGCTCCATCGTGACGCGTCCGGGGCCGTAGTCGTGGACGCTGGTGACGCCTGTGTGGGTGTCGACCTTGATCAACGGTCCGGTGCCGAAGCCGTCGGTCGGGTCGCGTTCCACGTCGTCGGTGATCATCAGACCGTGTGCGCTGAAGCCCGCGAACCATCCGTAGCGGTGTGCCCGGCCGGTCAGCGCGGGGTCGATCCGCGGGAACTCCACGCGGAACTGGCTGATCACCTCCTCCCCGACCGTGCCCAGGGCCGGGTTCACCGTCCAGCGCACCAGGGTCGGGGTCGATTCGCTGGGGCCCCAGACGTCGTGGACGAACATGCGGTCGTACCGCACGACATCCATCGTCAGCGAGCCGTCGGCGTTGTCGAAGGCGTTGAGGACGTGGAACACGAAGCAGCGCGGCGCCTCGATCCACTGCACCTGCCCGGCCGTCCCGCCGATCGGCAGGATCCCGATCCGCGCCGCGTGACGTTCGTCCCAGGTCAGGGGAAGTTTGGTCAGGGGCCCGCCGGCCTGCGCGAGACGCTTGGCGGCGGCCAGGGTGACCGGGAGGTCGAGCACGACGACGCGTGTCTCGGTCAGCGCCATGTCGTGCACCATCGGGCCGTCGTCGACCTCGATGTCACTGCTGTGCCTGGCCTTGCCGTCGGCTCCGAGGACGACGTACCGGAGGGAGCTGAACCGCAGGTTGTAGGTGATGGCGTGCATGTCGCCGGTCGCCGGGTCGACCTTCGGATGCGCGGTGAAGCCGCGGTCGAGTGCGCCCTCGCAGTCCCAGACCGCCATGCGGGCGAGGTCGGGACTGATCTCCACCGGCGGCCTGCCGGCCTCGATGAGGGTGAGGATGCGCCCGGCGTGGCTGAGGACGTTGGTGTTGGGCGCGCCCTGCTCGCTCTCGACGAAGCGGCTGCGGTACCACTCGGCCTTGCCGTCGCGGAGCCGGATGCCGTGCACCATCCCGGCGCCGTTGAACCAGTGGTGGGTGGCCGGGTCGACCTCGCCCCGCGGGTTCGGTCCGATCCGCAGGTAGCGCCCGTTCAAGTCGCGCGGCAACTCGCCGGTGACGGGCAGGTCGGACGCGCTCACCTCTTCGGTGAGAGGGGCGTAATTGCCTGCGCCGAGATACCGACGGGTGAAGTTCTCGCTGGTCATGATGGTTCCCTTCGACCGCACGCACCAACGGTACGGCCGGGACGTTCCGGTCCGGCATATCGAGATTCAGAACGTCTGACCCCGGAGAACCCCGCCGCGTGAGGCTTCCCCACACTTCGTTCGCCGGGGCGTATCGCCTACGGGGGCGCCGACTTCGGCGAGGTCGAGGCCGCCGCCGAACGGATCAGCCCGGGAGCCACGACAGCTGGTTCGACGAGTGGTTCGCCACCGCTGGGTGCATCAACGCCCTCGCGGACGAGGCACGTTCGCAGGCGCACGAGAGCACCGCCCACGGAAATCCGTTCTTCGGCGCGGCGGCCGCCCAAGAGGGCGGCCCGAGGAGGTGTTCGGTCATCTGACGGCGACCGACAAGACGCTGCCGCCCACCTGAAACAGGCGGGCGGCGCGCACGTGAGCCGTGCCGTCGGCGGGCCGGCCTACCTACCGCGCGGCCGCGCGGGCGTCATTCGAAGACGATGACCTGGCGGCCGATGACGTCGCCGTGGCCGAGGGCCTCGAGGTTGTCGTTGATGTCCTCGAGCCTGACTTTGGTGACGTTGTGCTTGACGAGGCCGGCTTCGGCCAGGGAGAGCACCTCGACGAGGTCCAGGTGGTTGCCCCAGAAGGAACCCATGTAGGTCAGTTCCGTGCCCACGAAGGGGAACTGCTTGTGCTCGACGTGGTGGCTCATGAGGCCGACGGCCGCCAGTACCCCTTCGGGGCCCAGCAGGTCGAACCCCATGGAGATGGACGCGTTGCTGCCGACGCAGTCCAGGATGGCGTCGATCGTCCTGCGGCCGGTGAGCTGTTCCAGCTCGTCCTGGATGGTCTCGGTGGACTTGTCGCGGACGTTGATCCCGTAGTCGGCGCCGTTCTCCTTCGCCACGTCCAGCTTGCCGTCCTTGCGGGCGAGGGCCACCACGGTCGCTCCGCCGCCGAGCAGCTTCGCGTACTGGACGGCGTAGCTGCCCAGGCCCCCGATGCCCGTGACGGCGACGGTACGGCCTGGGCCGAGCTTGCCGGTGTCCCGGAGCTTGCGCATCCCGCGGTACGGGGTCATGCCCGCGTCGGTCATCGGGGCGAGGACCTCGGGCGTCTTCGCCGCGTTCTCCGAGACGGGGATCGCGTGGCGGCATTCCACGGCCATGTACTCGGCGAAGCCTCCGGGAGGTCCGAAGCCCACCCACCTGCCGTTGCCGCTGCACAGCTGTTCGTTGCCCTCCCGGCACTGGCGGCAAGTGCCGTCGCCCCAGCTAGGGTTGACCACGACCATGTCGCCCTCGGAGTAGCCCACCGATTTCGGTACGGCGCTGCCCATCCCCGCCACCCGGCCGGTGACCTCGTGGCCGGGGATGTAGGGGAGGTCCACGGGGAACGGGCCCTCGAAGTAGCCGTTGAGGAGCTGGTAGTCGCTGCGGCACATGCCGGTCGCGGCGACCTTCAGCAGGATCTCGTCCGGCGCCGGGTCGGGCATGGGGACGTCTTCGACGCGCAGGGGCTCTTTGTACCCGTGCATCCGAGCTGCTTGCATCTGCATGGGGGTGCCTCGCTTTCGCCGGCGGGCAGCACTACGTGCCGGTGCAGCGTGACGATCTCGCAATGCTGCGCCGGTCGAGGTGGCCGCCGCTCCGCTTCGGATACCTCCAGGGTCCTGCGCCAGCCGACGCCGCGCATCCGGAGCCGAGGGCGGGGGAGTGCGATCCGTCGCCGTCCGGTCGCTGACCGCAACTCGGTTGAATGTGCGTGCCACTTCACGCCCTCCGGGCGGGAGCGGCGGCACCGCGGTACCGCAGGATCGCGCGGTGGCCCGCTGCCCGGCCGGGACCTACGGTTGGTGGAGGGGAGTGCCACGCCGGATGCGTGGTCGCACGGCGGCACCGGCGCGCTGGAGCGGGCCCGTGCCGCTGTGCGTCGCCGGCGCCGGCGGGACGTTCGACGTCCGCTGAGCAGGCGCGCGGTCGCCCGGCCACCCACCGAGGCCTACGGTTGACCGGTGGGAGTGCGGCGCTGGACGGAGTGGCTGCGGGCCCGGGATCGCGGGTTGGCGGCGGTACGCCGTGCCGCACGCGTCACGGTGGTCGCGTGCGCGGGGTTCTATGCCGCGCGGTACGGGCTGGGCGACCGGACGGTCGCGATCTACGCCCTCTTCGGTGCCGTCGCGGCGGGTGGCTTGTCGTCCGTGCCGGGGACGCCGCGTCAGCGGGCGGTGACGCTGCTGGCGGTGCTGCCGCTCGCGATGGCGCTGGTGACGCTCGGTACAGGGCTGGCGGCGTACGGGTGGGCGGCGGCGCTGGGGATGCTCGTGGTGGGGTTCCTCGTGACGTACAGCGGGGTCGGCGGGCCGAAGTTCGTCGGGCTGGCCAACGGGCTGCAGCTGTTCTACATCCTGCCGTGCTTCCCGCCGTACGCGCCTTCGACGTTGGGGTTGCGGCTCACGGGCCTGGTCGCCGGGATGGCCTTGATGGCGGCCGCCGAGCTGTGGCTGTGGCCGGCGGCGTGTCCGGGCCGCTACCACGACCGGCTGGCGCGGGCGGGGCAGGTGGCCGCCGGTGCCCTGTACGGCTTGGCGGCGGATCCGCCGCGGCGCTCCGACCCGGCGCTGCTGCTGGAGGTGTCGCAGGCGCTGCGCATGAGTCACGTACCCGCCGACGAGCGTCCGGTGTCGGCGTCGGCGCGGGACCGGGCGCTGTCCGAGGGCGCCGGGCACATGCGACATCTGCTGGCGCAGGCACGGCAGCTGGAGGAGTCGGCGGCCGAGGGGGCGGCACTGAGCGAACCCGTCGCGAAGGGGCTGCTGCTGGCGTCCGCCGCCACGTGCGAGGACGTGGCGCGGGCCCTGACGGGGAAGGCACCGCCGCCGATGCCGGCCCTGTGCGGCGACGCGGTGCGGGCGTTCGAGTCGCACCGCGGCCAACCGCGCGAGGCGGGCACGGACTCGGCGACGATGGTGCGGAACGGCGCGATCGCCCTCGACATCACGCACACGGCGGACCTGGTGGTGGCGGCGACCCGGATCGCGTTGGGCGCCCCGGTGCCCGCCGGGACCGCGTCTCCGGAGGTACGGGGCGCGTTCTGGTACGTGGGCCGGTCGACGGCGGAGTTGTACTACCGGCGGGTGCTGGCCCATCTCACCCCGCGGTCGGTGTGCTTCCAGAACGCGGTGCGCATCGCGGTGGCCCTTGCGGCGGCGCGCTTGGTCGTGGGCCAGCTGGGCCTGGCGCACGGCTTCTGGGCGCTGCTGACGACCCTGACCGTGATGCGGACGAGTGCCGCCGACACCCGTACCGCTCTGCGGCCCGCGCTGCGCGGGACACTCGCAGGGGCGGTCGTCGCGGCACTGATCCTGCACTTCGCCGCGGACGCGCCGGCCGTGTACACGGTGATGCTGCCGCCCTGCATGCTGCTGGCGTTCGCGTCGGGCACGGTGCTGGGTCCGGGATGGGGGCAGGCGTTCTTCACCCTCACCGTGGCGGCGGCCTTCGCGCAGGTGGCCCCCAGCGGGCCCGAGCTGGCGGCAGCCCGGGTGCTGGACGTGCTGGCCGGGGCGCTGATCGGTGCGGTCGTCGGACTGCTCGCGTGGCCTCACGGCGGCACCGGGGAGCTGCGGAGGGCCTGCGCGCGCGTGCTGGACGAGGGCACCCGCGCGGTCACGGACGTGACCGGCACCATCACCGAGGGCGTGCGGGTCACCGACGCCCTGCCCAGGGCGAGGCTCGCGCAGCGGATCGCGGAGGCGAGCTACGCCGAGTACGCCACCGAACGACACCCCCCGCGGCGCGAAGGGGCGGCCTCCGACACCGACTTCCAGGTGATCATGCTGGTGGGCAACCGGGTCATCACGATGGGGCAGGTCCTGCTGGACAACTGCCCGCCGGGCGCGCTGTCCGCCTGGCCGCGGAGCGCCACGCACCTACGCGACGCCGCCCACAGGCTACGGCTGTCCACGCTGCCGTTCAGCCACGCACTGCGCTCGGGCGAGGCGCAGGCCGCCCCCGTGGACGGCACCACCGACGACGCCCCGGCCGACACGACCGTGATCCACGACGTCTGCCTCGCGTCGCCCGGCCGGGCCCCCGACCCGCTGCTGTACTACGCCGTGGACGCCGCCATCTGGCTGGCCAGTCTGCGGCGCGCGATCGACGCTGCCCGCTCGCCGCGCACGGCGGCCGGTACGACGACCTCCCCGTGGCGCTGACGTCGCCGCGACGCCGGATGCCTCGAGGCGCGGCCTGAATTGCCGGTCGGAATGGCCGGTCCTAGCGTGGAAGCATGGCCATCGCAACGATCAGCCCCGTGACCGGCGAGGTCCTCGAACGGTTCGACGAACTCACCCCCGGGGAACTCGAGGACAAACTGGCCCGGGCGGCCGCCGCGGCCGCGTCGTACCGCCTGACGACACCGGAGCAGCGAGCGGGATGGGTCGGACAGGCCGCCGACCACTTGGAGAAGGAGGCCGACGCCGTCGCCCGGCTGCTCACCACGGAAATGGGCAAGACGCTCCGGTCCGCCCGGGAGGAAGTGGTCAAGTGCGTGCGCGGGCTGCGCTTCTACGCCGCCGAGGCACCCGCGTTCCTGCGGGACCGGCCCGGTGACGGCCCGAGCGTCGGTGCGCGGCGGACGTACGTCACCTACCAGCCGCTCGGTGTGGTCCTGGCGGTGATGCCGTGGAACTTCCCGCTGTGGCAGGCGATGCGGTTCGCCGCGCCCGCGTTGATGGCGGGCAACGTGGGCCTGCTCAAGCACGCCTCCAACGTGCCCCGGACCGCTCTCTACATGGAGCGGCTGTTCCGTGAGGCCGGCTTCCCGGACGACGTGTTCCAGACCCTGCTGATCTCCTCCGGACGGGTCGAGCAGGTGCTGCGGGACGAGCGCCTGGCGGCCGCGACGCTCACCGGCAGCGAGCCCGCGGGACGGTCGGTGGCCGCCATCGCCGGGGACGCGATCAAGAAGGTGGTCCTCGAACTCGGCGGTTCCGACCCCTTCATCGTGATGCCGTCCACGGACCTGGAGCGGGCCACCGACGCCGCGGTCAGGGCACGATGCCTCAACAACGGGCAGTCGTGCATCAACGGCAAGCGGTTCTTCGTCCACGCGGACATCGCCGAGACCTTCATCGGGATGTTCGTCGCGAAGATGGGCGCGCTGGTCGTGGGGGACCCGATGGACGACGGGACCGACGTCGGCCCGCTGGCCACCGAGTCCGGCCGCCGTGACGTGGAGGCCTACGTGGACGATGCCGTGAGCAAGGGGGCGACGGTGCTGGTGGGCGGGGAACGACCGGACCGGCCCGGCTGGTTCTACCCTCCCACGGTGCTCACCGACGTCACCGCCGACATGAAGATGTTCCACGAGGAGGTCTTCGGTCCGGTGGCGCAGGTGTGGACGGTGTCCTCGCTGGAGGAGGCACTCCGGATCGCCAACGGCCACCCGTACGGGCTGGGTTCCAACCTGTGGAGCGAGGACGAGGCGGACCGGGCGCTGTTCGTACGTGACGTGCAGTCGGGCATGGCCTTCATCAACGGCAACACGACCAGCTACCCGGAGATCCCCTTCGGCGGCGTGAAGCGCAGCGGGTACGGACGCGAACTGTCGGACCTTGGCATGCGCGAGTTCATGAACGCCAAGACCGTCTGGATCGGCGAGAGCGCGGGCGGCACGTCGTAGCCGAAAGCGAGGGACCGTCATGATCAAGCCCTATGCCCCCTACGACTTCATGCCGCCGATCCCGGCGTTCTCGGTGACCTCGCAGTCCCTGGCCGACGGCGGGCAACTGGCGCGCGAGCACGTCAGCGGCATCCTGGGAGCGGGCGGATCGGACGTCTCACCGCAGCTGAGCTGGTCCGGCTTCCCCGAGGGGACCCGTAGTTTCACGGTCGCGATGTTCGACCCCGACGTGCCCACCGCCTCGGGCTTCTGGCACTGGGCCGTGGCCAACCTCCCCGCCTCCGTGACCGACCTGCCGGCCGGGGCGGGGGACGGAAGCGCGCTGCCGGGCGGAGCGGTGACGCTGCCCAACGACGCCGGCTACCGGAGGTACCTCGGTCCGGCGACACCTCCGGGGAACGGCCCGGACCGCTACTTCCTCGTGGTGCACGCCGTCGACGTGGAGAAGCTGGACGTGTCCGAGACGACGGCACCCGCCCTCATGGAGTTCCAGCTGTTCACGCACGCGATCGCGCGGGCGACCATGTACGGCACCTTCGAGCGATGACAGGGCCCGGGGCCTACAGGATGCCGCGGCCCGGGTCGTCGCCACCGCCGACGGCTCGGCGGTCCCGCACGTACGCGGCGGGAGTGGCCCCGTAACCCGACTTGAAGTTCCTGATGAAGTGACTGGTGTCCGAGAAGCGCCAGCGTGCCGCGATCTCGGCGATCCCGGCCGTGGTGTCCGGGTCCACGAGTTCGTCGTGGGCCTTCTGTAGACGCCGCCTGCGGACGCAGGCCATCACGGAGTCGTCCGCGGCCGAGAAGCTCCGGTGCAGCGTCCGAAGGGACACTCCCACGTGCCGGGCGACCATCGCCGGAGACAGGTCTCCGCTTTCGAGATGCCTTTCGATGACGTTCCTGGCGGCCGCCACGATGGCCCCGGGGTGGTCGTCGAGCGCCGAACCGGGACGTTCCGAGAAGATGCCCGAGAACAGGGTTGCGCAGGCGTCACGCGCCATGCGCCGTGCTGTGTCCGACGTCTCCAGTTCCCGGCTGCTGCTCCGCACCGCCTCGAGGTAGTTGAGGAGGAACCGCACCTCGGGCGCCGAGGTGTCGGCGACGTAAGCCTGGCCCAGATGTTTCCCCGATCCGACGTGCGGGAGCACCAGGTGACGCGGGATGGAGATGACGTGCACATTCGTGGCCGACGAGCAGGAGAACCGCCAGGAGGCCTTCGTGTCGCGGATGCAGATCTGTCCTGGTTTGACGTAGTACGTCTTCTTGCCCGCCAGAAACTCGATCCAGCCCGAGGTCACCACGTCGGCGACGATCGGATCCTGGGGCAGGTTCTTCCCGGAAACCCCTGTCAGGGAATCGACGTAGACCTGGGCGGACAGCAATCCGTCGATGAGCTGGCCACGTGCGTCGAAGCGAAATCCGCGAGAAGCGGCGGAGTGCGGGACGGCGAGGCGTGTGAGGTGCGAGAACGGACCGTGCTCTCCGAAAGGGTTGTGTTCCCGGTGACGAAAATGCCGCTCGGAGGATTCCGCCTGTTCGGCGGTGAGGCGCATTCCGGCGCGGTAGGTGATGGTGCTGTCGGGACTCGGCATGGCGGTCGCCAAGCCTGCCGATCGCTCGTATTCCACCTGCACCCTCTCACGATCACTTCGCGATCCTCCACCGGAGGTGCCGAGCGATCGATGCCTTGCCAACCGATGCGTGCGTGTTCGAGTGTACTACTGGTTCGGAATTCAACAACTCGCCACGCGCCCCGCGGAATGGATCCGGTACGTCCGTGGCACGGATCTTCCATGGCGTGGCACGCATTTTCAGAAGGCCTTGTGTGCTGCCGCAGACCGTCCACGCCGAATCCCACACGATGTGCACCCCCAAGCGGCGCCCGCCGACAATCGATCCATAGGGAACATCGGCACTTTCGCGTCCCGTTCTCGGGCGGCGCCGGCTCGTGCCCGTCGCGGACGCCGCGACGGAGGGGCCCAGCACTCGCCACCGGAGGTATGCCATGGCCCAGGTCATCGCCGGCCCCAGGATCACCGGGGTCCACCACCTCTCCTTCACCGTGTCCAACCTGGAGGGCAGCCTGGACTGGTACCAGCGGCTGTTCAGCGCCGAACGCGTCGACTACAGGTTCAACCACCTCTACCGGGAATCGACGGGGTACGGGGTGCTGCTGGTCACCCCGGATTCCGGCCTGGTGATCGGGTTGCACAAGAACACGGGGAACCAGCACGAGGGCTTCCTCGAATCCCGGACCGGTCTTGACCACATCTCCTTCCAGGTCGGCTCCCGCACCGACCTCGAGTCCTGGATGACCTGGCTCGACGAGCTGGGCATCGCGCACACACCCATCAGGGACGAGACCGAGCCGTTCGCCTACTCGACCGTCGTGTTCCGCGACCCCGACAACCGAGTTCCTCGCCCTCGCCTGACGGACGCCCGTACGGCGACGGCCTGGACGGGCCGCGCGACGAGCACGCGTGGTGGTGTCCGGGGCGCGGATGCCCCGGACACCACCACGGATGCGGTGCCGTGCCGTGCGTCAGCCGTGGCTGGGAGGGTTGACCGGGCGCTTGGCGCTGACGTCGCCCTCGTAGACCAGCGCGGTGCGGTGGTTGTACTGGATGGTGAACATCTTCTTGGCGCCGAAGACGACCTTGCCGTCGGCCTTGAAGTAGTCGTCGGTCAGGGCGGGCGGCGCGGTGGCGACGTACGCCTGGCCGGACGGGATGCTGTACATGCTCAGCGGGGCCTGGGTGGAGGCGCCGTACCCGGCCGGGTACTCCGCGGCGTCCGGGTAGCTGGAGCCGTAGACCTTCACCGGCGGGGTGTCGGAGGTCCTGCCGCTCTTGACGACGGTCACGCCGTGGGCGGGGACGGTGTTCCGGCCCTTCGGGTTGTGGAACCAGACCTTGCTGCCGCTGAACCAGATCGCGGTCCAGGCGCCCTGCTTGCCGGCGACCACGAACTGCTGGCCGGCCTGGGCGGTGCTGCCCCAGTCGTTGATCCGGTTCGTCCCGGCGGCGCCGGGGTGGATGGACTGCTCGCCGAAGAGCGGCGCGGTGTCGTCCGGCGCGGTGCGCAGGTAGACGAAGTTGGCGGGCTGCTCGACGTCCGTGCAGGCAGGCGTGGCGCCGGTCGGGTCGTCGGACGGGCAGATCTGGACGGTCTGCCGGTTGCCGGCGAAGCCGGGGGCGATGGTGACGACGCTGCCGACCTGGCCGACACCGTGCCTGCCGGTCAGCGGGGCGCCGACCAGGGCCATGAAGTGCTCCCAGTCCCAGGACGGTCCCGGGTCCCAGTGCATGCCCGACACGGTCGCCGACGTCGGGCCGACAACGTTGTCGTGACCGATGACGTGCTGCCGGTCGAGCGGGATGTCGAAGCGCTCGGCCAGGTAGGTCACCAGCTCCGCCGTGGCCTCGTACTGGGCCTCGGTGTACCAGGTCGCCCCGTGTGCGGCGTAGCCCTCGTGCTCGATGCCGATGGAGTGCATGTTGGTGGAGTAGTTGCCCGCGTGGAACGCCAGGTCCTTCGTGGGGACCATCTGCGTGACCGCACCGTCGGCGGACCGCATCACGTAGTGCGCGGAACTCCCGCCCGCCGTCTGGAACGTGGCGATCGCCGACTCGTACGAGGACTCGGTGTCGTGGATGACGATCGAGTCGATCCGGATCCCGTTGGCCGGGCGGTCGGACACCTGGCCGTTGGACGGGGCGGCCGGCACGAAGGTGCAGTCCACGGTGGTGGGGCACTCGGTGTCCGTCGTCGCCGCCGTGGTCAGGCGCAGACGGTCCAGCTGGCCGGTGGCCGGGGTCACTCCCGGCCCGGCCGCCAGTGCCACCCGCTGACCGTCGGCCGTGGTGCGCTTCGCGCCCTTCTTCAACGTGGCGTAGACCCGGTCGGCGAACGCCCGGGCGCCCTGCCGTTGCGTGGACTGGCTGTAGCGGGCCACCGCGCCGTACCAGTCGTCCGGATCCGTCGAAGCCTTCCCGCCGGTCGCCTCCTGGTACGACGCCAGCAGGGCGGCCCCGCCACGGATGTTGGCCGTCGCGTTCTCGCGCAGGTCCTTCACGGACAGGCCGGTGAGCTTCGCCGCGGCCTGGAGCGTGTGCAGTGCCGGGTCCGCGGCCAGTTCGGCCACGTCCGCCCGGCCGGCCATGCCGGCGTCACCGGCGGAGAGCATCGACGGCGTGACATCTGTGAGATGCATCGGCCCGTAACCGCCATCGGTGCTGTGCTGCCCGGCATGCGCGTCCCACGCCGACTCCTGGTACGCCACCGCGAGCAGCACCTGCTCCGGTACGTCGAACTCCGCGGCCGCGGCCGTGAAGTCGGCCTGCCGCGTGGAGGTGGAGGGGGAGTTCTCGCCCGTCGCCTGTGCCACCACCGGCACCGCCACCGCACCGGCCACCGCCAGTGCCGCGGCCGCGAGCAGCACGGGCCGACGCCGTTCGGCATGCCGCCGGCGAGTCGTTCTCTCTGTCGTCATCAATTATTCCCGAGTGTGTCTGAGACGGTCATGTCGCCCTGTGGGCGAGCTGACTGACACGGCATGAGCCGTTCTGCGCGGCACTCCGGACTCCCTACGGAGGTGTGCCTGCCGTCTGTCGGCGCCGAACCGCGTCCGGCGTTCGCTCGCAATCGACCTGAGGACGATTGGTGACGCTAGCAGAGCGCGGCGGACGGAATCAAAGAAGACAGTGCCACCGGGAGAAATTCCCGGAAGTTGTGAACATGGCGTGAATGCTTTTCAGGGGCAGGCCGGTTGGGCCTTTCGCGCCGTCAGTTCACCGGGAGCGTGCGGGTGTCATTTGTCCACCCCCGCCGGTAATTTCTGCCACGAGGCACGCGGATGACATTTCTTGGTCCCCGACGTCCGGCGGGCACGACATGGACGCCGGACGTCGGGGGGCTTGTGCCAAGGCGCCGCGGAGCACGGGGGAGCGGGCTCGCACCCGTGGTGGCCCTCGACCGCGGCTGCGGCACGTCGCGCGTGCGCGTTCAGGGGCCCGCAACGCCGCAGTGGTGTTGCGGGCCCTCTGCCGTGCAGGTGACACGACGATCTCCGGCCCCTGGGGAGGGCGGGATGAGCGGGCGTCGGCTGAGCCGACCCTGCCGTGGCCGGAGAGACGTCAACCCCTGCAACTCCTGACGGCCGGCCGGCATGTGACCGGCCGCCAAGGGTCAATTCGGTCGTTGAAACCGTCAGCGTCGAGATTCGCGTGGATCGTGCCGAAACGGTACGACTGCGGCGGTGTTCTCTTTGGCGATGCCGGACACGACGAACCTTCCCCACTGACTTTCCGCTTGCGCACATTCGGCGAAGTACCGCCACGACAGTGCACGGGGCATTCCGCGTAACGGCTCCACCATCCGATCAGGTGAAGCGCGGTGCTGTATAGAACCTTGACGCCACGACCCGACCGGGCCGGAGCGGCACGGGCTACTGCACGGCGGACGGCATGGAGCCCGCCGTCATCCTGTCGAGCGCGGCCTTGCCCACGCCGTACGCGGTGGTGTGGGAGTACTGGCGTGCGCCTGCCGACGAGATGTTGACGATCAGCCCCCTGCCCGCCGCGAACAACAGCGGTGCCGCACGGACGCTCGCCACGTAGTGCGACCGTGTGCCGATGTCCAGCACTTGATCCCACGCGGCGAGCGGCAACTCCCAGAACGGCCTGCCGAGCCACGCCCCGAGGTCCGGCGACGAGAAGACGTTGTTCACCCGGGCTGGAGCATCATCGACGCCGTCGAGCACTGGCTGTACGGCGAACCGGACCACCCGCATGAGCCGAGCGCACTCACCGAGCGCATGCTCGCGCTCAACCCGCAGCTCCTGGGCCCCCACAAGGCACGCATGGCCGAGATCGTCGAGGCCGGGGCACGTCGTCTGGTCGAGGACATGGACACGCCTCCCGACGAGAGGGACGCCCGCATGACGGCCGCCGCGGCGGCGGCGCTGTGCTCGTCCCTCGGCCCCACGCCGACACGTGACGACGTCGTCGCGGCCATGACCTTCCCTGCGCGCGGGTGTCGAGGCGTTGGCGGCGAACGGCACGTGAAGGCGCCGTTCGGCTCCGCCCGGTCCGGAGGGGGGAACGGCCCGTACGGACGCCTAACGCCGACGCCCACCCCCGGCCGGCAGACGCAGCGTGAACAGCGAGCCCTCGCCGTAGGTGCTCTCGGCGGTGACGGAACCCCCGTGCGCGTGAGCGAGGTTGCGCACGATGGCAAGACCGAGACCGCTGCCGCCCGTACCGCGGTTGCGGGACTTCTCGGCACGCCAGAAGCGGTCGAAGACCCGGGGCAGGTCCTCGGGCCGGATTCCGCCGCCGGTGTCGGCCACGGCGATGACGACCGTGTCGTCCTCCCGGTGCGCCCGGATCGTGACCGTGCCGCCTGACGGGGTGTGGCGGACCGCGTTGGAGACGAGGTTCGCCACAGCCTGACGGAGGCGGACCGGGTCGGCGTCGACGGTGCCGAGGCCGCCCCCGTCCTCGGCGCGGAGGACGACGCCGGCGTGGTCGGCGCGTCCGCGGTGGGCGGTGACGACCTGCTGGAGGAGTTCGGCGACGTCGCACGGCACCCTCTGGAGCCGCAACGCTCCGGCGTCGGCGGCGGCGAGGTCCCGGAGGTCGTCCACGACGTGCTGGAGCAGCAGCGCCTCCTCGAGGAGCGAGCCGACGAGGGCGCGGTCGGCCGGGACGACGCCGTCGTCGGCGGCTTCGAGCCAGCCGCGGATGTTGCTCAGCGGAGTGCGGAGCTCATGGGCGATGTCACCGACCATCTCGGTGCGCAGCCGTTCCAGCTCGGCGCGGTGCCGGGACATCTCGTTGAACACCTCGGCGAGCCGGCCGATCTCGTCCTTGCCGGTCACCTGGACGCGAGCGGCGAGGTCACCCGCCTTCATGCGGTGGGCGGCCGCCGTGAGGGCCCGCAGCGGCCTGACCAACCGGAGGCCCAGGCCGACGGTGACGGCGACGGTGAGCAGGAGCACGCTGCCGACGACCGCGGCCATGCGGAGGCGGTTGGGTGCGGACAGGTCGAACGGCGAGACGGCGGCGGCCTGGTCCGGGGAGCCGATGAACAAGAGCGCGGCCGGGGCGACGTACGAGGCGAGCTGCTCGCGGCGGGCGCTGTCGAGGCACGAGGGGACCAGCTGATCGTCCACGGGGGTACGGCTTCCCGTGCCCGTCCAGGTCAGGTCCGGCGCGAGCCGTACCGGACCGCTGCCGCGGCGGCTCAGACAGGTGCCGACCAGGGTGTCGAGCTGGGCGAGCGCACGGGCCTCGGTGCGGGTGGGGCGGTCCAGGGCGTCGTTGGCGCACCTGCTTCCGGTGTAGCCCGGCGCGTCCACGCGGGGCCGTCCGTTGGGGGCCGTGGCGATGGTGGCGCGAATGCCCGGGATCTGGTCGAAGCAGTTGACGCGGCGTTGCGCGAGGGCGGTCAGTTCCGTGCGCTCCGCCGGTGTCAGGCGGAACGGGCCGACCGCGCGGGAGTCGATGCGGTCGCTGCCACGGGAGCCCGAGATGCCGGCGTCGACGGACAGCGCGTCCACCGTCGCCGACGCCCGGTCGGGCAACGGGGCCCTCCGGCCGGAGTCGGAGTCGGCGATCGGCCGGCGGTCCTGGGTGGTGAGGACGACGCGGTGTCCCGTCTCCCGGGCGAGGCGGTCCACCAGTGCCTGCGCACCCCGCCAGTCGGCGTGCGTGGCGGCCCTGGCGACGAGGGCCTCGTAGATCCGGGAGTCGTCCGAGATGGCCTGGCCCTGCTCCTGCCGGATCGCCCGGGCGGTTGTGCGGACCGCGAGCCAGGCGGTGGCCGCGATCGAGCACACGGAGATCAGCACCGACAGCGCGAGCAGCCGCACGACCAGGCTGCGGTGGAAGCGGGCGTTCACGCGCTGTCGGACAGGACGTAGCCGACACCGTAGACGGTCAGCAGGCGCACAGGCCGGGCGGGATCGGATTCGATCTTCCGGCGCAGGTTCATGACGTGCGTGTCGACCGTCCGCACGGTGAAGTAGCGCCCCGTGCCGTGCAGGTGCCCGAGGATCTGCTCCCGGGTGAAGACCCGGCCCGGCTGGGCGGCGAGCGTCTCCAGCAGCCGGAACTCCCCGGGCGTGCAGTCCACGGGGGCGCCGTCGCAGGTGACCTGGTGCCGGGACGGGTCGATGCTCAGGCCGGCGACGGTCAGCACCGGATCGGGTTCGGGTTCCGGTTCGGGGACGCGGGGCGCGGCGGGGCGGGCACGGCGCAGCAGGGTGCGCACCCGGGCGGTGAGCTCCCGCGGACTGTACGGCTTGGCCATGTAGTCGTCGGCGCCCAAGTCGAGGCCGAGCAGCAGGTCGTCCTCGGTGCAGCGGGCGGTCACCATCAGGACCGGCAGGTCGGACTCGCGGCGCAGGATGCGGCAGACGTCCAGCCCGTCGACCCTCGGCATCATCACGTCCAGCACGAGGAGCTGCGGGGGATTGCGGCGCAGTTCCTCCAGAGCGGCGCGCCCGTCGTGGACGACGGTCACGGAGTGCCCTTCGTGCTCGAGATAGAGCCGCAGCAGCTCCGCCTGTTTCTCGTCGTCCTCGGCAACCAATATGTGGGCGCTCATGACCGGGAGTATAAGTAGGCCAAGTGGCGCATTCGGGCGCCCCGGGCGGCGTCCGCGCCGGGGCCACCGGATCACGAACACTTCCTGACAGGATGCTGACATCCGTCGGCCACGATCCAGCGGCATGAACCACTCACGTCTCCCTCACCGCTGCCTCGGCGCGGCCGCCGCGCTCGCGTGCGCCACCCTCCTCGCGGGGTGCGGCGGGTCCGCCGGGCACACCGACGCCGAGTCCGGGAAGCGCGACGTCGCCTCCCTGGCGACGGGCTCGCCGTCCGCCACGGCGTCCGGTGCCGCGCCCTCACGAAGCGCCGAGGAAGGCCGTCCGCAACTGCGCCTGGACAGCTCCGACGCCGAACGCGACCGCTACTGGAACGCGTACGCCACCTGCCTGAAGGACCACGGGCACAAGATGATCCTGTCCCGTGGCCCCTACTCCATCGACCAGCACGACAACAGCCCCACCGCCCGGGCCGCGCAGAAGACCTGTGCCGGGAAACTCCCCCTGCAGCCCCCCGAACTGGACCGTGACAGGAACCCGCACTACGACGACGACTACCGCGCCTACGTCACGTGCCTGAACTCCCACGGACTCAAGGTCGTCGCGCTGCCCGACAACTCCGGCTGGACCTACGACGGCCAGACCACGATGAGCGACACCGAGCAGACCAAGGTCGACAAGAGCTGCACGATGGAGGCCTTCGGTGGCAAGGACCGCTGACCACCGCCTCCCCAGACGGCGACGGCGCCGGCTCACCGTGGCCCTGGCCGTGCTCCTGACCGCCGGTGGCGCGGGAGGGGCCACCGCGGCCTGGAGCGCGCGGCACGGCAGCCCGCAGACCGCGCCGGAACACCCGATCCCGCTCCACACCGTCAAGGTCGTCAAGACCGACCTCTCCACCGACCGGACCCTGCCCGGCACCCTCGGCTACGGCCCGCTCCGGACGCTCAAGGGCAACGGCACCGGAGTGATCACCAAACTGCCCCCTCCGGGCGCGACAACCGCGCGCGGCAAGCCCCTGTACTGGGTGGACGACCGGCCCGTCACCGTCTTCTTCGGCGACACCCCGTTCTTCCGCGCACTGGACGAGCCCGGGCTGCACGGCCATGACGTCACGGTGCTGGCGGACAACCTTCGGGCCCTCGGCTACGACATCGGGTACACCGCCGACCCCGGCCCCTCCCGTCTCACGACCGGCGGCTCCGAGTTCACCCCCGCGCTCAGCGCCGCCCTCCGACGCTGGCAGCACGACACCGGGCAGACGGCGACCGGCACCCTGAAGCCCGGCCAAGCGCTGGTCCTTCCGGGCAGGGCGCGCGTCAACACCGTCACCGCCGCCCTCGGAGACCCGGTCGCCGGGGAACTGCTGACGTACACCACCACCGCGAAGTCGGTGGCGGTCAGCGTGGACGCGACCGAGGTCGGCGCACTCCGGACCGGGCAGAGCGTGACGATCACGCTGCCCGACAGCCGCGAGGTCCCCGGCAGGATCACCACCGTCGCCCGCGCCGTCCAGGGCGGCTCCGGCGAGGAGCAGACGGTTCAGACCGGCGCGCCCACGGTCGCCGTCACCATCACGCCACAGCGGGCAACGGACGTGAAGGACCTGGACTCCGCCTCCGTCCAGGTCCGCTTCACCGCGACCGACCGCAAGGGCGTCCTGGCCGTCCCCGTCACCGCGCTCCTCGCGCTCAGCGAAGGCGGCTACGCCCTGCAACGGCCCGACTCCTCCCTGGTCGCCGTGGAGACAGGCGTGTTCGCCGACGGCCTGGTCGAGGTGCGCGGCACGGGGGTCGGCGAGGGCATGACGGTGGTGACCTCCTCATGAACGCCGGGCGACCCGACCTCGCCCTCGTCGTGCGCGAGGTGACCAAGACCTACCCGGGCGACGTCACGGCCCTGGACGGGGTCACCCTCACCGTCGAGGAGGGGGAACTCCTGGCCATCGTGGGCCCCTCCGGCTCCGGGAAGTCCACGCTGCTGCACATCATGGGCACCCTCGACCAGCCCACGAGCGGCACGGTCGAGATCGCCGGCCACGCCGCCGCCGGCCTGTCCGACCGGCGGCTGTCCGCGCTGCGCGCACGGCTGCTGGGCTTCGTCTTCCAGCACTTCCACCTCACCGACGGCCTCGACGCGACCGAGAACGTCGCCACCGGCCTGCTCTACGCCGGCGTGCCGTCCCGGCTGCGCCGCCCCCGCGCCGAGGAGGCGCTGGCCCGGGTCGGCCTGGCGCACCGCACCCGCCACCTGCCCCAGCAACTGTCAGGCGGCGAACGCCAACGGGTCGCCATCGCCCGCGCACTGGTCAACGAACCCGCCCTCGTCCTCGCGGACGAACCGACCGGAGCCCTGGACAGCGCCAACGGCCAGGCCGTCCTCGACCTGCTCACGCGACTGAACCAGGAAGGCACCACCATCGCCGTCATCACCCACGACCGGGACATCGCCGCCCGCATGCCGCGCCGCATCGAGATGCGCGACGGCCGCGTCGCCTCGGACACCGCCACCCGCACGACCGCCGGGAGCCCGGCATGAACCGACCGATCCGGCTGTCCCCCCTCGACGTCCTGCGGCTGGGACTGCTGGGCCTGCGCACCCGCAGGACCCGCGCCGCGCTGTCCGCCCTGGGCATCGCGATCGGCATCGCCACGCTCGTCGTCGTCACCGGCATCCCCGCGTCCAGCCAGCGGGCGCTCATGGAGGAACTGTCCGCGCTCGGCACCAACATGCTGCGCGCCCAGCCCCAGCCCGACACCGAGCAGAAGGCCCGGCTGCCGGAGGCGGCGGACGCGATGGCGGCCCGTATCGGCCCGGTGACCAGTGCCACCGCCGTCGCCAACACCCACGCGACCGTGCGGCGTTCCGACCTGTCCGACCCCAACGACTCCATCGGGATCACCGTTCTCGCCGCCAGGACCAACCTGCTGTCCACCGTCGGCGGCACCGTACGCGCGGGCCACTTCCTCGGCCGGGCCACCGAGCGCTTCCCGACAGCCGTCCTCGGCACGCGCGCCGCGTCGCGGCTCGGGATCGACCGGGTCCTCCCGGGACGGGAGCCACTGGTGACGATCGGCGAGCACCGGTTCACGGTGATCGGCATCCTCGACCCGATGCCGCTCACCCCCGACCTGGAGAGTTCCGTTTTGGTCGGCTGGGACGCGGCGCGCGACGTCCTGGCCTTCGACGGGCATCCCACGGTGGTCTACGTGAAGGCGCGCGAGTCACGGATCGAGGCGGTACGCGCGGTCCTGCCCGACTCCGTCAACCCCGAGCTGCCCGGACTGGTCCAGGTCAGCCGGCCCTCGGACGCCCTGGCCGCCAAACGCGCCACCGAGCACGCCTTCTCCGCCCTCTTCCTGGGTCTCGCGGGTGTCGCCCTCCTGGTCGGCGGCATCGGCGTGGCCAACACCATGTTCGTCTCCGTCCTGGAACGACGCCGCGAGATCGGTCTGCGCCGCGCCCTCGGCGCGAACCGCCGCCAGATCCGGGGGCAGTTCCTGACGGAGTCCGTCATGCTGTCCGTGCTCGGCGGGCTCAGCGGCACCCTGCTCGGAGCGGCCGGCACGGCCGCATACGCGATCTCCCAGTCCTGGCCGCCCGTCCTGCCGCCCCTCGCCCTCGCCACCGGTATGGCCGGCGCGATCGCCGTGGGCGCCGCCGCCGGCGTCTACCCCGCCCTGCGCGCCTCGCGCCTGCCCCCGACACAGGCCCTGTCGGCGGTCTGACGCCGGTGTGGGCCGGGGTGCGGTGCGGGCCGGCACCGTTGTGCTGATGCGGTTGCCGGATGTGCCGGACTCCGGCCGATGCGCCTCGGTCAAGCGCTGGTGGACGCCGCCGTCGACCTCATGAACCGGGGCCGGCCGCCGGGCGAACCGGGTGGTGCGGCCGCCGTGCGGCCGGCCGATGGCGGGATCCTGACCAGCGTCGGACTGGACAACCTGCACGGTTCAGTGGCCCTCTGCCAGGAGACCGGTGCCTTCATACAGGCCTTCACGCAGGACCGGGTGGTCGTCGCGTCCTTCTGCGTCTGCAGGGACCCGGAGCAGGACCGGGTCCTGATCCTTCCTCCGTGCGGCATCTGCCAGGAGCGACTGGCCCTCTGGGGACCGGCCGTGGCGGTTGCGGTCCCCAAGGAGGACGATCCGACCGCCCGGGAGGCGCGGACCTCGTCGGAGGTCAACCCCCACTACTGGGGGCGGCAATTCGCCGACGGGGAATGGCCGTCCTCGGCGCAGCACAGCGGGTGACGAGCCGCCGGTCCGGCCCTACCCGCCGGCGAGGCCCGTGCGCCAGGCCCACAGGGCGATCTCGACGCGGTTGCGGGCGGAGAGCTTCGTCTGGACGTTGCCCAGGTGGGTCTTGACCGTTCCCAGCGACACGAAGAGTTCGGCCGCGATCTCCGCGTTGGTCTTGCCCTCGGCCACCAGCCGGACGACGTCCGTCTCGCGGGAGGACAGGTCGGAGGCTTCCGGCGCGGCGGGTCGGGGCGGCTTGATGCCGCGCAGCAGCCGGATCGTGATCGCGGGGCTGACCAGGGCTTCCCCGGAGTACGCCGCGCGCACCGCCTCGGTCAGGAGCGCCGGGCCGGAGTCCTTGAGGAGGAATCCGGAGGCTCCGTTGTCCAGTGCCTGGTAGACGTACTCGTCGTCGTCGAAGGTGGTGACGACCACGATCCTGGGGGCGTCGCCGGCTCCGGGGCGGTTGAGTTCCCGGAGCGCCTGGAGGCCGTCCATGCGCGGCATGCGGATGTCCATCAGGACGACGTCGGGGTTGAGCGTGCGGGACATCTCCAGGGCCTGGACGCCGTCCTTCGCCTCTCCCACGACCTCGATGTCGTCCTCCGCGCCGAGGATGAGGGAGAACCCGGTGCGGACCATGGCCTGGTCGTCCGCCAGCAGGACACGGATGGTCATCGTGCCCCCCCGGCGGGGATCCGGGCCTGCACGCTCCACCCCTCCGGGAGCCGGGGGCCGGCGTTCAGGGAACCGCCGAGTGCCGCGGCGCGCTCGTGCAGGCCGGCCAGGCCGTAGCCGCCGTCGGGGTGGTGGCCGCCACGGCTGCGGCCGTCGTTGGTGACCTCGACGGTCACCGCGTCGGGCCGGTCCTGGCGGCGCACGTGGATGTCGAGGGTGCGGACCGCGTCCGCGTGCTTGCGCACGTTGGTGAGGGCCTCCATGACCACCCGGTGGACCGCCGACTGGACGTCGATGGCGATGTCGTCGAAGTCGCCCTCGATGCGCAGCCTCACGTCAGGACCGGTCTCGGAGGTGAAGTGTCCCGCGAGGGAGGCGATGTCGGCGATCGTGCCCGGTGGTGACAGGCGGGCCTGGGCGTCGGGCTCGCGCAGCAGGGTGACCATGCGGCGGATGGCGGTCATGGCCTCGTCGCCGGCCGCCTCGATGCGTTCCAGGGCGGGAAGCACGGCCTGCGGCTTGCTCGCCGCCACGGTCTGGGCGGCCTGGGCGAGCACGACCATGCCGGTCACGTGATGGGCGACGTAGTCGTGGAGGTCCGACGCGATGCCCGTCCGCTGGGCCAGCTGGGCGGCGGTCACCTGGCGCTGGCGGTTGGTCTGGAGCATCCGTACGGACAGGCCCGTGGCGGCGGCGATCACGCCGCCGAGCGCCAGGGCCAGGGCCAGGGCCAGGGCGATGCGCTGGTGGGACTTCAGGGGTTCGAGCACCAGCCCCGCCAGCAGGAGCATGACCGCGAAGGAGGCGCGCATGGGCTCGGCCCGCCATGCGGTCACCCCGATGACCAGGACGGTCACGGCGGCGGCGGTGAACCCGAACGGCACGGTGCTGTAGTCGGCCGGCGGAGTGGCGAGCGTCGCCAGCAGCACGAGGGCTCCCAGCCACAGCGCGCCGTTGCCCAGGGGGACGGCGGTCAGCCGTGGCGTCACCAGGGCGACCATGATCGCCAGGAGGACGGTGAACGGATGGGCCTGGTTCAGGCTCACGTCCAGGATGCCGAGGACCAGCAGGGCCCCGGTGGCCGCCAGCCACCCGATGCCCCGCACCGCCCGTTCGAAGACGCCGTCCGCTGTGGTGCCCACGTTCTCGTCGTCTCCACTTCCGCTCGCCTGCCGAGCGGAAACCGCTCCGGGTGTCGCCTCCAGTGTCACCGATACGCCCCGGAAGCCCCGGATCCATCCGCGCGCACCATCGGTGTGGCCGCGTCCGGCGCCGGGGGCGGAGGCGCTGTGCGCTCCGGCTTCGTGTGGATGTCGTCCGTTCCCGTGCCCAGGACGACGACGTCGAAGACGGTCTGGGCGTAGACCCTGGCGGTGCGCAGCAGGTGGTGCATGCGGTGGTGCCCTCCGTTGCTCTCGTGATGGATCGCGGCGGCGCCGGGACCCTGGTCGGTGGTGAGGCGGTGCTGCCCGGTCACGGCCGCACCTGCGCCGGGGAGGACGGGTCCGGTGCGGCGAGCGCCCCCCGGACCAGTTCGTCGAGGAGTGCGGGGTAGCCCAGGCCCTGGTGCGTGAACATCTTGGGGACCTGGGACTGGGCGGTCATGCCGGGCATCGTGTTGACCTCGTTCAGCACGGGACCGTCGGGGGTGAGGAAGAAGTCGCAGCGGGCCACTCCGCGGCACCCCAGCGCGGTGAACAGGTCGAGGGACGCCTCGGTGAGCCGGTCCAGCTCGGCGGCGGACAGGGCGGCGGGTATGCGGAACCGGGCTCCGCCGTCGTACTTCTGCTCCGTGTCGAAGAGGCGGCCGTCGTCCAGCAGGATCTCCAGCGGCGGCCCGACCGTCAGGCGCCCGTCCGCGCGCTGCAGCACGGCGAGGTCGACCTCGCGTCCGCTCACGAGGTCCTCGACCAGGACCCGGTCGTCGATCCGGAGCGCCGCGGCGACGGCCGGGGCGAGCTCTGCCGCCTCGGTGACGAGGGCCACTCCGTGACTGGACCCCGCGGCGACGGGCTTGACGACGACCGGGCCGTGGAAGCGCACCTGGTCGGCGTTGGCGGCGGTGACCAGGAAGCCCGGGGCGACGGCGATGCCGACGGCTTCGGCCACCAGCTTGGTCGCCCACTTGTCCATGGCCAGGGCGCCGCCGCGCACACCGGCGCCGACGTACGGCAGGTCCGCGAGGTCGAGCAGGGCGGCGAGCGTGCCGTCCTCGCCCTGCGGGCCGTGCATCGCGGGGAACACCACGTCGCAGCCGGCGAGCAGGGTCAGGGCCGCGGACAGGCTCGCCGCGGGCGTGCCCGCCAGCGGGTGCCCGGCGGCGTCCCGCCACACCCCGTCCCGCCCGATGGTGAGCGACAGCACGTCGTAGGCGGTGGGATCGAGTGCCGCGCCGACGGATGCGGCGGAGGCCAGGGACACCTCGTGCTCGTCGCTCCGCCCGCCGCCGATCACGGCGACCCGGACGCGCCGGGCCTCGGACACGGGGATCATGCGGCCACCGCCGGCTGCTGCACCGTGCGGCGCAGTCGCGCGCCCAGGCCGGTGACGATCTCGTGCTCGATGGTGCCGGACCAGCGGGCCCACTCCCGGAGGGTGGGTTCGCCATGGTCACCGGCGCCGAAGACGGTGGCGACGTCGCCGGGGGCGGCCGGGTGCTCGCCGGTGTCGACGATGATCTGGTCCATGGAGATCCGGCCCACGACGGGGCGGCGGCGCCCGGCGAGGAGCACTTCGGCCCGGCCTGACGCGGCGCGGGGAAGCCCGTCGGCGTATCCGACGGCCACCAGTGCCAGGTGGGTGCCGCGGCGGGCGCTCCATGTGTGCCCGTAGCCGGCCCGGGTCCCGGCGGTGACCGTGCGGACGGAGACCACGGGGGCGGTCAGCGTCAGCGCGGGCCGCAGCGGGGTCGTCCGCGTCGGATCGATGCCGAAGAGCCCGGCGCCGACACGGCTCAGGTCGAACCGGGTCCGCGGGTCGGTGAGGGTCGCCGAGGTGGCGGCCACGTGCCGGAGGGCCGGCCGCAGACCGGCCTCGGCCGCGGTGACCGTCGCCGCCCGGAACAGCTCGAGGGCCTGGTCGGTGCACGGGTCGCCCGGGGTGTCCGCGCAGCCCAGGTGACTCATGACGCCGACCACCCGGACCAGGCCCGCACGCTCCGCGTTCCTGGCCCGACGGCACAGGTCGGCCCATTCCCGGGGGTCGGCACCCTCGCGGGCCATCCCGGTGTCCAACTGGAGGTGGACCTCGGCGGTCCGGCCCGTCCGGGACGCGGCACGGGCCACGGCGGCCAGGTGCTCGTGCCCGGGAACGGCCAGTGAGACACCCGCCCGCAGCGCCTCCTCGAAAGCGGCGTCGACCGGATTGAGCCAGCTCAGGATCGGCACCCGCAATCCCGCTCGCCTGAGGTGCAGCGCCTCCTCGACGGACGTCACGCCGAGCGAGGTCGCCCCCGCGCCCAGGGCGGCGGAAGCGGCCTCCGCCGCGCCGTGTCCAAAGCCGCCGGCCTTGACCACGGCCATCACGCGGGCGGCGCGCGCCGCGAAGACCCGGGTGTTCGCGGCGACCGCCGTCAGGTCCACCCGCAGCTCCGGCCCGGCCCGGTGGCCGGGCAGCGTACGGAGTGGGTCGGCGGTACGGACGGCGGAACCGATCGGTGGAACGCGGTGCATGGGGTGCCCTTCGGAGGTGTCACAGTCAGGCCGGTGCCCTGCGACCGGGAAGGCTCAGGGCATCACCGCAGGTGGGTGAGGTGTGAGCCCCCGCCGGTCCGGGCGCTCGGCCCGGCCCTGCAGCCCCGGGCGGGGCCGCCCGCGGATGTGGTGCACGAGCCGGAGCTCATGCCAGGAAGGCTATGAAGCGACGGTGGCCGTCCGCTTCGGGCGGAAGTCGGACCCCTTGGGGCGCCGCTACGACTTTCGGCTGAACGCGGCTGCCACCGAAAGACGAGAACGAAGACCGCTCCGTCACCCCGCCGCCGAGGCGCGTCCCCGTGTGGTCCGGGGGTCCCGGCCTTCGGCGCGGATGGTGCCCTGGATGTGCCGGACCCCGGCCACCTGAGCCGGGGCGGGTGTTCAGAAAGGTGATCAGCGGCTGTGCGACACATCCCCGCCAGGTCCCCTCCCGCACCAGGCCTCCCGCGGCTGCCCGCCGTTCCCGCGCCCTTGACGGCACCGACGCGGCGCGCCCGTCCGACGTCGTCGCCGGGTTCGATTGCGACCCCGTGCCGTTTCTCGACCGGCTGTACGCCGCGTCGATCCACCTGACCGATGACCGCGCCGCAGCGGGGGACTGGTCGAGCGGACGTACGTGCGGGCTTTCGGCGCATTCGAGTCGTCCCCGGCGGGGCGCGGCCTGAAGACCTGGCTGTTCCGTGTCCCGGCCGATTCCGCCGCCGCCGGCGTCGGCGTCGGCGCCACCCGGGGTCAGGCCCACCGGGGGTGGAACGTAACCCCCCTCGAACGAGGGCCTCCGCATTTCGCGTCGCTAATCCGGGGATTCCCGCGGACCGCCTGGCGTGTATCCCTTCGGAGCGGGCAGGCCTTGAGCGCACCCTGAGGCGAGCGACGTCGTCCGCGCTGATCACGAGCCGATGCGTCGTAAGGGCTTCGTCTCCCGAGGTTTCGGTAGCGCGTGGGAGGCTAGGCGACCCTAGGGAGCCGCCTGCCCGGTTGCGTGTGGTGATGGTGCACGGGGCCGGGCGGGCTCCCGGCGCGGTTCCGCCGGCCGCGATCACCGTCTCGGCAGCGGCTCCGGCCTGTGTTTCACGATGCCCCCTGGCCGGGGCCGCCCGGACAAGGAGAAGGGCCCCGTGTCGCCATCGGGGCCCTCGGGCCGTGCCCGCGGTGGTGGCCGCGGACAACTCGACAAGCGTAGCCACACCCCACGCCGTCCGACGTGGTCTTGCGGCCGACGCGCCGCAAAGGCCCACCAGGCCGGTGCCTGCGGCCCGGGCCTCAGAACCGGGCCGGCAGCCAGCCCCGCTGCACGGCGCGCACGCCGGCCTCGAAACGGCTGCGTGCGTCGAGGCGGTCCATCAGCTCGGAGGCGCCGCCGGGCCGTGCGGTGCGACACCCCGAGCCGCTTGGCGATCGCCTCGTCGGTGTGGCCCTCGGCCAGGAGCCGGAGGGTGGTCGCCTGCTGGCCGGTGAGTCCGTGCGGGTCGGTCGGCACGATCTCGCCGAGCGGCTGGGCGGCGTCCCAGGTGGTCTCGAAGAGCGCGCACAGCGCGGTGAGCGTGCCCTGGCCGGTCAGCAGGACGGCGCCCGCGGCGGTGTCGTCGCTGCTGACCGGGATCATGGCGGTCAGCCGGTCCATGATGATCATCCGGGTCGGCAGGGACGGGGTCGTGCGGATCAGGCCGCCCAGTCCGGCCAGCCAGGTGGCGTGCTCGACGGTGGCCCGGTGGGTGCGGACGCTGTCGAGGTAGATCGTGCGCATGCGCACCCCGCGGTCGAGCAGGTCCTCGTTGAGCGGCCGTGAAGCGGCCATGTTCTCCGCGGTCTGCGGACCGCCAGGGGCGAAGGTCAGGAATTCCTCGCGTACCTCGCGGGTGAGCACGGTCAGCCGGTCGCGTATCCGGTCGAGGCCCACCAGATGCTCCACCCCGGGATGGCTGGTGGCGGGGCGGAGCTCGGCGTACTCGGAGACGAGCTGGGCCGCGGCGGCCCGTGGACTGAACCGGCCCGTGTGGACGCATCAGTCCAAGGCCCTTCCGTCCATCCCTGAAGCCTTTCCACAGGCTTGAGCTGCGACGAACCTATTGGTCACCGGCCGGGCCGAGCGTCACCGCGGGACGCGAGGACGGGCCGGACATCGCATCTCTCCTCCGGAAGGAACGGAACCAGGCATGCTTCGCAACCGAATCGCCAAGGTCGCCGCGGTCTGCTCTCTCGTCGTCGCTGCGGCTCTCGCCGCCCCGATGGTCACGCGTCCGTCCACGGCCGACGCGGTTCCGTCCTCTTCCGTCCTCGTCGCCGACGCCGGCTGGCAGGTCACCCCGGCGGACGCAGGCTGGCAGTAGGCCGCCCCGCGACCACCCGACACCGCCTGACCTTCCTGCGGGCGAACACCTCGTACTGACGCCGCCGGGCATGCAAAGGGCGGCGCCCCTTCGTAGCGAAGGGGCGCCGCCCTTTATGGCTGGTGGGCGTCGGCCGCCGCCGTCCGCCTGAGTGGATCGGTGTCAGGCGCGGGGGTTCTCACTGACGTCGGTTGCCGAGGATGCAGAACTCGTTGCCTTCCGGGTCCGCCATGACGACCCACGACTGGTCACCCTGGCCGATGTCGACGCGCTTGGCGCCATGGGCCTCGAGACGGGCCACCTCGGCGTCCTGGTCATCGGGCCTGAAGTCGAGATGCAGGCGGCTCTTGCCCTGCTTGAGCTCGTTGATCCGGACGAAGTCCAACCCTGGCATGCGATCCGGCTCCGGCCGGATCTCGAACTCGTCGTCGGAGGAGTGGACCACGACCCAGCCGAGAGCCTCGGCCCACCACTGCCCCAAGGCCACCGGATTCACCGAGTGAACGATTACCTGTTCCCATTCCAAGGTCATCTTCCGAGTGTAGGCCTGCCGCCCCTTCGCACGCAGGCGCTTGAAGCGCTCGGAGCTCCGGGTCGAGGAAGCCTCGAAGGCCCCGCGGGGACCGGCGGGGCCTTCGAGGCGTCGGGTGGGGCGTCAGGCGATCTTCTTGTAGCGCAGGGCGACGTACGACGAGGCCGGGTGGCCGCCGATGTCGCCGCTGTAGACGTTCGCGGTCGAGTAGTTCTTGTCCGTGGCCGTGCTGCCCTCGGCGTAGTAGTAGAAGGTGCCCGCGTCCTGGTTCTTCCAGCCCGCGAAGAGGACCGCGTGGTCGGAGTAGTCGTTCAGCGCGTCACCGGGCCTGAGGTCGGCCTTGTTGATCTGCGTGCTCACGCTGGGGAGGGTCTCGGTCGTGAGCGAGGTGGTGAGGTGCCAGGTCATGGAGACGAAGCCGGAGCAGTCGGTGCGGTAGGAGTGGTCCCCGTCGACGTCGGTGGCGTAGGCGCTCTGGCTGTACTGGATGTTGCGGTTGTACCAGTCCTTGGCCCGGGCGATGACCTCGTTGCGGTAGATGGTGCCGCCCAGCACGGACTTGGGCGGGGCCGGCGCCACGTAGGCGCAGTTGTTCGCGTAGGCCGACAGCAGGCTCTGGGTCCAGCCGGACGCGTCCACCGGGTCGTCGGAGTGGTACGCGATGTCGCTGCCGTCACCGTCGGTCGGGTCCGAGTCGTGGTACCAGTACATGCCGCCGTTGGTACGGCCGTAGTAGAGGCCGCCGCCCGGCGAGGAGAGCGAGTCCACCGCCGACCAGCCGCTCGGCTTCAGGACCGAGCTGTCCCAGTCGTTCACGCCGTTGATCTTGTAGCTGAGCAGTCGGCCGTCCGCGGTCGAGGCGATGATGCGGTCGTCGCCCGCGGCGGCGAGCGTCTTGAGGACGAAGCCGGTGTCGATCACGACGTGCTGGCCTATGTGGGCGGACCCTGCGGGCTTGGCCTGCGACACCAAGTACTGGTGGAGCTGGCCGTCGACCGTCCCGTAGAGGTGACCGGCGCCGTCGTAGACCAACTTGTCGAAGGTCCAGCCGCCGTCCCAGATCTTGACGACGCCCGCGAGCGTGAGGGACGTGTTGTTCGTCTGCACGTCGACCCGGTAGAGGTCGCCGGTCGTCGAAGTGACCAGCACCGTGTTGAAGTTGAGGGACGCCATCGCCTTGGGGGTGAAGCCGAGGTTCGGGCCGATGAGCGTCTTCACGCGGTCGCCGGTGTTCGGCTCGATCTGCGTGTACGTCAGCCGGCCGTCGGACAGCGTGCCGTACATCGACACGTCACCCGTGCACGACGCGACGGCGTGCGCGGCTCCGGCGGTGGTCGCGACCAAGCCGAGGGACATCGCGCTGACGGCGACCACGGCGGCGGTGGTACGACGGACGGCATGGCCCAGCCTCATGATTTCTCCTGCGGTGGGTAGTTCGAGCGGGCGAAGGCACATCCCCGGCCCAAACAGCTGCCCTGCAGGTGCAGCTGTGAAGGATGTCTCGGGTGTGACGCCCCGCCCGGTGGCGGGAACTACTCTCGCCGCAGGTCACGCGGCTCGGAAGAGAAGACGAATGGACGTAAACGTCCCTGGCCCAATGCGTCCTGACGGTGCGCCGGGCGCGCTGGTGGACTTGCTGCGCGATTCTTGTCGCGGACAGACCAATTTTATATGGAGATCGCCACGACCGTCTCCGTAGGACACGGAGAAACATCGCAATGGGGGGAACCGTGCGTCCAAGAGGCGTGGAACTTCCGCATGCCCGTGCGGCCGACCTGAGCATCAGACACAGGCTCGGACTGCGCCGCACCGTTCCGGTGGCCGGGGCGGTGTCCCTGGTGGCCGTCGCCGGCATTGCGTTCGGTGTTGGGGCGGCGTTCTTCCGGACGCCCTACGTGCTCGCCGATTCGCCGGGAGTCGATGTGACGGTCCGGGCCGAGGAATCGGACTACCCGGATGTGGCGGAGGCGGCCGACGAGGTGGAAACCCTCATCAAGGTGTACGTACAGCGGCTCAAGGCGGGAGACGTCGAGGGGCTGGCGAAGCTGTCCGGTCCGGCGTACGAGCACCCCCAGGAGGACGCCGCGACGTTCGTGCGTGAGTACTCCGACGGAGCCGAGGGCCATGTCGAGCCCGTGGTCGTCGAAGGAACGGTCCCGTACTTCAACGACATCGTCCTGACCTATGACAAGACGGGGCAGCGGCAGGAACTGCTCCTGGTGAACGACAGCGGAAGCTGGTGGGTGGGGCTCGGTGACGGGGATCCTGCCGCCGGCAATGAATAGCTGAACAGCTGCACCTCAAGGCGGTGCGGGCCGCGGCCCCCGGGCCGCTTGAGGAGCCGCCGGGGCGGCCCACCGGCCTCGAACCAGGTGGAGCCTCCGTTCTCGCTGGTCAGAGCCATAACGGCCTTGATCGTCGGTAATCAGGAGTACGGTGGGGGCACCGAAGGCATTTCGTGCGTTGGCATCAGCGTTGGCGTCGTCGTCGGAACAGGACGCCCGGCGCGCCAGCCGGGCCGGAAGGCGGCGTCATGGCCGCGACGACGATCGGCTCGCCGCCGCTTCACGGACGGGTGGCTGAGATGCCCATCGGCAGCATGCAGTCCGCCCGCCTTGGGGCCGAGGAAGGGCCCGTCCGGGTCAGGCTGGTCCGGCGCGACCTGGGGCCGCACTGGCTGGACGGCGTGTGGTGGCCGCGGACCCACGATCTCGGCAAGGGCCTGCCCGGTCTGCTGGCGGCCCTGGACGAACGCTGGCCGGGCATCAGCCGCATCACGGTGAGCGGTCCGATGTGGCGCATGGGGCCGCAGGAGTTGCGGTTCGGCGGCCGGAGCATGCACATCAACCGGGCCGCCGCGACCCCGCGGCCGAACACCATCTGTCTGGTGTCCTACGGGGTCGGCCGCTGCGACCTCCTGGTCGTGCCTCCGGGCGCGACGCCTGATGAGGCGCGCCGTCTCATGGACTCCGTCGTCGCTTCCGACGGCCCCCGCGCCGGGTGCCCGCCGAGGTGAGGGCCACCGACGATCAGACGTCGGTGGCGGCGGTGACGGTGTGGCAGGTGAATCCGAGGCGCGTCATGGCACGTGTGACCTCCGCCGCGGTGAAGTCGCGTCGATCCTGGCGGGTGATCACGGCGCCCACCTGCTTGACCGGGTAGTACTGCTGCCCGATACGTACGGACTCGCCGGCCAGGGGTTCGGGGGAGACGCCGCTCATGGCCTGCTGCACCTCGCTGGGGGTGAGGTCGAAGGGGTAACCGGCGATGATGCAGCGCACTGGGTCTCCACACGATGGTCGGATGTGCCTCGGGGGGTCAGCGTCGCACAGTAAGGCTGCCGGAGCGACAGGAGAACGACACGAATAATTCGGTCTGCGTGATCCGCCGCCGGCGGAGCATGTGTGTTAGCTTTGATGTGTTGCAGTTTTGGTACCCATGAACGTTATGTGCACCTGACCCACAGGTGCATTTTTGTTTTTCCGGTCCTTCCGGAGGGTCATTGCGGCGACAGGAGTCCGCGCAGTGTGGACTTCAGGCAACTGCTCCAGAAGGAGATGCTTCATCATGGCAACTGGCACCGTTAAGTGGTTCAACGCGGAAAAGGGCTTCGGCTTCATCGAGCAGGACGGCGGCGGCGCTGACGTCTTCGCCCACTACTCGAACATCGCCACCCAGGGCTTCCGCGAGCTCCAGGAGGGCCAGAAGGTGAGCTTCGACGTCACGCAGGGCCAGAAGGGCCCGCAGGCCGAGAACATCGTTCCGATCGGCTGACGTCGGAAAGCATCAAGGTCGGGGCCGGCACCCTTCGGGGGCCGGCCCCTTCCGTATTCCCCGGCAGTCCCCCTGGCGGTGGCTCTCAGGTTTCGCCGGTCGCTACGGCGACGTTGCCCTGTGGCCCCGCGCATGCCCGTTTGACTGTCGAATATTGGGCATGGTTGCAGATAGGGCAAATCATTCCTCTGGGGGTTGATGAAGGAAGGCTGTCATGGTGAAGAAGCACAGTAAGGGCCGGCAGGGCGAGGGTCCGAGCCGGTTCAAGGGCGATGACCAGCACGGATGGTCGCAGGATGTGGACGCGACCCGTCAGGAGGAGAACCCGAGCGCGCATCGCTCCTTCCACCCGGACACCTATGCGCCGGGCGGGAAGAACCGCGAGCCGAGCCGGCAGGACATTGAGGACTCGCTGGAAGGCACGCCCGTGGAAGGCATCTCCCGCAGTGGCGAGGAGCGGTCAGGGAAGTCCGGCAAGAGGGGCATCCAGGACACGGGGCGACGGGGCCCCTCGGGACGTCCCAGCGGGACGGAGGACGCCTCGGAAACCACCGGGGTGGACCCGCAGGAGCCGTCCGGCGGGCCTCCGCGCGGGAAGCGGGAGACGAATCCCTAGTCTCTCGACGCCGTTTCGCAGCGACGACGGTGGACGCGGGCCCATTCGGGGCCGGGTCACGCACGGCTCCGTGCGATCCGGGTGATGGTGACGGTCACGGTGAGGGCCTCCCCGCTCCCGCGGGCCGTGACGAGCGGCATGAGTGACGCCCGGGTCCGGTCGTGGACCGTGCGGGCGACGTCCACGGCCCGGTGACCCTCGGCGAGGACGCAGCGTATCTCCACCTGCCAGCCCGAGCCGTCCGGGTCGCGCGCCACGCGGATGCCCGACAGCGGCGACGCGAACCTGTCGTGTGCTGATCCCGGAACCGGGCGTGAAGCGGCTCGGGCGAGACGGCTGGCGAGAGTGGGCTGCAAGCCCAGCACCCCGTCGACCCCGAGGGCGGCCTCGGCGGCGCTCCGGCGGATGTCGGCAGGGTCGCAACCCGTCATGGGCCGGGTTCCGGCCCGCCGTGCGCGGGCTCCGAGATGCTCGGCGGCCATCCGGCGTAGCGTACGTCGATCACCGTGACGTCTATCGCGGCCGCCAACAGGCCCAGCGCGTTGTGCGCGGCGTCCCGTACCGCGTGTCGCACCAGTGCCGCGGTCTCGGGCAGAGGGCGGTTCAGAGCGGCGGCCAGGGCGATGCTCACGCGTATGCCCGTCGGCTCGTCGGCTCGGGTGAGGCGACAACTGGCGGTCGTGACGCCGAGTACCGAGTCCGCGGCGCTCCGCAGCACGCCGGCCGCGGTGTGTTCGGCGATCCGCAGAGTGCGCGTGGGGTCGCCCAGCGGCAGCATCGGCCCCAGCAGTACCTCGCTGCGGACGATGTCCATGACGCGGGAGACGAGGCTCTGTGTGCTGGGTGGTTCCTGCTCCCGCAGCGCCTGCGTCGCCCTGTCCAGTGCGGCCAGGCCGTCGACGGCATCGCGGCAGTACGAGCACTCGGCGAGGTGGGGGTCCACGGGCGGACCGGTGTCCCTGGCCTGCTCCCAGGCGTGACTGAGAGTGCGCCCGCAGGTGAGCACTTCGTCGCCGGTGTGACGGCGGACCTCGTCGAGAGGGCAGCCGTCCGCCGGAGGCCGGGGGGGATGGTCGTCTAGCGCCATGGGCCCAGTGCCTCCTTCAGGGTTCGTCGTGCCCGGTACAGTCGCCCGCGGACCGTCTGCTCGGTGGTGCCCGTGACGTGGGCGATCTGGGAGTAGGGGAGTCCGTGCAGTTCCCGCAGGATCCAGCAGATGCGCTGCTGCGGTTCCAGCGCGCCGAGCGCACCGGCCAGGGCGTCGGTGAGGGCGTCCTGTTCGGCTGCCCGCGCCGGCGAGCTCCGCATTCCGGGGGCGGCGGGTTCGGCCACCGAGTTCAACGGTACCGGGGCCGGCCGGTGGCGCAGCGAGTTCAGGCAGCGGTTGACGGTGATGCGGTACATCCAGGTCCTGAACGCCGCGCCGTGACGGAAATCGGGCAGGCGCCGCCAGGCGCTGATGAAAGCGTCCTGGACGGCGTCCTCGGCGTCCTGCAGGTTGCCCAGCGTGTGGAAGGCCAGGGCGAGCAGCGGGCGGCTGTGACGCCGCACCAGGATCGCGAATGCCTCCTCGTCGCCTTCGCCGGCCCGGGTCGCCAGCAGGTCGTCCGGCGCGGACGGCAGGCCGTCGGCCAGGCCTGGGGGAACGGGGCCCGGGGACGTGCCGAGTGCGGCCGATCGGCGCGGGGAAGTGCCGGCGCTGTGCGTCATGACCGCACCTCCTCCCTGCGCTGTTACGCGTGCCCGCCTTCAGGCATGTGATGCCCGTTCGCGCATATGCATGACGAATTGCCTCCCGGATGTGTCCAAACCTGTGACGGGCGCCGTACCGGTGCCCGCAGCAACTGATCGAGGCGACTGCCATGACGGACACCACCGACCGTCCCTTCACCGGACAGGACGGCTCCGCCGGGACCGGGACGATGCTCAAGGGGCCGACCGGCGCGAACACCTCCCCCGAAACGCGGGGCCAGACCACCATCGCCGACGGCGTCGTGGCCAAGATCGCGGGAACTGCCGCTCGCGAGGTCCCCGGGATCCACAACCTCGGCGCGGGCATGGCCCGGGCCATGGGCGCCATGCGCGAACGCGTCCCCGGCGGCGGGACCGGAAGCGTGAGCCGCGGGGTGAAGGTCGAGGTGGGCGAGAGCCAGGCCGCGCTGGACCTCGACGTCGTCGTCGAGTACGGCTACGCCATCCCCGATGTGGCAGCAGAGGTCCGCGTCAGCGTGATCTCCGCCGTGGAACGCATGACCGGCCTTGAGGTCGTCGAGGTGAACCTCGTCGTCGACGACGTGAAGCTGCCCGACGACGAAGAGGAAGACGAAACCGAGCCGGGCGAGGGCCGCGTCCGATGACCCCGTCAGTGGGCCGTCAGTGGGTCCACCCACGCGGCACGAAGCGCGCCCGAGGCGGCGGCACACGCCGGCGCGGGACAGGTGAGTGAATCATGAATACAGCGACAGTGGGTCTGGCAGCCGGAATGGCACTGGGATTCGCCGGCTTCTTCGGCGGGTTCTGGGCCTTCCTCCTGGTAGCGGTCCTGGGCGCCGTGGGGTTGGGCGTCGGTCTCGTCCTGCAGGGTGACTCCGACGTGTTCACCCGGCGGCAGCGGGACGTGTCCGCCCGGCGGCCACGGTGAACACCACCACCCGTGCCGCCGGTTCGTCCGGCCGTCCCCCCGGCGAGCCTGCGGACGACGTCCACGGCCGCGTGCCGCCTGCCGCGCGTGGCGCGACGGTGATACCCGACCGGGTCGTGGCCCGCATCGCCGTCCGGGTCGCCGGCACGGCGCTGCGCCGACTCGTCGGCCCGAGGCAGCCGCGCACGGAGCTGGCCGCACCGGGGGCGCGTGCGACCACGTACGGCGGAACGGCACAACTGGCGTTGTCGGTGGACCTTCCCTACCCCGCTGACATCGCCGTCACCTGCCGGCAACTGCAGCGCGAGGTCGCCGAACGGGTGGCCCAACTGACCGGGCTGGACGTCCGCGACGTCACGCTGACGATCCGGCGCCTGGCCACCGTCGGCGGACCCGACCGTGTTCAGTGACCCCGCCGCCTCGGCGGCGCCGGACGGAACCGGCCATCGTCACGCACAGACCAAGGAACCCCCATGACTCTCCCCTCCGGTATCGCACCTCCCGGTCGCCATGCATCGCGGCCCAAGACCGAAAGAGCCGCAGACCCGGGCCGGCCCGGCATCCGTGCTCCCGCAGCGAGGTCGCCGGCGCGCGACGGCCGTGGGGCGAGGTCACCTCGCCTGTGGTCGGCGCGCCGCATCCCGGCCACCGTGGTGGCTCTGGTGGCAGTCTGCGCCTTCGGGGTGGTGCTGTACGACGTGATCGCCGTGCGTGCCGGGCAGCGCGCCGGGGCGTGGCGCACCGGTCTCGCCGACGAGTTGGCCAGCCGCCCGGTCGACGACCTGTGGTTGCTGGTCGGCGCCTGCGTCGCCGTCCTCCTCGGCCTGTGGCTGCTCGTCCTCGCGCTCACCCCAGGCCTGCGCCGGCAGTTGCCGCTGCGGGCCCCCGAGGGCTGTACCGGACTGCGGGCCTGGCTGGACCGTCGGGGAGCCGAACTGGTGCTGCGCGACGCCGCGATGCGGGTCCCGGGCATAGCCCGAGCCCGGGTCCGGGTCGGACGCCGCCGCGTCATCGCCCGAGCGGACGTCCGCTTCCGCGACCCGGCGACCGTCCGCGACGACCTCACCCAGGCCTTGCAGGACCAGTGCCGCCAGCTCGCTCTGGCACATGCCCCACGGCTGGCGGTCCGCCTACGACACCACACCCGTTGACCCCGCCCGGGAGCGCGCCATGAACGGCCGATCCACACTCAACCGCCTCCTCCTGGCCATCAGCGGCCTGGTGCTGCTGGGTGGCGGGCTGCTGATCCTCACCGCAGCTCTCGACCTCTACCGTCGGGTTCACGTGGCTGCGCCCGCCGGCTGGCCGCTGACCACGCACAATGACGTCCTGCTCAGCAACGCGGACCGGATCCGCTGGAGCGACCAGGGCTGGTGGTGGTGGCCCGCCGTCATCGCCGGCCTCACGCTGGCGACCGTCCTGGCCCTCCTGTGGCTGATCGCCCAGTTCCGACGCCAACGTCCAGGCTCGGTGCACCTGGGCGGAACGCCTCCGCCCGACGGTGTCGAACTGCGCGGCCGCGCCCTCAGCGACGCCGTGGCCGCTGAAGCAAGCGCTCTGCCCGGCGTCGGGCGGGCGGGCGCCCACATGAGCGGACGCCCGGCGCACCCCCGGCTCGACGTGGCCGTCACGCTGACGGATCACGCCGCACCCGCCCCGGTCCTGCAGGCGCTGTGTCACGGCCCGGTCGCGCACGCGCGCGAGAGCACCGGGTTGACCGAACTGCCCACCCGGGCGCGCTTCGACGTCGGCAGGCACAAAGCGCGACGCGTCGAATAGGGCGCCCTCATCGGGCGCGGTGGGCACCGGCAAGGCCGCCCGCTCCGACCCACGCCCCGTCAGGGACGCGGGGGGACGCGCAGGGCGAGCAGCGCGGTGTCGTCGCTGGCCCAGTCACCCGTGTGCTCGGCGATGAGGTCGCCGAGGTGGGTGACGATGCCCTGCGCATCCATTCCTCGGCATCCGGCGAAGGCGGCGGCCAGTGCTTCCTCGCCGAACTGCGGCCGGGCGCCGGAAGACGCGGTGCGACGGGCCCGGGCCTCGGTGGCGCCGTCGGTGTAGAGCAGCAGCGCGTCACCGGGGGCGAGCCGGAACGGTACGTCGGTCAGCCTGACGTCGGCGAGGATGCCCAGCAGGCTTCCGGACCGTCCGACCTCCTGGATGCGGCCGTTGGCCCGGCGGATCAGGGCCGGGGGGTGTCCCGCGGTGCACAGCCGCCCCGCAATTCCCGCGGGTGTGGTGCGGAAAGTGGCGTAGACGGCGGTCAGGAACCGCTCTCCCTTGCGCTGCTCCATGAGGGCGGAGTTGAGGTGATCGAGCACCGAGGCGGGGGACTTGTGCTGGGTGGCTTCGGCGCGCAGGGTGTAGCGGGCCAGGGCGGTGACCTTGGCCGCCTCGGTGCCCTTCCCGCACACGTCGCCCATCACGGTGCACCACCAAGGCCCCTTGGCCCGGAATAGGTCGTAGAAGTCGCCCACCACGGTGCTGCCACCGGCCGCCGGCAAGTACGAGGCGGCCGTCTCCAGGCCGGGGACCTTCTGCAGTACCGGGGGCAACAGGCTGTCCTGGAGGCTGCGGGCCAGCGTGCTTGCGGTCTCGAGGGCGTCCTGGGCAACGGCCAGCGAGGTGCGCAGGTTGATCTCGTTGCTGGCCGCGCGGGCGATCGTGGCCAGTTCCGCCAGTTCCTGGGGCTGCCAGGTGTGCGGATTCTCATCCACCACGCTGATGCTGCCCAGCACCTCTCCGCCCGGGGCGAGGATCGGGTACCCGGCCCAGGCTCCGATCTTCATACGCGTGATCGCGGGATGGCCACTCGTGCGGGGGTCGGCGGCGGCGTCCGCGACCACGAACGGCTCCCCGTGCCGGCCGACCACAAACGGGCAGAAACTCTCCCGGACAGGGATCTGCCGCTCGGCCACCTCCCCGGCGTCCACCCCGACGCAGGACTTCCAGAACGAACGACGCTCGTCGACCAGGGTGATGAACGCCCGCCCGCAGCCGGTCACCGAGGCCGCGAGCTGGGCCAGGTCGTCGAATGCCGCCTCGGGGCCGGTGTCCAGCAACCCGGTCGCCTCCACCGCGGCCAGCCGCCGTCGATCGGACAGTGCCACGGGCAGGCCGTCGGGCCGCGTCTCGCCTGGGATCGCGAGGCCCTCGTGCAAACGTCTCCGTGCCCCCACGACCGCCTCCGGTACATCAGAAAGTGTTGGATCGATCGCACACCGTCATCGAATGGACTGTCACACGACTACCGTAGCCACCAGCGGTCCGGTGCCGGGGACAACGAAGACGATTGCCGGCGTGGGGCGGCGGTGCTGCCGTCCATGGCACCAGCATGGAGGCCCGTATCCTCGCTGCGAACAAGGACGCCTCGGAGCACCGTCAGCGCCGGCCCGCGCACGCAAACCGCGGGTCAGCTCGCCTTCTCCTGCTCACTGACGTCGTTCTCCACGGCGCCGGCCGGCCTGCCGAGCATGCTGCGGTGCCGGAGCTGGATCAAACTCGATGGAGGACCCGACGTGCGGCCACCGGTCGTCGCTCTGTTGGGAATGTGAGGGGCCGACGACCCACTCGCCGTAGCGCGAGCCGTCGGCGAGGGCGGCCCACACCTCCTGTGGGGATCCGCCCACCAAACGGTGTTGTACGGCCATGAGCTCCTCCCGTGGAGGCTTGTCACCACTGATCAGAGGCAGGAATCCATTCCCTTGCCGCAAGCGGGCCTCGGCTGCGGCAAACCGGGAGGGGGCGATGCTGCGGACAGCCTGGGCCCGCCCGGTTGGGGCCCGGGCCTCGTGGGGTGTTCACACGGCCAGCCGGGCGGACACATCCCACGCTACGCTCCACGGGTCCCGCTGCGCACGCCAGGAACCGCAGGCCTCATGCCGGTCATACCGCGGCCAGGGCGATCGCCGCGTAGTGGGCGGTGAAAGCAGCCAGGGTGAAGGTGTGGAACACCTCGTGGAAGCCGAACCAGCGCGGAGAGGGGTCGGGTCGCTTCGTCGCGTACACCACTGCGCCTGCGGTGTAGAGGACTCCGCCGGTGGCGATCAGGATCGCCACCAAGGCCCCGCCGACGCGCAGGAAGTCCGGTAGGAGGAAGGCACCGGACCAGCCGAGCGCAAGGTAGCAAGGGGTGTACAGCCAGCGGGGAGCCCCCACCCACAGCACCCGGAAGGCGACTCCGGCGAGGGCGCCGGCCCACATGAGTCCCAGCAGGACGGCTCGTCTGTGCTGGGAAGAAGGACCACGGTCAGGGGTGTGTACGTGCCGGCGATGATCACGAAGATGCTGGCGTGGTCCAGTCGGCGCAGGACCGTCTCACCGCGAGGACGCCAGGTGCCGCGGTGGTAGAGCGCGCTGGTGCCGAACAGCAGCCACGCGGAGGAGATTCCACAGGCGAGCGTCGTCAGAGTCGTGCGTGCAAGGCAGATCAGTGCGATGCCCGCGATCAGTGAGGCCGGAAACATGCCGGCGTGCAACCAGCCACGGAGTCTCGGTTTCAGCAGTTCCATGGCCCCGGCGGCCGCCTCCGCCATCTCGCCAACCTGGTGGGCGGCCCCCGCGGCTCCGTGTCCGGTTGCCTCGGTAAGACCGACCGCTCGCTGACGCGTCCCGTTTGCCCTGTGACCAGGAACTGCGCTGGTGGGCACGGTGTGGGCCGTGAAGTCCGGCTGCCTCAGAGGCCGCTGGACGTCATCTGCGCACATACACCTCATGCTAGGAGCCCGCCCACGTCGGCGCATGAGGTGGCAGGGCGACTCACGGACCGCGGAGGCGCGGATCGGGTGGCCGCAATTCTCCATGGCGTTCCGCTCTCCACATGCGCCTGCTGACGTCACAACCCAGACTGGAGATAGCGGAGCGAGCAGCGCGGCCACTGCCCGCCACCCCACGTGGGCGCTTCGCCCTGACGAGCGAGCCCCCGTTCCCGGCGACGGCGGGCGCCACCCGGAACACCAGCTCGGTAACCCTCTCGAAGGGAAACTCGATGAACGACGTACCCAAAGTCGCTCTTGCCGTCGCGGTCGCCGGAGGTTACATCCTCGGCCGGACCAAGAAGGGGCGGCTGGCCTTCGGCATCGCGACCTACCTGGCCGGACGGCGGGTCGGCCTCGAACCCCAACAGCTGCTGACGGAAGGGGTCAAGAGGCTGCGTGAACTTCCGCAATTCGAAGAACTCAGCGAGCAGCTACGCGGTGAGGCTCTGAAAGCCGGCCGTCAGGCGATGGGCGCGGTTGCCGACCGCAAGCTCTCGGCGCTGGCCGACTCCCTGCAGGCACGCACTGAGCGCATAGGCAAGCGCAAGGAAGAGGAGCCGGAAGAGGAGGAGCCCGAGGACGCATACGAGGAGGAAGAGGAGGAGCCCGAGGAGCCCGAGGAGGAGGAAGAGGAGGGAACATCCGAGGGTGAGGCAGAGACGGAAGAGGAGGAGCCGGAGAAGCCCGAGCCCAGGCGTCGCCGGGCAGCTCGCAAGGACGCGGGCCGGGACGAGGGTGCGCGCGGTCGTGGCGGAACCCGCCGCCCGGCCGAGGCGGCTCCCCACAAGGCGCCGGCCAGGAAGACGACAGGGAAGAAGACGGCGCCCGCGAAGAAGACGACGGCGGCGAAGAAGTCCTCCGCTCCCGCGAAGAAGACGGCAGCTGCGAAGAAGGCCTCCGCTCCGGCCAAGAGGACGGCGGCGAAGAAGACGGCGGCGAAGAAGGCATCCACACGGCGGAGGTAGGCCCATGGCCGGCACGACACGCGAAGGCGAACAGGGCTCGGGGCTCGACCAGTTGCGCGGCGCGTTCACGAGCTTCCTGGGGGCCCAGGTACAGAATCTGGCGGACAAGGCCACGGACAAACTCGGCGACGTCACCAGCGGGCTCCAGGGTGTGGCTGACGGGGGCGGCGTGCTCCCCAAGGCGGGTCTGCGAATGCTCCAAGGGGACTCACCGGTCAAGGCTCTGATCGGTGAGAAGGCGAAGAGCATCAAGGACAGCGTCGTCGACAAGGTCAAGGGGGTGTTCGGCGGCGGAGGGGGCAAGGGCCGTAAGTCCGGTACGCCCAAGGTCATGAACATCATTGAAGTGCTGGACGTGGGTGTGCCGTTGCGCTTCGCCTACGACCACTGGACTCAGTACGAGAAGTTCAGCAGCTTCACCAAGGGCGTCCGCAGTGCGTCACGGGGCAAGGAGGAGGACAGCGACTGGAAGGTCAAGGTGGGCCCGTCGACACGCGGATGGAAGGCCACTACGCAGGAACAGGTGCCGGACGAACGCATCGTCTGGACCTCGGAGGGCGCCAAGGGCACCACGCGCGGTTGCGTGAGCTTCCACGAATTGGCACCCAGCCTCACCCGCATCGTGCTCGTGGTCGAGTACTACCCCTCTGGCCTCTTCGAGAAGACCGGAAACATCTGGCGCGCCCAAGGGCGTCGTCTGCGCCTGGACTTCAAGCACTTCCAGCGTTACGTGACCCTCACCGACGAGGAAGCGGACGGCTGGCGCGGCGAGATCCGCGACGGCGAAGTGGTCCGGACGCACGAGGAAGCCATCGAGGAAGAAGAGCAGGCCGCCGAAGAGGAAGGCTCGGAGGAGCCTGACGAGTACGAAGACGAGGAGGAGTACCCCGAGGGCGAAGAGGGGGAGGAAGAGGAAGAGGAGGGCGAGTACCCGGAGGACGAAGAGGAAGGCGAGGACGAGTACCCCGAGGACGAAGAAGAAGAGGGCGAAGAGGAAGAAGAGGGCGAAGAGGAAGAAGAGGGCGAAGAGGAAGAGGAGGGCGACGAAGAGGAGGACGAAGAGGAAGAAGAGGACGAGTACCCCGAGGACGAAGAAGAAGAGGACGGAGAAGAAGAGGAGGGCGACGAAGAGGAGGACGAGGAGCAGAGTCCTGATCGCTCCTCCGGGCGGGCACGTGGCGGCCGCAGGCGGCGATGATCGGCCACCCCCGGGAGGACGCGGGCTCAGGAGTCGGTGAGCATCCCCGCACGGAGCTTGGAGAGCAGCCGTGAAAGCAGCCGGGATACGTGCATCTGGGAGAGCCCGAGTTCGACGCCGATCTGGGACTGGGTCAACTCCTGGCCGAACCGCATCTGCAAGAGGACACGTTCGCGCTCACCCAACTGGTCCAGCATGGGTGCGAGCGCCCGCAAGTCCTCGACCTTCTCGATCGCCGGGTCGCAGGCACCTATCGTGTCGGCGTAGGAGCGGCTGCCACCCTCACCCTCCTCGTCAGTGGGCAGATCGAGGGAGCCGGCGCTGTAGCCGTTGGCGGCGACCATACCCTCGATGACCTCCTCCTCGCCGATCTCCAGGTACGCCGCCAGTTCCGCCACACTGGGCGGGGCGTCGAGGACCGCAGTGAGGTGGTCACGAGCCTTGGCCAGTTCCACCCGCAACTCCTGCAGGCGTCGCGGCACATGCACGGCCCAGGAGGTGTCGCGGAAGAACCGCTTCATCTCTCCGACGATGTAGGGAACGGCGAAGGTCGTGAACTCGACCTCGCGGCTCAGGTCGAACCGGTCGATGGCCTTGATCAGGCCAATGGTGCCGACCTGCAGGATGTCCTCCTGCTCCTCGGGACCGCGGCTTCGGAAACGACGGGCGGCGAAGTGGACCAGAGACACGTTCATCTCGATCAGCGTGTTGCGCGCGTAGCTGTACTCGGCTGTGCCCTCTTCGATGCTCTGCAGCCGGTCGAAGAACAGCTTCGACAACTGGCGGGCATCCTTCGGCGCGATGGTGCCGGCGTCCTCGATCCACGGCAGACCCGCGTCCTGGAGGGCCCGTGTGGGCACCGATCCCGCAGGGTGCTCGATGACGTCCGTGGACTGCTGCGTGGATACCGTCACGTCATCACCCTTGAGTTGTCCGCCGTGTCAGTCACCGTGTGCCCCGAACAGCCGGTCTCATGCAGGCCCGCACCATGATGCGCCGGGAGACGTCAACGGTTCCGGGTGCCGTCGGCCGTAGTGCAGCCCCGTCCACGATCCCTATCCGCAGGCCCTTGGGCGGGCCACATGAGGTGGATCCCGTCATCCCGTCCGGTCGTTCTTGGGACCCCGTTCGGGATGCTGCGTGCATGGTCAAGATCTCATGCGCCGCTGCGCAAGCTTCGTTGCTCCGCCTCGCCTACGGTCGTGGCGCGACGACTACCGGATCCCCGATGAGCGTCCGCCCCGGCGGCCGCCGCAGCCTCCCACCGACAGGGCGGGTGCGTGGGAAAGGAGAGGTGCGGCATGACTGGTCTCAAGCAATTCGACGACATGCGGGTGGTACGGCTCGTGCCCATCGCGGGGGCCTTGCTGGGGGTACTCACGATCTGCGCGGCCGTTCCCCTGCGCGGTCGGGTGAAGAGCGCCTGCCGTCTCCTGTAGCTGGTTGCGGCACCGGCGGCGGCCGTGGCATGCGGCAGGCTGCTCCGGCTGTACCGCCGTCGGGCGGCGAGTGCCCTCGCCGTCTCCGACGCCGTGCAAGATGTGCTGCTGCGACCGCTTCCCTCGCGTGTCGGCGGCCTCGACCTCGCTTCCGTCTACCACGCCTGCGGCGGGCAGGCCCGGGTGGGCGGGGACCTCTACGCGGTCGCCCGGGCCGACGCGGCGACCCGCATCATCATCGGCGACGTCCGGGGGAGAGGGCTGCCCTCGTTCCTCGACGTCATCGCCATCCTCGGAGCCTTCCGTGAATGGGCGCCGCAGCCCGTCTCCCTGGTCGAGCTGTCCACCCACCTGGAGGAGAGCTTCCTGCGGTACCTGGCCGACGCGGACGACGACGCACGCTGCGACGCGGACGAACGCTTCGCGACGGCGCTGATCCTGGAGGTGCCGGACGGTGAGCCCGACGCCCGCATGGTCAACTTCGGCCATCCGCCCCCGGTGCGGGCACGCTCGGGAGAACTGGTCCTGCTGCCCGGCACGCCCTGCCCGCCGCTCGGGCTCAGCCCGCTGTGCGACATCCGCGCCCATGAGAACGCCTTCGAACTCGGCCCCCACGACACGCTGTTGCTGTACACCGACGGCCTCATCGAGGCCCGCGACCGCAGCGGGACCTCCTTCCCGCTCCTGGAACGCGCCACCTCGTGGACGTGGCATGACCGGCACCGTTTCTGTCACGAGCGCCTGCACAACGTCCTGGCGGAGATCCTCGAGGACATCGTCGCCCACTGTGGTGCCCTGCCGGCCGACGATCTCGCGATGATCGCGCTGGCCCGCCACGGAGAGGGGGGTGGGGCGGTCCTTCCCTGCCCGGCGGACCCCGACCCGTCGGAAGGCGTCAGGCCCATGCGCTGGCGCTGATCATGAACGGCGCCTCGTCGTAGCCGCCGGTCAAGGGTGCCCGGGAAGATCGGCGAGGGCCATTCGGCGCCACGCGGCCGGGGAGATGCCGTAGGCGGCACGGAAGGTCCGGCTGAAGTGCGCGGGACTGACGAAACCCCATCGCTGCGCGATCGTCGCCACGGTCAACCCGGCCAGGTCAGGACGTGCGAGATCCTCACGGCAGGCTTCCAGCCGCTGGTGGTGGATCCATCGGCTGACCGTCATGTCCTCGCCCTGGAACAACTTGTGCAGATAGCGCACGGAGATGTGGTGCGCAGCCGCGATCACGGCCGGGGAGAGTTCCGGTCGGCCGAGGTGGGCCTTGATGTAGTCGCGCACGAGCAGCCGCATCGTCTCCTCGGCGGTGGGCGTGACGTCGGCGTCGAGCCTGCCGTCGTGTGCCACGAGCGCGGTCAGCACGTCGAGCATCCCCCGCTCCAGGTACTGCTGTGCTCCTGCCAGGCAGGTCTCCGACGCCGCCGCCGCGGCGAGCCTGGTCACGTACGCGGCGAGGATTCCGCCGATGTAGTGGGTGGGGCGATACGGCCGGCCGATGGCGCGGGCCAGGTACGCATCGGGAAGGTCCAGCATCTCGAGTGGGATGGAGGCAATGTTCTGACGGAAGCTGCCGGGAAAGTCCCTGAAGAAGGGTCGCCGGGAGTCGAGCAGGACCAGTTCCCCGGGGGTGAGGAGCGTCTCGCGTCCGTCCTGCGCCACGACGCTGCTGCCTGCTTCCTGCAGGCTCACGATGAGCGCGTTGCCGGCGTCGTTGGCGATGATCCCTCTGGTCCGGGCCATCCGTTGAGGGCTTGCCTCGACGTGGCCCACATGGATGGCACCGACCGAGGCCAGCCAGAGGGATCCGCACAACGTGCCATCCTTCGGAGGCCGGATCTCAAGTCTGGTGACTGCCTGGTGGACTGCGTCCGTCCAGTACTCCGCCTTCTCGTGGGGTGGAAGGATGTTCGTGCGAAATGCCTGGTTCACGATGTCACCGCGTCAGCGAAAGCAAAATCTGATGACGGCCCGGGCCCTCTCTGTGGCGTGCCCGAGGCCGCCGCCAGCTCCAACAGGGGCATGCTAAATCGATTCATCCGGGTATGGGCCGAATCGAGATAAAGACTGCGGTTTGTCCGCAGGGCACGTCCTTGCGATCCCTCCTCGCGACTTGCTTGCCGCGTCAAGCAATATGCAGGGTTGTTGCATCAACCTGCGGGGAGGTCATGGGCGCGATCGGGCGGAAAGCGCCAGCCGCCAGGCTGTGGGGATGGAGCGGCCCGCCGGCACCGGCGGGCCGCCCGCATCTCTCCTGGCCGCGCCGGAGCGAGTCGCGCCGGGGCCCACCTCCCGTCCCCGCGAAGCGGGCTGCGGCGCGTGCCCTTCCGCTGGGAATGGCTGCGGCCGGTGCTCATGGCTCCGTGGGACGGGTCCTCGTCGTCGTCCACGAGGGGCGCGTCGCGGGTGCGTCGGCGCCCGCCGGCTCATGCCCCGGTACGTCGGGGTCGGTCCTGCCCGGGCGCCGCGGTCGGGCTACGGCCGCGCCCTGTGGCGGGCCGCGATGGACTAAGTGGAGGGCCCACGGGTTTGACGGCGCGTAGCCAGCACAGGCCATCGTGCGCCGTCGGTGCTCCGCGTGCCCCGTCCCTCATTCGGGTGGTCGATGGCATCATTGCTGCCCATGACATCCGGGCCCGCCTTCCGCCTCGCGCGTGCCGCGGTGTTCGCGGCCGTGTGCGTGGCGGTGACGGGTCTCGGACACGCCCTGATGTCGCGGGCGGTTCCCGGCTGGGCGGTGGGGTACGGGTTCGCCGCCACCACCGCCGGAGCGTGGTGGCTGGCGGGTCGCCGTGAGCGCGGTGCCCCGGCGGTCATGGCGGCGACCGCGGCGGCCCAGTTCGCCCTGCACGGCTGGTTCAGCCTCGCACAGGCTTTCGCCGCCGCCCCCACCGACATGACGGCCGGCCACCGGTCTTCGGCCGCCGTGGCAGCGATGCCCATGAGCACCGCTGCCATGGGCGGCTGGTCCACCGGCATGGTCTCCGCCCACGCCCTGGCCGCGGTCCTGTGCGGGCTGTGGCTGTGGCGCGGTGAGGCCGCGGCCTTCCAACTCGGCCGCTCCCTGGCCGCTTTCGTCTTCGCTCCACTGCGCCGGGCTTCGCGCGTCCGAGCCGTCGTCACGTCACCCGCCCCTGCGACGCCCGCGTCCTCCCACGTCCCCCCACGCCTGGACCACCAGGCGACCCTGTGGCACAGCGTCACACGGCGCGGCCCCCCGCAGCCGGCGATCTGCTCCTGACCGTCCGTCACGCCCCGTCGCGGTGACGGGCGCAGTCCGGCGTGCCCACGCACACCGTCCGCCCGGCGCATCCACGCGCGCCCGGTGCCGGAACGGCAGGCCCGTCACGCCGTACCGCCGTGAAGGCGGACCGAATCGTCGGCTTCACGAGCGCCCGCGCCCAGTGCGCCGGGCGCCGATTGGGGATGCACGCATGACTTCGACACAGGAACAGACGCCAAGGGACGACCGCGACGCAGCCGCGGTGGCTGTCGCGGAGGCCGACGGCCCCGCCGTACCGCCGGCCACCTCGGGGACCGGTCCCGTACGACCCGGCCGTTCGTGGAAGGGCGTTCGGGCGCTGCTCGTACGGCTGCACTTCTACGCGGGGGTGTTCGTCGCCCCCTTCGTGCTCGTGGCCGCCCTGACGGGGCTGGCCTACACCTTCACACCCCAGCTCGACCAGCTCGTCTACGGCGACCAGCTCGGCGTGGCGGAGGTGGGTGACGAACCGCGCCCCCTGGCGGAGCAGATCGCCACCGCCCGGGCGGCCCACCCGGAGGGCACGCTGTCCTCGGTGATCACTCCGTCCGGCCCGGAGGAGACCACGCGGGTGGTGCTGTCGCTGCCGGAACTGGGCGAGAACCAGCGCACGGTGTTCGTGGACCCGTACACGGCCGAGGTCAAGGGTGAGCTGACCACGTGGTACGGCTCGACGCCGCTGACCACCTGGCTGGACGACCTGCACCGCAACCTGCACCTCGGTGAGACCGGGCGTCTGTACTCGGAGGTCGCCGCGAGCTGGCTGTGGGTGATCGTGGCAGGGGGCCTCGTCCTGTGGCTGGGGCGTGCCCGCGGGCAGCGTGCCACGTCGGTGCGCGGTGTGTTGCTGCCCGACCGCTCCGCCCGGGGTGTACGGCGTACCCGCAGTCGGCACGCGGCCACGGGCGTCTGGATCGCCGTCGGCCTGCTCGCTCTCAGCGCCACCGGTCTGACCTGGTCCCACTACGCCGGTGACCGGTTCGGGCAGCTGCTCGACGCGGCCAAGGGAAACGCACCCGAACTGGTCACCTCGCTGCCAGGCGGAGCCGGGGCGACGGACGGCGAGCACGTGGGGCACGCCGGACACGGCACAGACCAGGGCGCGGCGTCGGCGGACCCCGCCGACTTCGACGCGGTCCTCGGGGTGGCCCGCGACGCCGGGCTGGGCGGCCGGGTGGAGCTGACGCCGCCCACGGACGACGCGGCCGCCTGGACGGTGGCCCAGGACGACGACCTGTGGCCGGTCCACTACGACCAGGTCGCCGTCGACGCCGCCAGGGGCGAGGTCACCTCGGAGAGCAGGTGGGCCGACTACCCGGTCCTGGCCAAGCTCAGCAAGCTCGGCGTCCAGGGCCACATGGGCCTGCTGTTCGGCATCGTCAACCAGATCCTGCTGGCGCTGATCGCGCTCGGCCTGATCGCCGTGATCGTGTGGGGCTACCGGATGTGGTGGCAGCGCCGGCCCACGCGTGGCGACCGCACGGCGGCACTCGGCAAGGCCCCCGTACGGGGGACGTGGCGGCAGCTGCCCCTGCCGGTGCTGATCATCGGCGTCCCGGCCGTCGCCGCGCTCGGCTGGGCGCTGCCGCTCCTGGGCATCACGCTGCTCGGATTCCTCGTCGTCGACACGGCGGTCGGGCTCGTCCGGCGGAACCGAACCGCCTAGCGTCGAAGGGGAGACAACGCCAACTGCCCCCGGTCCGGCACGCCCACCGTGCCGGACCGGAGGCAGCTGCGCCTTGTGGGGCAGCGCCGCGGACGCGGTCGCCACCGAACGTGACGGGAGCCGGGCGCAGCGTCCCCTCGCCGCGCTCACCCACATGCGACCTCCCTGCCGGGCGGTGACACTGGAGAGAGCGGCGCCTGAAGAAGGTGGGCCATGACGACCGTCGAAGAAGTGGTCGAGATCGCGGTCCCGGTACGTACCGCGTACAACCAATGGACCCAGTTCAAGAGCTTTCCGCGGTTCATGTCCGCGGTGAGGAGGGTCGAGCAGATCAACCCCTCGGTCACCCACTGGGTCATCGGGATCGGCCCGTTGCACCGGGAGTTCAAGGCGGAGATCGTCGAGCAGCAACCGGACTCGCACCTCGTCTGGCAGAGCCTGCGACGCAGCCCCTACCACCGGGGCACGGTCTCCTTCCGCTCCGTGGCAGCGGACCGCACCGAAGTGACCGTGCGGATGGAGACCACACGCCGCGGCATCGCGGACACCGTCACGAGTGCCCTCGGGGTCGCGCGCCGCGTCGTCCGGGCGGAGCTGCGCAACTTCAAGGAGTACATCGAGGGCATCGGCGAGGAGAGCGGAGCCTGGCGGGCGTCCATCCACAACGGACACGTGCGGCCGGTGGAGCCGGAACCGCCACGGAGCCGGGTCCCGCGGTGGCCGGTCGGCTGAGCGATCCGCGGACGAGGGAACGAGGGACGCACGTCATGAAGAAGGCCCCCCGAGAAGAACCGGAGGAAGCGCTCGGCGTGACCCCGCCCAAGGAATGGGCCGCGGGAGTGCCCGCCGTACGGCACGCGCTGGAGTACTCCCTCGAGGAGACCTCGGTCGCGCGCACCGGAGTGACGCTGCTGACCATGAACCAGGTGGACGGCATCGACTGCCCCGGCTGCGCCTGGGCGGATCCCGCGCCCGGCCACCGGCACCGCAACGAGTACTGCGAGAACGGTGCCAAGCACATCAACGACGAGGCCACGACGCGGCGCATCCCCGCCGAGTTCTTCCGGCGGCACTCGGTCTCCGAGCTGGGACGGGGGTCGGACCTGTGGCTGAACCAGCAGGGCCGGCTCACCGAACCGATGGTCAAGCGGCCCGACTCCGACCACTACGAACCGATCAGCTGGCGCGACGCCTTCGAGCTGATCGCCGCGGAGCTGAACTCGCTCGACTCACCCGACGAGGCGGTCTTCTACACCTCGGGCCGGGCCAGCAACGAGGCCGCCTTCGTCCTGCAGCTCTTCGCCAGGGCGTTCGGCACCAACAACCTGCCCGACTGCAGCAACATGTGCCACGAGTCCAGCGGCACCGCCCTGCACGAGACCCTAGGCACCGGCAAGGGAACCGTCAGCCTGGACGACCTCCACCACGCCGACCTGATCTTCCTGGTGGGCCAGAATCCGGGTACGAACCATCCGCGGCAGCTCTCCGCCCTGGAGGAGGCCAAGCGCAACGGCGCCCGCGTCATCGCGGTGAACACGCTCCCGGAAGCCGGGTTGCTGCGGTTCAAGAACCCGCAGAAGCCGCGCGGGATCATCGGACACGGCACCCAGATCGCCGACCGGTTCCTGCACATCCGCAGCGGCGGCGACCTCGCGCTGTTCCAGGGCCTCAACAGGCTGCTGCTGGAGGCCGAGGACGCCCGGCCGGGCACCGTGCTCGACCATGACTTCATCCGCTCCAGCACCAGCGGTTTCGAGGAGTTCGCGCAGCACGCCCACGGCATCGGCTGGGAACAGATCCTCCCCGCGACGGGACTGACCCGCGAGGAGATCGAGGACGTACGGGACGACGTCCTGCGCAGCGAGCGCGTCATCGTCTGCTGGGCCATGGGCGTGACGCAGCACCAGCACGCCGTCCCCACCATCCGGGAGATCGTCAACTTCCTGATGCTGCGCGGCAACCTCGGCAGGGCCGGGGCCGGCGCCTGCCCGGTGCGCGGACACAGTAACGTCCAGGGCGACCGCACGATGGGCATCTGGGAACAGATGCCGGACTCCTTCCTGGACGCGCTGCAGCGGGAGTTCGGCTTCGACCCGCCACGCGCCCACGGTCTGGACTCCGTGAACTCGATCAAGGCCATGCGGGAGGGCCGCATCAAGGTCTTCCTCGGCCTCGCGGGCAACTTCGTCCGGGCCGCGCCCGACAGCGCGGTCACCGAGGAGGCCATGCGGCGATGCCGCCTGACCGCCCACATCTCCACCAAGCTCAACAGGTCGCACGCGGTCTGCGGACGGACGGCACTCATCCTGCCGACCCTGGGCCGCACCGAACGGGACGTGCAGCCCTGCAGCGAGCAGTTCGTCACCGTCGAGAACTCGATGAGCGAGGTGCACACCTCCCGCGGACGTCTCGAACCGGCCTCCAAACTGCTGCTCAGCGAGATCGCCATCCTGTGCCGGCTCGCCCGGCACACCCTCGACGGCAGGACCGGCATCCCGTGGAAGCAGTTCGAGACCGACTACGGAACGATCCGCCACCGCATCGCGCACATCCTGCCGGGGCTGCACGACTTCAACCGGCGAGTCGTCCGGCCGGGCGGCATCAGGCTGCCGAACCCCGTCAACGAGGGCGTCTTCGCCACCGCCACCGGCAAGGCCATGTTCACCAGCAACGCCTGGGCCATGCCGCAGGCCCCGGACAGGCACCTGCTGCTGCAGACCCTGCGCTCCCACGACCAGTGGAACACCATCCCGTACACCAACAACGACCGTTACCGGGGCATCCACGGCAGCCGCCGCGTCGTGCTGGTCAACCCCGCGGACCTGACCGAACTCGGGCTTCGCGAAGGACAGTCGGTGGACCTGGTGAGCGTGTGGAACGATGACGTGGAGCGCCGTGCGGAGGGCTTCGAGGTGGTCCCCTACCCGACCGCGCTGGGCTGCGCCGCCGCGTACTACCCCGAGACCCAGGTCCTGGTGCCGCTGGAGAGCGTGGCCGAGACCAGCAACCAGCCGACCTCGAAGGGCATCGTCGTCCGGCTGGAGCCCTCGGGCACCCACCCGGACGCCCCGCCGCTGTGATGTGGCCGGAGCGCCGTGCGCGCAGTACGCCGTCGAAGGTCTGTCGGACGCCCTCGCCGACGAGCTCGCCCCGCTCGGCATCAAGGTCACCATGGTCCAGCCCGGTCCCACCGCCACGGCCTTCCTCGACAACCTCGACGTCGCGGCCGCCATCGACGACTACGACCAGACCGTCCGTGAGGTCCAGAAGGCCATCGGCGCACAGCCCGCGTCCGCGTACGCGTCACCGGCGCGCATCGCAGCGGGCATCCGAGCAGCCGCGGACAGCGACGCCCCGCCCCTGCGACTGGCCCTCGGCGTCTTCGGCGCGGACGCGATGCGCGCCGCCCTCACCGCACGCCTGGCCGACCTGGACAGCTGGGCCGGCACGACGCGCGCGGTCGACGCGTGACCCCGGACGTCGGGAGCGGACGGGCCCCGGGCCGACGGCCCGGGGCCCGCGTGTGGAGCGCAGTGCCTACGCGGTGGTGCGGTAGGCGCGGTAGATCGTCTGCTTCACGGTGTTGCCGTCGGCGTCGGTGAGCACGACGCGCAGGGAGACGGTGCCCGGGCGGGCGGGGTGGCGCAGTTCGAGCCGCTCACGGTCGGTCACCTTGGCCGGCTTCCAGCTCGTGCCGCCGTCGTAGGACACCGAGAACGCCAGCTTGCGGGCGGTGCGGGCGGTGGCCGCGCCCTCGATCGTGAACGGGACGGTGAAGGCCCTGCCCGCCCTGGCCGTGCTGGCCGCCTGGAGCTTGGGCGAGAAGCGCACCGCCGACAGCGGCAGCCACGTCATGGTGTCGCCCGAGACGTGGGCGGAGCGGAAGGTCCACTCGGCGGTCACCCGGGTGCTGACCGCGGAGAGCGACGCGGCGCGGGATACGTCCGTGGTGAGCCGGTAGGCCCGCGCCTCGGCGGGCAGGGTGTGCGTGTCGCCGTCCAGGGGCGTGTCCGAGGTGAACACCGGCGTGCCGTCCACGTACAGCGCGCTCGTGGCCCTGGTGTAGTCGGAGACGCCGACATGGCCCGCGCCGTCGGAGAACAGCGGCACGTAGGCGCTGAAGTCGTCGCCGAGACGGACCGCGCCCGACGCCTCCCCACCCGAGCTGTACAGGTGCGGGCCGAAGACGCCGATGTTGAAGCGCTGCGCGTACGTCCTGCCCGCGGCGTAGGCCCTGGCCCGGGTGACGGTCTGGCCGCCGTCCCACACGGGTTCGCCGTCCGCGCCCGGAGCGCCGTACTGGCCGGTGGCGTACCGCCACTTCACGCCCGGCAGGACGTAGTCGGTGACGGTGCGCGGCAGGGTGCCCTCCTCCGGGTGGAAGTCGAACCAGCTGCCGCCCGGCGTCAGGGGTGCGGCGACGAGGCTGCCGGTCTTGCCCGCGGCGGGTGCGCCGAGGGTGAGCACGAGCTTGGCGAAGTCCTGGCGGCGCAGCTTCGCGGTGAATCCGGAGAGGTCGCCGGTGCGGTTCGAGGCCGGTCGGTAGTTCACCGTGCCGTGGGTCCACGTCCCGTTGTACTGCGCGAACGCCTCGCCTGCGGGAAGCGGTGCCCCGAGCTGCCCGACGCGCAGGTTGCCGAAGCTGCCCATGTCGTAGGTGGAGGTGTAGCCGGACCCGTTGTCGTTGACACCGAAGTTGAGTGTGGCGTCGGTGTTCTCGGCCGCGCGGTCGGGCACGGTGATCCGGACGGGCCTGGCCTTGCGGGCGTCCATGACCAGGGTGGTGTCCCGGGTCAGCGAGAACTTCGGGTGCAGCAGCAGCGCCAGCTTCCCGTCGTCGGGGTCCGCCCCGGTGGAGACGCGGCCCTCGAGGGCGTAGCGGCCCTTGGGTAGCCGCACCGTGAACTCTCCGTCCGTGGGGTCGGAGTAGTCCCGCCAGATGTCGTTGCCCAGGCCGTACACGCCCGTCTCGGAATCGCCGGTGGGCTTGCCCCCCAGATCGAGGTGCCTGACCGTCAGGTTGTACGACTCCTGCTCGCGGTTCACGCCGATGGCGGTCCGCACGGCGGTCTCCCCGGCCGTCGCGGTCACGGAGCCGCCGAACGTGCCGTCGGCCGTGCCCGCGCGGCTGTCGGAGGTCACCGTGGCGGTCGCGGTGCCGGCCGCCGGGATCGTGAGCCGCTTCGGCGAGACGTCGAACATGCCCTCGGCGGCCGGCTTCCCGTCCTCGCCGAACGCCTCGGTCGCCAGGTCGACGGTGAGCGGGCTGTCACCGTCGTTGCGGTAGGTGACCTTCTCGGTGACAGGCTCGTCGTCCGCGTGCGGCCACCGGGCGGTGCCGAAGTCCAGCGAGGTGGGGCTGCTGGTCACGTGCTGACGTATCGCCCGCGCGATGTCGGTGCGGCCGGTGCCCTGCGCGAACGCGGCCAGGTCGGGGGCCGGTGCGGCGGAACCGGTGAGGACGGCCTTGATCCGCCCGCCGGTCCAGTCCGGGTGCTGCTGGGCCAGGATCGCGGCGGCGCCCGCCACATGCGGGGTGGCCATCGACGTACCGCTCATCGACACGTAGCCGTCGGCTGCCGGGTCGCCCTCCACGCCCTCCGCGGCCTTCGCGGCGACGATGTCCACGCCGGGGGCGGTGAGGTCGGGCTTGAGGGAGCCGTCGGCGGTCGGGCCCCGGCTGGAGAATTCCGCGATGGCGTCCGCCCGGTCCACCGCGCCCACGGTGAGCGCGGCGGCGGCGCTGCCCGGGGAACCGATCGTGCCCGCGGCGGGGCCGGCGTTGCCCGCGGCGATGACGAAGAGGGTGCCGGAGTCCGCCGACAGCTCGTTCACCGCCTGCTCGACCGGGTCGGTCTCCGGGGTGTCGTCGCTGCCGAGGCTGAGGTTGACCACCTTCGCGCCCTGGGCGACGGCCCACTGCATGCCGGCGATGATGCCGGAGGCGCTGCCCGATCCGTCGTCGCCGAGGACCTTGCCGCTGATGATGCGGGCGCCGGGCGCGACGCCCTTGTACTTCCCGTCCGACCGGGCCCCGGAGCCCGCGACGGTCGAGGCCACATGCGTGCCGTGGCCCACGCGGTCGACGGTGTCCGGGGACTCGGAGAAGTTCACCTGCGCGTCGACGCGGTCCCTCAGGTCCGGGTGCGTTGCGTCCACACCGGTGTCCAGCACGGCGACGGTGACGCCGGCGCCGTCGTAACCGGCCGCCCAGGCAGCGGGGGCGCCGATCTGCGCCGTGCTGCGGTCCAGGCTCGCCGTGACCTTGCCGTCAAGCCAGATCTTCTCGACCCTGGCCGAGGTGGCGGTGGCCGACGAACGGGCGCTCGCGCCACTGCCGGTGAGGGTCCGCCAGAGCGCCGCGGCCTCGGACTTGCGTGCCCGCAGGGCGTCGCCGTTGATACTGGGCAGGTCGCGGGTGACGCGGGCGCCGGAGTCCGACAGCGTACGCGCCGCGACGGGACCGCCCTTGGCGTAGGTGACGATGAGCGGCAGGTCGGGCCGTGAGGAGTCGTCGTACCCGAAACCCACCAGCCGCGTCACGTCGAACAGTTGCCGGTCGGCCGTGCCGTCCGCGATCAGCCGTTCGGCGTCGCGCGGTACGGCGTAGGTGTCACCGCCGGCCGCGCGGGATATGCGGAACGCCATGCCCTCCCGGCCCTCGGCGGCCGTGACGCCGACGACCTTGCCGGTGGCGTCCAGCGTCACCTTGTCGCCGGTGACGAGGGTGACCGTCCGCCGTGTGGCGTCGGAACCCGTGCCGAACGCGGCCCCGGGACGCGATCCGGTACGGGACGCGCCATCGGGCGGCGCGGCCTGGACCACTCCGACCGTTCCGCCCAGCAGGGCCGCGGCGATGGTGATGGCGGTGAAGGGGGCGAACGCCGCAACCGGTGCTCGTCTCTTGTGTGTCAAGGCATGCCTTTCTTACCGGGCACGGCGAAGCGGCCGGTGTCATGTGAAAAGGGCGAAGACCGCGGGAGTCAGCCTGCCCATGCGGCCGGGCTCTGCCGGGGGTGATCTGCTCTCATCGGTTCCTCCCCATACGGGCCGGGCACTGGTCGCGGTCCCCTGTTACCTGTCGGCCCCGTCCGCCGGGTTCCCGATCTCCCCGGACCGGTTTCCACACTCCCTCGGTCCCCCGTGCACACGATCTGCCGCGCACCCTGCCGCAGGCCGCCGACCCTTCCGCCGTGCCTGGCCTTCGGCAGGGACCCCCGGAGGCCCGGGCGCCGCTCCCCACCGTCAGGGCGGCGTCAGGGTTTGCCGCTGAGCGCGATGGCGGCCTGACCTGCGGGCATAGCCTCATTGCCGGACGCGGGCCCGTGCCCGAGTCGCGTATCTCCCTCGCTCCAGGAGGAACACCGTGTGCCTGTACGTGTACGGGGAAGACCCCGAACCCGCCGAAACCGACCCGGCTGGGCTTTTCTACGTCCCCGCCCAGTCGGGTTCCGCCGGCTGCGCGCCCCGCTACTTCACCGCCGACCGGGAGAACGCCGATGGGGCGGTGCCCGGCATCGACGGGGCGGCCGCCGTCGGCGACCTGGCGTCGCCGCCGTCCCGCAGTCGTACATGATGCTGTCCCCCGAGGTGCCACGGCCGACACCACTGCGGCAACGGCCTCTGAACCAACGGCCGGCACATGAACTGGAGCGCCTGGAAGGCCGGCAGCGCGGGCTGACACTACGGCCGTGAGCTGCCGTGGGTACGGCGAAGACCCAGGCGCGGCAGCCCGGTCGGGCGCGCTTTCGGCTCACGGATAGGCTGCGTCAACATGACGCGTGCGTGGCTCTTGCCAATGCTGCTCCTGGTCTGCGGCTCGGTTGTCGCCACGGGGCTGGTTCGCGGGGGTAGCCCCGGTGAGGCCGGGGCATTCTTCGTGGGGTTCGTACTGCTCGCGGGCGTGAACTCGCCGCTGGTCTTCCCCAGGGGGATCGGTGCGTCGGAGGCGCAACGCCGGAGCGCGGTCGACGGCCGCCCGGTGGTCTTCTGGCGGCCCGGCTGCAAGTACTGCCTGCGCTTGCGCGTTCGCCTGGGGCGGAGGGCCCGTGAGCTGCACTGGGTCGACATCTGGCGCGACCCGGCTGGTGCCGCGGCGGTCAGGGCGGCCAACGACGGCAACGAGACCGTGCCGACCGTCGTCGTGGCCGGCCGGCCGCATACGAACCCTGACCCTGATTGGGTGCGCGAACAGCTCGCCCCGCCCGCTTGATCAGCAGCGACGGCTGCGCGGCACGGTCAGAGCCATCTGTTGCGGCGCAGGGCCCGGTAGATGAAGGTGCAGATGAGGGCGATGACGGCGAGAACCGCCGGATAGCCGTAGGGGGATCTCAGCTCGGGCATGTAGTCGAAGTTCATGCCGTAGATGCCGACGACCAAGGTGGGGAGGGCGACGAGGGCCGCCCAGGCGCTGATGCGCCGCATGTCGGCGTTCTGCTGGACGTTGATCTGGGCGTGCTGTCCCCGACTCCTTGTACGAGTTCCCGCACGGCGGCGAGCCGTCGTGCGGTTCGTCCGAAGGGCCGGCCGGTTCGTGGCCGCCCGGGCGTCGCGGCACGGCCGGACCTCGTGAAGCCCACGAGCGGGATGGCGCCGACCCTCGATCGCGTGCCTTCCCCGTCCTTCCGCGTGCCCGCGGACGCGAGGTGCAGGCCGGCCTGAAGGCCCCACGGACTCCCTGCCCCCGGGCCGGCCTGCACACGTAGAGACCGGGTAGCGCGTCGTCTTGTGACACGGACCGCCCGCGGCCGGCGGTTCGACATGACCGGCGGAAGGCCGCGTGGGGGTGCGCCGCGGTCTAATCGCCGACGAACTCCACCGTCTCGGTGAGTGACGCCCGTGCCGGGCGGGGGTGACGTGCGGTGACGTCCTCGAACCCTATGGACATGCCGCAGAAGAGGATGAGCTCCCCCGGGGGAGCGAGGACCTCTGCGACGGTCTTGTGGTACTTCGCCCATGCCATCTGCGCGCAGCTGTGCAGTCCTTCGGTGCGGAGCAGCAGCATGACGGATTGCAGGTACATGCCGACGTCGGACCACTGGGGCTTGCCCATGTCGCGGTCGACGTAGCAGAACAGGGCGGCGGGTGCGCCGAAGCAGTCCCAATTGGCGGCGGCGGCCCTCTGGCGCGCCTCCAGGTCCTGGCGCTGGATCCCGAGGGCGCTGTAGCGCTGCTCCCCGAAGGCGGCCCGGCGTTCGCGATACGGGGACTGCAGTGCCGGCGGGTACTGCTCGTACTCCGGATCGTCCCAAGCGTCGCCCGCGATCACCCGTTCGCCGGCGCGCTTCTTGAGCTCGGCCAGCGGCCCGCCGGTCACCACGTAGACGTGCCACGGCTGCAGGTTCGACGCGGAGGGGGACCAGGCGGCGGCAGCCAGCACGCGCTCCAGCACCTCGCCTGGGACCTGCCGGTCGGCAAAAGCGCGGACTGCCCGTCGGCTCGTGACCGCCTCGTAGACATCCATGACCAACCACCTCCAAGAGCTTTAACCGCATGATTGACAGTTAAAGCAGGCGAAATGTGACACATGGGTGGCGTCCTCGTCGTGCGCGGAGCCCGGTACCGCGGCGGCTGCCCTCCGCGGTACCGGCCCGGGTCAAGCCCGGTGTGATAGGTTAATACGAAGGTTCGTTTTTGTTCGGAGGATGGTTCCATGCCCAAGGTCACGCCGGAGTACATGGAAGCCCGCCGTCAGCAGATCCTGGACGCGGCGCGCCGCTGCTTCCTGCGCGATGGGTTCCATTCGACGTCCATGCAAGACCTGTTCGCCGAGTCGGGCCTGTCGGCCGGCGCCGTGTACCGGCACTTCGCCAGCAAGAACGAGATGATCACGGCGATCGTCGAGGAGAGCGTGCGCGACGTCCTCGCCATGGTCCAGAGCGTCGCGAGGAATCGGCCCGGCGGTTCCTTCGGGGACCTCATGGCCGACGTCCTGGAAGTCGTGAAGGTCAAGACCGCCGAGCAGAGCATCGCCGGGCTCTCCGTGCTGGCCTGGTCCGAGGCGCTGCGGAACCCTTCGCTGGCCAGGCAACTCGACGATCTGATGGCCCAGATGCGCACGGCGCTGGCCGACGTCATCCGTGAGCACCAGCAGAGCGGCACCCTTCCGCGCGAGGTCGCGCCCGAGGCGATGGCCGCCGCGTTCATGTGCATGCTTCCCGGCTACATCCTCCAGTTGGCGATGGACGACTCCGCGCTGGACGGAGTGCCGGGCGCCCTGCGAGCGCTCTGGCCGGCTCCGGCGACGTCCTGACGCACGGGCCCGCCGCAGGCCTCGCGGCCGCTCCGCGTCCGGACCACGATCCGGACGCGCCACCGCACATCCCCCTCGCCCATGGCCCCGTGTCATCTGCTGCCCGGCATCGGTGGCCCGACGGGGCCACGCCCCCCGTCCGCATCCGGCTGTGCCGGCACGCCCCGGCGGCGAGTGGGCAGTCCCCTGGCTCCGACGACCGGCCGGTCATCGGAGCCAGGGGACTGCCCACCCCCTACGGTCACGCGGATGCGTGACGCCTCGTCAAAAGACCTATTCGCAGGCGAGGTTGCCCCTCGGCCCGCACCACCCCTCCGCCTGGGCAGGCGACGTCCTCCGCGAACAGCCTTTCGAGTGGGGCGACGTTCCCCGCCCGGGCCGCCACCAGGAAGGTGACGAGGAACCGTTGGTGGTCGGCGGCCGAGACGCTGGCCCGTTTCTGCGCGGCCAGTCGCTTGCGGGCGCGGCTCACCAGTTGGCGCACGTTGACCTGGGACTGCCCGATGACCTCTGCGATCTGCCCGTAGGGGTACTCGAACGCCTCGCGGAGCACGTACGCCGCCCGTTCCGCGGGCGTGAGCCTCTCCATGAGCATCAGCACCGCGACCTTCAGCGCTTCCGCCTTCTCGGTGTCCAGTGCGGGATCGCTCATGGGGTCGATCGACTCCGGCGGCCGGTGGCCGACGTAGTTCTCCCGGCGGACCCTCGCGGATTGCAGCACGTTGATCGTCAGCCTGGTCACCATCGTGGTGAGGAAGGCATCGGGGTTCTGCACCTTGGAGCGGTCGTAGGTCTGCCAGCGGATCCAGGCTTCCTGGAGGACGTCTTCGGCGTCGCCGATGTTGCCGAGCATCCGGTAGGCGATCCCGAACGTGATGTTGCGGACGTCGTGGAACGCCGTTTGTGCGTCCATCAGGTCCTCGGCGCGCTCCGCGGACTTCGACGACATGGTTCTTTTCCTTGCGTTCGGTGCGTTGGCCGGCTGTCGCCGTCTCCCGCGCGGAGGCGAGGACGAGCCGCCTTCCTCATCCGTGGGCGGCGTGCCGGGCGTGCGAGTGCGTGCGGAACACCGGTGCGGGCGTCACGGTCGTCGTGGTTCCGGCCGTGTCCGGGGCGGCCGCACTCGTGTCGTCGGCGCCGAGACGGTCGTCCCCCGAGGTGCCGTTCGCAACCGCGGAGCGTCGTCGGCCCCCGAGGAGGGCTGCGGCCAGGCCCAGGGCGCTCCACAGGGCGAGGACGACGATGTGTCCCGCGGATGCGTTCCCGTCGAAGTACGCCGTGCTGCGCAGAAGGCCCGCGCTGGCACCCGGCGGGAGCCACTGGCCGATTTCGTCCACGGCCTTGGGCAGCAGTTCCGGTGCGGACGTGCTGCCGGAGAAGGGGTTCCCCACGAAGACCATGAGTGCGACGCTGAGTCCGAGCCCGGGGGGACCGATGAGGGTGACCAGGCCGAAGCTGGTCGCGCTGATGGCGAGCAGGGTGAAGGACAGGGCCGCCCAGGTGGCCACGTGCTGGTGCGGCAGGGCACCGAGAAGGCCTTGGGCGATGAGGTAGGCGGCGAATCCCGTCACGGCGCACGCGGCGACCAGGTCGACCAGCCTGCGGCGTACCGAGACGCGACCGGGTGTCAGCGCGATGAGCGCTGCGATGATGATGCTGCACACGGTGAGCGGGAGAAGGGCCGAAACGAAGACGACGCCGCGCGGGTCGCTCGCGGAGATCGGGACGATGTCGACCGTCTTCACCTTCACCTTGGTGATCTTCTTCGCGGCAGCCTTCTTCGCGGCGGCCTTCTTCGAGACGGTGGACCGGACGGACGCGTCGCTCGGCGGCGTCGGGTCCTTCGCCGCCGCCTTCGCCGCCTTCGCCGCCTGGTCCGCCAGGTGCTGGCCGGACGTGGTCAACAGCTGGGCGACGGGCATGCTCGCGGCGGTGGCCTCCAGCACGGTGACGTGGCCCGGAGTGATGACGAAGGCACCGTAGATCTCCCGGTGCTTGATCGCTGAGCGCGCCGATGCCTGGTCCGTGTAGAGGTGGAAGTCGAATCCGTCCGGCTTGCCGTGCGTCAGTCCCTCGACCGCCTTCTGGCTGGCCGCGCTGGTGCCGACGACCCCTACGGGTAGATCGCGGGGCGCGATCCGCGACGCGGGCCACGCGAACGCCATCACGGCCAGAGAGATCACCAAGGGCAACGCCACGGTCGCGATGACGGTCCGGTGCCATGACTGCAGCCCCGTCGATGGCTTTTTCACGCCATGCCTCCACAAAGACGAATGATCATTTTATTTACTGCTCCAGTGTGGGGTTGCCGCGGGAAAACGTCAAGCCGAACATTCGTTTTCTTTTTGTCAAGAAGGTGCCGCACCGGGCGGGACCTGCTCGGCTACGTCTTCCGGACCGTCGTGGTGTCTCCGGCGGGCACCCCGCCGTCGTGAAGGGTGAGGACCAGGTCCCCGTCCGCGCCCAGCAACACCGCGATGGCGCCCACGATCAGCGCGGCACGTCGCCGCAGGCGGGGTAGCGCGGTGAGCGTGCCGCACAGGTGGTGGGCGTGGCCCGGCCGGTCGCCCGGCCCGGTCGCCGGGTCGTCGGCCTCGGTCCCGTCCTCGTCGCTCCCTGTGCGGCACGCTCACCGTCGGGCGTGATGCCCGCCTGTGTGAGCGCCCGCAAGGCACCGACCTGCGAAGCACAGAGGCTGCCACCGCCCTGGAGCACGAAGGCCACGGTGCCGGGCGGGGTGGGTCCGGTTGGCAAAGGTGAGGCGGGAGCCCCGCCATCCCGCGCAACCCGGCATGCGGTCAGTGCCGATTCCAAGGTGTGCACGGTTTCCACGGCACCTCCACCCTTTCCGAGAACAACCATTCCGTTTTGCGGTGCCCATCCTGTGGCACAAGCGGTCTCCCGTCAGGCCGAACATTCGTTTTTTTACTGGGGTGAGGGATGTGCGCACACCTGCAAGGCGATCCGGCGTGCTTACGTCGTGCCGCTCGTGGGCCGGGCGACGCGCATGGGCAGATCGACGAACGGCGCGCGCTCGCCCGGGCTCAGTTCGGTGACCATGCGCCCGGCCGGTTGCTCGACGGCCGCATGCACCGCGTCGGCAGCCCCGGCTCCTTGCGGCGTGACCTCCACGGCCCGCCGACGGTCACCAGGGATGGGCCTGCGCACGGCCCGTCCTCTGCGCACCCGGCTCGTCCACGATGTGCGCGCGCCGGTGCGTCCGGCGCAGCAGTAAGGAGACGGCCAAGGGCGGCCGCTCCGACCCGTGGCCGGCGGACCCGGTCAGTCGCCACGCTCCGCGGTGCCGACCGCCGGAGTGCGGCCGGTCGGCTCGGACCGGCCCGTCACGAACCACTCCGGAGGCGTCATCCGGCCGGTCCCGTAGGCCATGTCGGTGTCCAGGAGGTATCCCCAGCTGGGCAGGTGGTCGTGGACCGCACCCACGGCGAGCGGCCAGCCCTTCGCCTCGTCGCGGCGCCAGTCGGCGATGAGTTCGGCGACCACGCCGAACCACGACTTGATGTGCACTCCGGCCCGCGAGAGGTTCGCCACGACCGCGTCGCGGACGATCTCGCCGGGAGCCTCGGCGCCGGAGGCGTCGATGACGGCATGCACCTCGTAGCCGTCCAGGACCATGTCCAAAGCGGGGAACGACAGGCAGGTGGCGTCGGTGACCCCCGCGATGATGACCTTCTTCCGGCCGGTGGCCTCCAGTGCTTCGCGGAAGGCGGGCCACCGGTAGGCATTGATCACGCCGGGTCGGCGGATGACCTCCTCGTCGGGGAAGAGCGAGGCCAGCTCGGGCAGCAAGGCCCCGTTCGGACCCCAGTCGCGGCTGGTGGTGAGGATGACGGGCAGGCCCAGGGTCTTCGCTGCCCGGGCGAGCCCGACGACGTTGTTCTTCGCCGTCTCCGGGGGCATGTCGTCGATGAGCTGCATCAGGCCGATCTGGTGGTCGATCAGCAGGACGATCGCGTTGTCCGGGGTGAGACTGTCGTAGGGGCCGGCGTTGGGGGTGTACGGCACGGGAGTTCTTCCTCTTCGTCGATGACGGGTGGGGCCAGGATGGACGTGCGGTTGGCGATGGCGATGGCTCGTGCGGCGACGAGAGGGGAGTCACGTCAGCGCCCCGCCCGTGGAGCCGCTCGCTCAGCGGACCGAGCGCGCCGCCCGCTCGATGATGTCGGCGACGTCACCCGGGTGGGACACGCTCGGGGCGTGGGACGAGTGGATCACGACCATGTGGGACTCGGCGCGCCTGGCCATGAACATCTGGGCCTCACGCGGGATGTTGAGGTCCTCGCCGGCCACCAGCGTCCAGGAGGGGATCGTCTTCCACGCGGGTTCGCCCGAAGGCTCCTCGAGCGCGGCGACGGTCACGGGGCGCTGGGTGGACGCCATGAGGTTCGTGGTGTACGGGTGGACGTCCGCGGCGAATTGATGGTGGAACTTGTCCTGGTCGATGTAGAGGTCGACACCCGGGGAGCCGTCGGGCAGGGTGCACGGGACGGGACGCAGCGCGTCGGCGAGCGAGCTGCCCGGGAACCTCCTCGCCAGGTCGTCGGTGCTCTCGTCCTCGTCCGGGATGAAGGCGGCGATGTACACCAGCGCCTTGACCTGGTCGGAGCCGCGGGCGGCATTGGTGATGACGGCACCGCCGTAGGAATGGCCGACGAGGACCACGGGACCGGCGATGCTCGCCAAGAGGCTCCTGATGTGGGCGGCGTCACCGGCCAGTCCGCGCAGCGGATTGGCCGCGGCCACCACCGGGTAGCCGTGCCGCTTGAGCTGTTTGATCACGTCGTTCCAGCTCGAGGAGTCGGCGAACGCGCCGTGGACGAGGACGACCGTCGGCTTGCCGTCCTGCAGCGAACCACCCTCCTTTTCCTTCACGGCTTCCGCGGGATCCACGGCCACCGAGAGGAGACCGCCGGTAGCGGACACCGCGGCCATGGGGGAGAGGGGGGTCCTGACGTTCCGGTACTGAGAGGGACGGTTCACAGAAGGCCTTTCATGGCGACGAGCGGATGATCACGGTGTCCTCGCGCGAGGACCCTTCGACGCCCGGGGGCAGGTGTGGGCGGTTTGGGCTCATGCGTTCCTCCGAGCGGGGACTGTCCACAAAGACGACAAGACCGCTTTCCCGCCTGTGACAGCGATTTTGCGCGAGGGCCGCTCAGCAGCCGCGCCGCGGCCGGTAGCCTCGAAAGCCTTCCGGCGACGGGATCCGGACCCTGCCGGAGAGAGAAGGAGCGGTGCGGCGCCCCTCGTCCGTCCACCCGCAATGGCGGGGACCAGCCGGGCGCGCCGCCTGCCAGACTGATGTCATGAGCAGGCCCCAGACGATCGACGAGTACATCGAGGGCTTCGGCGGCCAGGCCCGTGAGCTGCTGGAGCAGCTGCATGTGCTGGCGCGTGAGACCGTGCCGGAGGCGAACGAGGCGATCAAATGGGGCCACCCCGCGTGGGTGCACCCGTCGGGAACGATCCTGTTCGTGATCAGCGGCCACGCGAAGCACGCGAACTTCGCGTTCACCCCCAGTACCCGCGAAGCCTTCGACGCCGAACTCACGGATTTCGGAACCGGCAAGGGCACTGTCAGGCTCCCGTACGGGAGCCCGGTGCCGACCGACCTCCTCCGCCGCATGATCGCTCACCGCGTCCGCGAGCACGAGGACGACGGCGTGCTGTGGATGTGACCGCAACGTCGGCTTCGGTGAGCCGGCCCGGCAGTTGCGTCGGCTCCGCCATCACGTCCAGGAGGCCGCCACCGGCCGGGACCACTTGAGGCGGAGGTGCGTAGCCCGGGCTACGACCGGGCGGCCAGAATCTAGGCATGGACGTCCCCGAGCTGCTGGAAGCCGCTTCACTGCTGGTACCTAAAGCGCCACCGAAAACGACATCACGGTGGATGACGTCTGGGACTACCTCATCCACGATGAGTGGGAAATGGCCCTTCACCTACTGGAACAGCTTGGCGACGTGGGCCCCCTTCCGCTCAGCTTCTGGGAGACCTTGGCGAGTGCTGCCGAACAGATGCACCTGGAGAGGAGCACTGCCTGGTGCCATTGGCGCTGCTATGAAACGAGCAACGGGATCATCCGCGCTGACCTCACCCTCCGACCGGCCAGTGAGGCACGCCGGCAGACGTCCTTCTCCGGAGCCGGGGTCCTGAAACCGATGTGGGACGTCGGCAATCGAAGCCCCTCCGGCCAACCAGCCCTCAATATCGCGGCCATATGGGTGGAATTCGCCCCCTTGCTGGCGCCTGGGGGGCGCGCCACGATCCGGCTCGCCCCTCTCGACCCGTCGCAGTGGCAACGCGTTCAGCCCGGGCAAGTGCTCACCATGCACGAGGACCGAACAGTGGCCGGGACAGCGGTCGTACTGGAGGTTCAGCGCCCCACGGCAGGCCACGCCCCCTAGGGCGCGTATCCAGGCATGGACGTCCCAACTGCTGGAGGCCGCTTCAACGGCCGGCTCGTCCGACGCGGTGGCGCTCACGGCCAACGCGGCAGCGCATCAGTCCTCCTCGCCGAACTTGGCGGCGTCAGGAAAGACGTGGGTGCTGATGCGTCCCGACAGCCAGCCGACCAGGAACTCGACCGCACCCACGGGGTGGGCGTCGTAATACCAGCCTCGCGGATTCCAGCAGACGACCGTCCACTCGTCCGGCTTCCCGTCGGTGAGCCAGCACACGCGGTCCCCGTTGTCGGTTCCTGCCCACGGCAGGAGTCCGCCCGGCTCGGGGTAGAAGGGGTAGGGGCAGTCTTCGGGGTGGCTGTCCCGGAAGTTGCGTTCCTGGTCCAGCAGCCGCTTCGCCGGGCCGACGAGCAGGTCCCGCCCGCCGAAGGGCGTCAGCGGCGTCAAGAACTCGGCGAAGTGGTAGGCCCCGTAGGCTTCGACCAACTGCTTGAAGTCCGAGGGGAGTTCCCTGCCGAGTGCTGCCTCCACCTCATTCCAGTCTCCGTTCGCCCACAGCGGTTGCGACGGCGGAGGGACGAGGCGGGTGAGGTCGTCGAACGCGGTCATGGGGTCGAGCTTAGGGGTGCACGTCACGCCCCCGAACGGGGGCGCAGCGCAGGGAGCCACCGGTTCAGACTGCTACGCGTCCAGGTCCACGGACATGTACCGGGACAGCGCGCGGAGGAAGTCGGGTGCGTCGAAGATCGCTCCGGCGGAGACGACACCGACCGTCGTGGTCCGTCCCGAGAGGATGCGGTCGACCGCTTCCACGACCAGCGGCGCGGTGACGGCGTAGATGTCCTGGCCCTTGGCCGTGGCGCGCCGTTCGCCGTCCTTGGAGCGTACGACGACGTCGACGAGGAAGGTCTGCGCGGACCGCCCGCGCTCGTCGACGGGGGCCGGCGACGGTGTGTCCGGGGATGCCAGGTCCGTGGCCGCCTCGGTCGTCATGTAGGTGCGCACTTCGGGGATGGACAGGTGGCTGGGAACGGTGACGACGTCAGCCATGGTGAACTCCCCGATGACGGTACGGGGGCCCATCGGCTCGGGGAAGGGCCACATCAGGGTCGGCGGGGCGTCGTCGCGGTACTCCAGCTGCCCGTTCGTGAAGCGGACGCGTCGCCCGCCCCGCCGCTGCCGGGAGACCGCGCCCGCGGCACGCGTGCCGGCGGTGGGGTGCCAGCTGTCCAGTCCGTAGGCGACGTGTGCCTCGTCCGCCGTCGTCCAGTCGCCCATGGCGGCGGTCGTCAGCAGGTCGCCGAGGCCGCCGTAGAAGGCCATGGCGGGGACGATCACAGTCCCCGCCGCGCGGGCGCGGTCGTTGAAGTGCGCGAACGTATCAGCGTTGGCCTCGATCTCGGCGGCCACGTCCACGTACGGGATTCCGGCCCGCAGTGCCGCCTCGATCACGGGGGCGGCGGTCGTCGCGAAGGGCCCGGCGCAGTTGACCACGGCAGCCGTACCGGCAAGTGCGCGGTCGAGGGAGGCCGGGTCGTCGACCGACGCCTGGTGGGCCTCCAGCCCGGGTCCGGATGTCGCGAGCTCCTTCAACTTGTCGGCGTCGCGCCCGGAAAGCACCGGGACGAACCCGCGATCCCGCAGATGCGCCACCACGAAGCGCCCGGTGTGTCCGTACGCGCCGAACACCGCCACCTCGAGCCCTGAACTCATGGGTTCCTCCCCCGTATTGGATGATCCGTTGCGATCGGCCGAGGAACATCCTGTCCGGGGCGGGCACCGGAACGGGAGTGTCCGGAACGCCATGCCCCGTACAATTCCGGACATGGGCACTGTGGCGCTGGCCGTTACCGACGGGATGCTGCACTTCGAACTCTCCCTCGCGTACGAGGTCTTCGGCTCCGCCCCGGACTGCCTGGCAGGTCCTTGGTACGACCTGGTCGTCTGCGGGCCGGGCGCCGTGCGGGCCGGCCGGTTCGCGCTGGAGCCGGATCACGGCCTCGACCGGCTCCCGGGCGCCGACACCGTGATCGTCCCGGGTTGGGCCGACGTCGACGAGGACCCGCCCGCCGACCTGGTCGACGCGGTGCGCGCGGCCCACGAGGCCGGCGCGCGTGTGGCCTCCCTGTGCACCGGCGCGTTCGTACTGGCGGCCGCGGGCCTGCTCGACGGGAGACGCGCGACCACGCACTGGGCGCACACCGAGGTCATGGCCGCCCGCTACCCGAAAGTGACGGTGGACCCGGACGTCCTCTACGTGGACAACGGCAGCGTGCTCACCTCCGCGGGCAAGGCCGCCGCCATGGACCTGTGCCTGCACATCGTCCGCCTGGACCACGGTTCGTCGGTCACCAACGCCGTCGCCCGCCGCCTGGTCGTGCCACCGCACCGGGACGGCGGACAGGCCCAGTTCGTCACGGCCCCGGCGCCCGCCCCCGACAACCACCCGCTCGCCGAACTGTTCCCCTGGGTGATCGAACGGCTCGACCAGCCCCTGACCGTGGAGGACCTGGCCCGCCGGGCACGGATGAGCTCACGGAACCTGGGACGCCATTTCCGGTCGGTGACCGGCACCACGCCACTGAAGTGGCTGCTCACCCAGCGGATCCGCCACGCCCAGGTGCTGCTGGAGACCACCGACGACAGCGTCGACTCCATCGCGGCGGCCACCGGCATGGGGACCGCCACGACGCTGCGCCGGCACTTCCACCGCACGGTCGGCGTACCTCCCGACACCTACCGCCGCACCTTCCGTCTGCGCAGCCGTCCTGCTCCGAACGGCAGTTGACCGCCGTTGTGCGCAGGCGGGCGCGTGGCGGTCGCCCGGTCTGTCTCCCCAGCGAGGTCACATGGCCATCGCCTGGGGCTGCTTGCCCACGATCGTCAGGAATTCGTCGGTCGTGAGGATGGCGTGCGCGTACGCGGGACCGTTGATGTCGAACGTCGCCTTCATCTCGTCCCAGTTGAAGGCTCCTATGGCGTCGCGGATGAGCGTGACGTGGTAGCCGAGTTCCTGGCCGAAGCGCGCGGTGGTGTCGACGCAGGTGTTGGCCTTCATGCCGATGAAGATGACCTTCTGGATGCGGTGTTGCTTGAGCAGCATGTCCAAGTCGGTGTTGGCGAAGCCGCTCGAGGCCCAGTGCTGGCGCATGACCAGCTCGTCCTCGCGCGGCACGAAGTCGGGGTGCCACTCCGCTCCCCAGCTGCCGGCGGCGAAGGTCTGCCCCTGCACGACGCGCTGCTGGGTGGGGGAGAGGTGGTCCCACGTGCGGTAGTCGTCGGGCGTCGTCTGGTGGTGAGGCACGATGAAGACGTGGAAGCCCAGGTCACGTGCCGCACCGAGCATGGCGCGCATGTTGTCGAGCAGGCCGATGCCTTCCGCCACCTCTTTGGCGGCCGGCCACAGCTTCCCGCCCTCGGACAGGAAGTCGTTGTACGGGTCGATGATCAGCAGGGCTGTCTCGTCCGGCGCGTAGGTGTTCGCTTGGACGTCCATCGTTTCCTCGCTCCTGTCTCGTCGCAGATGCCGGCACCTGCGCACCAATGTGACCGATGAGGTTGAAGTGCACTCCCTTGCCTGGGGACGGGGCTCTTCGCTTGGTGCGTCGCGATGGAGTGGGCACAGCGCGAGCGTGGTGGCACGGCGCACCCGGCTTGCGACCCGAATACGCGACGTGGGAAACGCCGTGATGCCCGAGATCACAGTCTAAAACGGCGCCGATGAACCCGCTCTGCGCCGGTTGCACGGATGATCATGCGCCCCTCGCCCCTCGCGGCTCGCCGCGAGATGGCGGGGATCGCAGCGCCGAACGCGCTGAGCCGATCATCAACTGCCGCGCCTGGCGCGGTAAACGTCCAGCTCACCGACGATGTGTCCGATATGTGTATGATGGACATCATCCAGATTGGAAGCCGTCCGGGACCGCATCCGGGCTGGTCGGGACACCCGCGACAAAGGAGGCTGGAAATGAAGGCGATCGTGTACCGGAGCACCGGCGGCCCCGAAGTGATGCAGCTGGTCGAGCGTCCGATGCCCGAGCCGGGGCCGGGAGAGGTTCGCGTCAGGGTGCGGATGTCAGGGGTCAACCCCACCGACTGGAAGGCACGACGCGGTTCGCGGGGGCACACCGACGGTGTCGAGCAGGTGCCCAACCAGGACGGTGCCGGCGTGGTGGACGCCGTGGGCGAGGGCGTCGATCCGGCCTGGGCCGGGCGGCGGGTCTGGATCTGGGAGGCCGCCTGGCAGCGCGCCGACGGCACCGCGCAGGAGTACGTGGTCCTGCCCCTGCGGCAGGCGGTGCCGCTGCCCGACGACGCCTCGTTCGAGCTTGGAGCCAGCCTCGGCATCCCGGCGCTGACCGCGCACCGCTGCCTCACCGTCGCCGAGGGAGGCCCGGACCGCCTCGGCCCCGGCGCCCTGGCCGGCCGCACCGTGCTGGTGGCCGGCGGCGCCGGAGCGGTGGGCAACGCGGCGATCCAGCTGGCGCGCTGGGCCGGGGCCACCGTGGTCACCACCGTCAGCAGTCCCGAGAAGGAGGCCCTGGCCCGGGCCGCCGGCGCGCAGCACGTCGTGAACTACCGCACCGGCGACGCCGCGGCCGCCATCCGCGCGGTGGCCCCGGACGGCGTCGACACGGTCGTCGAGGTCGCCCCGGCCCCCAACGCCGACCTGGACGTCGCCGTGCTCGCCGCAGGCGGCACGGTGGCCCTCTACGCCAACGACGGCGGGAACGAGCTCGCGGTCCCGGTCCTGCCGATGATGTTCGGCAACCTGCGCTGGCAGGCCGTGATGATCTACACCGTCCCGGCGGCGGCCAAGGACCACGCGGTGGCGGCCGTCTCCGCCGCGGTCGCGGACGGTGCGCTGCGCGTCGGCGAGCAGTCGGGTCTGCCGCTGCACCGCTTCCCGGTGGAGCGGGTCGCCGAGGCCCACACGGCCGTCGAACGGGGCGCCGTCGGCAAGGTCCTGATCGAACTGCCCTGACCCTGCAAGAGGACGCTGCCTCATCCGGCCCGTCGCAATGTCGGCGCGACCGTGCTGACGCCGGCGATCTCGGCGAACTCGACGAGGCCGCCCGGGAGCTCTTCGCCGAACCGCTTCACGTCCAGGCCGCGCGGCCGGGGAGCGCCTGTTCGGCCCAGATGGTCTTGCCCTGGCCGGTGTACCGCACCCCCCAGCACCGCGAGCATTCGGCCACGAGGAACAGGCCGCGCCCTCCCTCGTCGTCGGTGTTCGCCCGGCGGATGTGCGGGGAGGTGCTGCTGCCGTCGGACACCTCGCAGATCAGGGTCCGGTCGTGGATCAGCCGCAGCCGGATCGGCTCACGGCCGTAGCGGATGGCGTTGGTGACCAACTCGCTCGCGATCAGCTGCGTGGTGAAGCCGAGGTCACCGATGTCCCACTGGTCGAGTTGCCGCACCACCAGGGAGCGGGCGCCCGCGACACCGGCAGGGTCGCGCGGCAGCTCCCAGGTGACGACGTGGTCGACGCTGAGTCCGTGCGTGCGGACCACGAGGAGCGACAGGTCGTCCTCGGCCGCCAGGAGCGGCGCCGCGATGTCTGCGGTGGCCCGGCAGACGTCCTCGACCGACCGGCCGCTGCGCCGCATGGCGGTCCGCAGCAGCCGGGGGACAGCGTGGTCGCTGCCGCACGCGCGCACCAGGCTGCCCGTGTGGAAGAGCAGGGTGCTGCCTTCGGCGAGCTCCAGGTCCAGGGGTTCGAAGACCGGCTCGCCCATGCCCAAGGGCCGGTTGCCCGGCAGTTCGAGGACGTGGACGGATGCGTCCGGACCGGCCACGGCGGGCGGGGGATGGCCCGCGCTGGCCAGGACGCAGCGGCGCCCGACCGGGTCCCACACCGCGTAGAGGAACGTCGCGCCGACCAGTCGTTCCACGAACCACGTGGACCACCGGTCGGGCTCGCCCGTGGCATAGCGCGACACGATGTCGTCCAGCCGGGCGAGGACTTCCTCGGGTGCGAGATCGAGTTCCGACAGGGCCCGGACCGCGGCGCCGATCAACCCGATGCAGACGGTGGCCTGTACCCCGGAGACCAGGACGTCACCGACGCTGAAGGCGACCCGCATACCGGACAACGGGACGGCGTCGCTCCACGAGCCGCTGACCCCCGTGCCACTGCGGGCGGGCACGTACGAGCGGGTGATCTCGGCCGCGCTGTGGTCCGGCGCGTGAGCGGCCTCCATGCGCCATCTCAGGCCGACCGCCGCAAGGTGCTCGTGGTGGTCGAGCAGGCTGCGCGCCGCATCGTCCTCCGAGATCTGGGGCAGCGGACCGGCGGTCGCCAGGATCACCGTTCGCTCGCTGCCCGGAAGGGCGGAGGTCACGGAACAGGCCATGAGCGCGACGGGCACAGCACGGCCGAGCCGGTGCATGAGGACGACCGGGAGCCAGGGGGTACTGCTGGCCTCCGCGGCCGGCACCAGCCGGCGGAGGGAGCCCCACGGAAGCACCGGGCACAGCTCGCCGACCGGTCTGCCCACCACCTCGGGAGTCTCGTACCCCAGAAGACGCTCGGCCGCCGGACTCCATCCGCACACCAGGCCCGCCGCGTCCACCACGAAGGCCGCCGGGCCTCCGTCGAGGGCCGGGGTGCGGGCGGGGAACGCCCCATCCAAGGTGTCCATCTCACCGACCTCGTTCGGTGAGGAAGCTCCTACACGTTGACGATACGACGCCGCCGGGGCGTTCGCTCAGGAAGCCAGTTGCGGGTACAGGGCGGCGGGGCCGGCCGCCAGGCCCGCCCTGACCTGGTGGGACAGCTCGTCGGCCAGCACTTCGTAGGCGTCGGATTCGATGCCGTCCAGCGCCTGCTCGGCGACGCTCTCCGGCGACGACTTCGGGGCGTCGATGTGCGCCGCCAGGTCGGTGTCGACGTAACCGACGTGCAGCCCGGTCACGTTGACGCCGCGTGGCTTCAGCTCCAGACGCAGCGAGTCGGTCTGGGACCACAGCGCTGCCTTGGAGGCGCTGTAGGAACCGGCGAGAGCGACCCACGACAGGACGGAGTGCACGTTGAGCAGATGGCCGCCACCGTTGGCCTCGATGATCGGGACGAAGGCCCGGGTCATCTCCAGGGGGCCGTAGAAGTTCGTCTCGAACTCGCGGCGGACGTCGTCCACCGGGGAGGTCAGGAAGGACGCCGCGACGGCCGCCGCGGCGTTGTTGACCAGGATGGTGACGTCCTGTGCCTGTGCCGCCACGGCGGCGACCGACGCGGGATCGGTGACCTCCAGGGGCAGCGCGACCGCGCCGGGATGGGTGACGCTGCGGGGGTCGCGGGCGGTGGCGTAGACCTTCTTGGCGCCCCGGGCGTACAGGGACTCGACCAGGGCCTTGCCGATGCCCCGGCTGCCCCCGGTGACGAGGACGGTCGAACCTGCGATTGCGGTCATGAGCTGCTCCCAGTTGCGTTGCGGCCGACGGCGGAAACCGATCGGTTTTCCGTACCGTAAACCGATCGGTTTCTTCCTGGCAAGCGGCGGGCGTAGCCTGTGGCGTATGACTTCGACCGCATCGGCCTCGTCCGGGTCCGCGACGGCGGCTGCGACCGCAGGTACGACTGCGACTGCGACGAGCCCGAGCCGTGAGCGGCTCCTCGACGCCGCAGCCGCGCTCTTCTACCGGGAGGGCGTGAACATCGGCGTCGAGGCGCTGTGCCGGGCGGCCGGAGTCTCCAAGCGGTCGATGTACCAGCTCTTCACGAGCAAGGACGACGTCCTCGCGGCCAGCCTGGAGCGTGCGGGGTCCGGCTACCTGGCCCAGCTGCTGCCCGCTCCCGGGGCCGAACTGCCACCGCGCGACCGCATCATGCACGTCTTCGAACGGCTCGAGTCGCTGTCCGCGTCCCCGGAGTACCTGGGCTGCCCCTTCCTGGCGACCGCGTTCGAACTCAAGGACCCCGTCCACCCCGCCAGGGTGGTCGCGCGACGCTACAAGGACGCGCTCACCGACTTCTTCCGTGAGGAGGCGAGCCGCGGTGACGCGCACGATCCGGATGTGCTGGCCCGCCAGCTCACCATCGCCTTCGACGGATCAAGCTCCCGCGCCGTAGCGCAGGCCCAAGGTCTGGGCGGGCTGGCCGTCGCCACCGCCGCGGCCATGCTGGACGCGGCGGGCATGGCCTGAGCGGCCGCGCGCCCTCGGGCCCTCAGGCGCGAAGCCCGCGGACCCGTGGGGTGTCAGTGCAGTGCGACCTCGCCCGCGCGGACGGCCCGCATGGCGCGTTCGATGGTCTCCTGGTTCTCACCGACCGGAGCCACGTAGTCGATGACGCCGCGCGCCGCGTCCTCCCCGAGCGCCCGGGTGATCACCCATGCGGCGAGGTACTGGGACGCCAGGCAGCCGCCTGCCGTGGCGATGTTCCCCTCGGCGTGGAACGGCGCGTCCAGCACGGTGACGCCGCAGGCCTCGACGAAAGGCCGGCTCTTGTTGTCGGTGCACGCCGGCATGTCACCCAGCAACCCCAGGCGTGCCAGCACCAGCGCGCCGGAGCACTGCGAACCGATCAGCTGTCGCGAAGGGTCGAGCGGCAGCATCGAGGGCAACCGGTCGTCGGCGACCACGTCGCGCGTCCTCACGCCGCTTCCGATGAGTACGACGTCGGCCTCGCGCACGAATTCCATCGGGCGCTGCCCGGTCACCTCGACGCCGTTCATCGAGGTGACCACCGGCGTCGGTGTCGTGATGAAGGCCTCCAGGCCGTCCTTGCGGCACCTGTTGATCAACGAGGCGGCGATGAAGCTGTCGAGCTCGTTGAACCCGTCGAACGTGACCACGGCCACCTGCATCGCAACTCCTCCGAAAATGGTGTCGGACCTCTTGCGCCGGCTGTGGAGTGTCCGCAGGCGTGCCCACGATCCGGGGCACGGCCGGACAGCCGTTTCCCGTGCCGGTTGCGGTCCCGCCGCAGTCGGCGACCGCCAGGTGCCGGCGCGGTTTTGACCGGCTCCGAGTCTATGAGGTGGCGGTGGACCGATGCGTCTGGCGGTTGCCACACGGCCGAGCGGCCCCGCCAGGCTTCTGCGCGCCGCTGTCACGCGAACTGCATGGGGGAGGGCATGGCGACACCGCCCTGCGGGTGAGGCGAGGGATACATCTGCCCTCTCGCGTGGCATACGGCAGGGGTGAGCAAACAACCAGAGGTGGAGCGGGAGCCGCAGGACGCGGCGCACCGGCGTCCGACGGGGATGAGCGACCTCACGGTCGAGGCCCTCGGGTCCTTGTCGAAGGCGTTGGAGACCACCGAGCGCGCCCGCGGTCACCTTTACGGCTTCCATCAATTGACGGGCACTGCGGACCTTGAACTGGACCGTGCTGTCCGTTTGCTGCGAGAGGCCGGTCATGAGGCGCAAGCCGACGCCGTCGAGCGCGAGCTCCTGGGACGCGACGTCCTCCCCGGGCATTGGACCTTCGAGATCATCGAGGCCTACAACCGCACCTACTACCGACCCTTCGCAGATCTGGAACGCCGCCTGGTCGACGACCTCGCCGAGGGGTGCGACCATCTCTACGAGGCCCAGATGAAAGAGGCCCGCCGTACATCCCGCCGCCCCGACCGCACCACCAGTGGTCGCTCTCGCTGATCGGCACCGTCGTGGAGGGAGCGGGTGGTTCGGCACGGCGCCGAAGCGGGAGGCTCGCACCTCCCGGCCCCTCACCCGACTGGGCCTCCCGCCTGGCAGCCGTGGCCGGCAGGGACAAGGATCGTCTCGTGCATGAGGGTCCGTCGACCTCCCCCAGACGTCCCCTCGGCCGAGAGCCGGGCCCCCGCCGCTGTGAAGCGCCGGGGGCCTGTCTCTTGAGCCCCCTACGTCAGGGGTATGCGCGCGCTGGTCCTCCACACCGCCACCGTGCAGGACGGGATCGAGGTCGAGGAAGCGGCCGGCGAGGACGCCTCGGCCCTGCACAGCGTCAACGACCTGCTGCTGCCGATCGTCAAGGGCTACGGCTCCGAGAAGGGCTACGAGCAGCCGCCAAGATCGACACCCTCTGTGAGGGCACCACGGCGATCCAGGGCCAGGACTACTTCTTCCGGAAGATCGTCCGCAACCAGGGCGCCGCGCTGACCACCCTCACCGAGGAGATCAAGCGGTTCCTGGCGGCCGGGACCGGCGGTGACGAGCTGGCCGCCGCCCGCGAGCAGCTCGCCCAGGCCGCGGCCGATCTGGAGGCCATCGTCGGCGTCATGCCGACCGACCTCGCCGCCACCGAGCAGGACGTGAAGTCCATCTACAAGGTGGGCCTGAACACCACCCGCCTGCTGATGGCGTCCGGTGACGTGCTCGTCGGCTACCTGCTGCTCCGCGGCGCGGCCGTGGCGCAGGCGAAGCTGGCGCACGCGTCCGCCAAGGACAAGGCGTTCTACACCGGCAAGATCGCGGCCGCGGAGTTCTTCGCGGCCGACATCCTGCCCGGGGTCACCGCCGCGCGCCGCAGCGCCGAATCCGTCGACGCCTCGCTGATGGAACTGGCCGAAGCGGCTCTTTGACCCGTGCCCCGATCATCCCGATTGCGCCCCTCCCGGGACGGTACGTTCCTGGTGCACGGTGGCAGGCCACTCGAGCGACCACTTGGTCCTGCATCGGCGTATTCGGTAGCGCTGTGGCAGGGACATGCGGTAATTAGTGCCCTGGTGGCCCGACTACGGGGGTCCGCCGGCGCACCAAGGGCGCGCCTCAGCAGCATGAAAAGGACGAACTCAGTGGCATCTGGCGTTGTGAAGTGGTTCAACTCGGAGAAGGGCTTCGGCTTCATCGCACAGGACGGTGGGCCGGACGTGTTCGCCCATTACTCCAACATCCAGAGCACCGGATACCGCGAGCTCGTGGAGGGTGAGCGTGTCACGTTCGACGTGACGCAGGGGCAGAAGGGCCCGCAGGCGGAGAACATCGTCCGCGGCTGACCTTGGTGCTGCCGAAGCAGCACGGACACGAAGCGGCCTCGCCCACGGTTTCCGGCCGTCGGCGAGGCCGCCTCGTGCGGGAGTCCCCCTACCGTCGGGGGGCTATCCGGAAGGAACGGATGACCGTCTGGTCGACGGCGTCGCCCGCCGTGTCCTTGGCGGTGAGGCGGATCGAGGCGTAACCGCCGGCCGAGGGGGCGGTCAGCTTCACGAAGCCGCGGTCGCCTGCGCGCCAGACCTTGAGGGCCTTCCAGCTCCTGCCGTCGTCGAAGGAGACCCGCAGGCCCAGCGAGGTGGTGACGGCCTTGCTGCCGCGTTCGGCGGCGACGGTGAAGAGGTACGTGCGGCCGCCCGTGACGGTGCCGGAGGCGTTCAGCGGGCCGCCCAGCCGGACGTTCATCAGCGGCAGCTCGGCCGGTTCCGGGTCCGTCGGGCGTCCGGAGGCGAAGGTCCAGGTGGCGGAGGCCTTGCTGCCCAGACTCGACCAGCCGACCTTGCGGGTGCCGGACGACGTCAGGGTGTAGGTCGCCTTCTCGTAGGGAACCGCCGCCTGCAGCCGGCCCAGGGAGTCCAGGGACGCGATCTTCACGCCGTCGCGGTACAGGGTCGACGAGCCCGTGGTGTCCCTGGCCTCGCCCGAGTGCGTCGCGGTGTTCTCGGCGGCCGTGGAGAACAGGCCGGGGGTGAGGTACAGCCCGTCCTCGAGCCGCAGGGCCTCCACCGACCGTGCGCGCAGCGGTCCCTGGTTCCACCCTCGGGTGTAGGCCTTGCCCGGGGTGAACCGTGTGGTGCCCGCGAACTGGATCTCGTCGTAGCCCGCGGTGCCCTGGGCGCGCATGCCGAGGGTGCGGTCCCAGACGATCGCGGAGTCGTCGGTGTAGTAGCGGGTCTGCCTGCCGGGGACCGGGACCTGGTTGCCGTCCACGAACGTGATGGCACCGTAGGTCGGGACCGGGGTGTCGATCCGGACCCCGAGCGGCTTGCCGCCCTGGTCGGCGTAGGTCTCCTCGACCCGGGCGAGGGACCTGTCGTGCATCGGGCGGGTGAGGGTGGCCGGGATGCCGCCCTTGGTGTTGACGGCCAGGTTGTAGGCGTAGCTCCAGGCCGGCTTGGTGGCGGTCCTGGGGACCGTGCCGCTCCACCGCTGGGTGGCGAGGAACCAGAACGGGTGGCTGGTGACCTTCGTCGTGGTCGGGGTGGCGTAGACGCGGCTGCCCGGGAAGCCCAGCACGAACTTCTGGGTGCCGTAACGGCCGTCCGCGCTGATCGACGTCGTACTGGCGAAGATGCCGTCGTTCTGCGCCGTGCCCTTGTCGACGGTGAGGTCGACCGGCTTCGCGGTGCGGCCGTCGAGGACGAGCGTGGTGTCGGCGGTGAGGTCGACGCCGGGCCGGGAGAAGAGGACCGAGGTCTGCGCGACGGGGTCGAACTTGCTCGCCGAGACGTCGTACTCGCTCTCGGGCAGCTGCATCGCGACCTTGCCGTCGGCGTCGGTGGAGGCGTTGTACTGCAGACCGGTCCGGCTGTCGAAGGCGGCGACGTTGATGTCCGGGCCCCCGGGCTTGCCGTCGAGGCCGAGGACGGTCAGCGACAGGGCGCGGGTGAGCGGCTCGGCGTAGACACCGAAGGCGTCGCGGACCGTGGTGGTGCCGTCCTCCGTGGTGGCGACGATGGAACCGCCGTAGGCGCCCGCCATCGTGTCGTCGACGGAGGCGGTGAGGGTGGCGGAGGCGGTGCCGCCGGCCGGGACGGTCACCGTGTCGGCCGACAGGGCGAAGGCCCCCGCGGGGGCGGCTGTGCCTCTGGGCCCGTACGCGTCGACGGAGAGGTGGAGCGTGACGTCGGCCGCGCCGTCGTTGGTGTAGGTGACGGTGCCGGTCCGGGTGACGTCCTGGTGCGGGTAGTCGGCCTTGCCCAGGCTGATGCTGCCCGAGGTGGCGCGTACGTTCTGCGCGCTGGCGCGGGCGACGTCCAGCCGGCCGGTGCCCTGGTCGTACGCGGTCAGGCCGGGCAGGCCCTTGGCGGCACTGGTGAGGGCGGCCTTGAAGTCGGCGGCCTTCCAGGACGGGTGCTGCTGGGCGAGCAGCGCCACCGCTCCCGTGACATGCGGGGTCGCCATCGAGGTGCCGGAGGCGGTGACGTAGGAGGAGCCGACCGGGTCGCCCATGGTGGTGCCCGCCGCGCGGGCCGCGGTGATGTCCTGGCCGGGCGCGACGATGTCCGGCTTGACGGCGAAGTCCTCGATCCGCGGGCCGCGGCTGGAGAAGGTGCTGAGCGTGTCCTGCTTGGTGGTGCTGCCCACGGTGAGCGCGGAGTCGGCGATGCCGGGGGAGCCCACGGTGCCGCCGAAGTAGTCGGCCGCTGGGGCGCCTTCGTTGCCGGCCGCGATCACGAACAGGGTGCCGTGCTCGGCGGTCAGCGTGTCGACCGCCTCGGTGAGCGGGTCGGTCTTCGCGTACGGGGCCTGCCCCAGGCTGAGGTTGACGGCCTTGGCGCCCGCCTCGGCCGCCCACGTCATGCCGTTGATGACGGCGTCGTCGGGGCAGAAGCCGTCGTCGGTGCAGACCTTGCCGATCAGCAGCTTGGCGTCGGGCGCGACGCCCTTGTACTTGCCGGCGGAGGCCGCGCCGGTGCCCGCGATGGTGGAAGCGGTGTGCGTGCCGTGGCCGTTGCCGTCCACCACCGTACCGGTGCCCGTGAAGTCCCTGGTCCCGCCGGTGGAGGCCTTGTCCGAGAGGTCGGTGTGGGTGGGGTCGTAGCCGGTGTCGAGGTCGGCGACGGTGACGCCCTGCCCGGTGATGTGCGCACCGGTGGAGTCGACGCTGTCCCAGACCTTCGGGGCGCCGATGATGGCGGTGCTCTCGGCGAGGGCAACGCGGCTGCGGCCGTTGAGCCACAGCTTGTCCAGCGGGCCGCGGAGGCCCTGCGTCCCGCTGACGAACGCCCAGAACGCGGTGGCGTCGCGCTTGGCCGGGGCGAGGCTGCCTCCGTGGAGGACGTCCAGGGTCCGGGTGATCCTGGCGCCGTGCCGCTGGATCGCTCCGCGAGCGGCGGAGGAAGAGGCGCTGCGGCTGGAGTAGATGAGCCGCAGCGAGTCGCTCGAGGCGTCGTCGTAGCCGGCGTCGAGCTGCTCGGTGACGTCGAAGAGACGCGGGTCGAGCTTCCCATCGGTCAACAGCGGCTGTGCGTCGGACGGGACCACGAGGATGTGGTGGTCCGTGCCCTTCCACTGGTGGGACATGTCGAAGCCGATGCGGTCGCGGCCCGGGCCGCGTGTGACGCTGACCGCGGGGACGCCGCCGGCACCTCGGGTGACGGTGACCTTGTCACCGGTGATCAGGGTCAGGGTGCGGACCGCCTTCGCGCCGGGCGAGGCGGAGCCCAGGGCGGGTACGGGCGGTGCGGAGTTCGGGGATGCCTGCGCGGCGCCTGGTACGGCGCCGGCGACCAGCCCGGCCAACGCCAGGGCCCATCCGGCTCGTATACGCATGTATGAGTACCTTTTGGCCGCCCGGGGAGACCTGGGACGCGGGCGGCGGACAGAGAGTGCCCGGCGGTCGCCGGCCACCCGGGAGACGGCCTGGGCAGGCCTGTGCTGGGGGCGAGTTGCCCCTCAGGTCGAACGCCCGACCGAGTCCTTGGTCACGAGCGACGAGAAAATCACACTTGATCAAGGATGCATAGAGGTGAGCGTGTGTTACCGCTGGTCAGGGCGCAGGCCGGGCCCGGCGGTGAGCGACGGGTCCCGGAACGGGTCGCACGCGTTTCCCGAAGGAGGGGGGGCCACGGCCGTTGGAACGGGAGGGCCTGGCTCGGCAGCCGCGCGCCCAACGCGCGCCGGGCAAGGGGCCCTTCGGATGGCCGCCTGCGGCGGTGGGTGGCCGGCAGTTGCAACCCACCGCTCACAGGGCCGTGTGCATCGGTGGTCATCACCACCGATGCGGCATTCCGAGTCAACCTGATGAGAAGGTGCGAAACCGGGCGGCGTGGCGGGGCGTTGAGCGGTTGTCACTCCAACGGCGGTGTGGCCGCCGGGGAGGTTCCGCGCTGATGGCGAACGCGGCGCCGGCGAGCCATCCCTGGTGCGCCCACCGTGATGCGTCCGGGCAGTGCAAAGGGTGAGGTTCGCGGCCCTTCCGGCAGCGCGAACCCCACCCTGGCACGGGGGAGAGGCGTCAGGTCACCATCGGTACCAACGGCGGCGCCCACCGCCCTCGGCGGCCCGGAACACGAAGCCGAGCAGCCACACCACCAGCACGATGATCGCGATCCACCACAGGGCCTTGAGGGCGAACCCGGCCCCGAAGAGGATCAGGGCGAGCAGCAGGACAAGAAGCAAAGGAACCATGTCGTCAACCTCCTGACCACGCGTCTGCCCCGAGGCGCGATCGCCATGCGTGAACCACAGGGCACCGGATGGCGTGCGAACGGGCCCGCCGTTTTCCGCATGGAACCCGAAGGGCCGGAAAGGGGCAGGTCATGGCCGCCACCGGCCACGCATCGAGGAGGACTCATGGCCACGTCAGAACAAGACCGCCGGAAGAGCGCCGGGACCGACGACATCACCCGGCGACCCCGCCAGGAATCCCAGGACGAAGGGGGCCGCGACTCCTCGCACCGTGAGCAGGGCACCGTCGGGGACGCCCTCCGCAAGGCGATGGAGGAAGCGGCGGTCGACAGGGAAGACTTCGCCTGAGCCCGGCGAAAACCGCTGGTCAACCTGGTGACCGAGGGCCGAGACTGAGGGGCTCATCACACCGGACGGACAGAGCGGGGCCGGAACTGACGTACAACCGGGACACACTTCCCTTCCCCGAGAACCGCGTGCCTCCCGCCTCCTTCACGGGCATGCACGACTGGGCCGATCTCGACCCGGGTCGCCACCCGTTCGCCTGGGACGAGGACGAGGAGGCCCGTCTTCGCGCGCTGGTGCGTGAATGGGTGCCACCCGTGCTCTCCGGCATGGCGGGTTGGTGGCAGGGCGAGGAGTGGTGCGAACGCCAGGTGGACGCGATCATCCGGGAGCGGTACGGGACCTGGGCGCAGGGATGGAACTGGTGCTACCGGTACGGCGGGGTCGTCGGCAGTTGGGTGACCGGAGCCGGCTCGGTGACGACCCCCGACGAGACCGCCGCCCGCGTCGTCGCCGCGCTGCTTGAGTGGCGGGAGTGGTTGGAGACGACGGCTCGGCGATTCGTCGAGTTGGCACCGCCGCCGGACGCCGCTCCGGAGGATCTCAGCTGGCATCTCGAGCGCGCCTGCGTCCGGCTCGTGACGTACGCGCTCGACTCCGACGCGGAGGGCGGCTGGCACAGGCAGGCAGGTCTGCTCCTGCGCTGGTACCTGACCACCAGTGGCATGAGCCAGGCAGACGCCGGACGGGCGGTCGAGGCCGCGATCGGCGGCCGGTTCCAGAGCTGGGTCGCCGGACGGGGTCGCGCCGGCGTACCGGCCCTTCGCACCACGCGCGGAACCCGTCGCGCACGGGCCGCACCCGATCCCGCCGGCGGCACGTGCGGCCCGCGCGTACCTCGACGTGGCGTTCTTCCACCCCTTCACCGACGGCAATGCCCGCGCGGCCCTGCTGACCCTGGTCCACGTCCTGGCCCGCGAGGACATCGTCCTCCCGGAGGTCGGCCCGCTCCAGACGACCCGGTACGCGGACGACCCGGTGGGCGCCGCCGACCTGGCCACGCTCATCGGTGTGCTCAACCGGCGCCGGTAGCGCGAGGTTGACAGGCGAGGTCGGCGCGCCGCCGGGACCTCGAAGGGCTCCAAGGGGTCGCCGTCGACGCGCCGACCGGTGCGAGCCTATGCCCCGGCTCGCCTCTCCAGCGTGCCCGAGCGCCGATGGCGCCGCATCCTGGACGTGCGGCCTCGCCGCCTTCCGCCCTGGCCGGCGAGGCCGCTCATCGGTCAGGGCCGACGGCGAGCGCGAGGCCGGACCGACGACGGACGCGCGACCCTGCTCGGGCTCGACAACGCCATCGGGCGGTGCCGGCCCGTCGCGTCCGCGAGGTAGGCGGGCGGCCCGCCGCTCGCGTGCGGGGGTGGTGTCAGGCGCTGGTCACGGAGGACGCGATCATGTCGAGGGAGACCTGCCACAGCAGCGCCGCCCGGTCGGGGTCCATGGCGTGGGCGGCGACGCCGCGGCGTATCCCGGGGGTGTGCGGGGCGGCCTCGTTGCAGTCCTCGAAGTAGCGGCCGGAGACGCCTTCGACCAGCGGTGATGTGGCGAGCAGCACGGAGGTGGCGGCTCCCTGCTCGATGTCCTTCCAGGACACGTCGGTGCTGGTGGCGTCGAAGGTGGTGGGGCTGTTGGAGATGTCACCGATGTGGCGGCCGAGGCGGGTGGTGGTGATGCGGCCGGGGTTGAGGGCGTTGACGGCGATCAGGTCCGCTGCCCACCGGCGGGCCGCCTCGACGGTGAACAGGACGTTGGCGGTCTTGGACTGGCTGTAGGCCGCCCAGGGGTCGTACGGGTGGCGCTCGAAGTGGACGTCGTCGAACAGCACGTCGCCGTTGACGTGGCCGACCGAGCTGACCGCGACCACGCGTGCCCCGCGCGCCGCGGCGAGGGCGTCGTGCAGGCCGGTGGCGAGGGTGAAGTGGCCGAGGTGGTTGGTGGCGAACTGCAGCTCCCAGCCTTCCTCGGTGCGCTCCAGTGGCGAGGCCATCACCCCGGCGTTGAGGACCAGGACGTGCAGCGGTCCCGACCAGGAGGCCACGAAGGCTCGCACGGATCCCTGGTCGGCGAGGTCGAGCAGGGCGGCGCGCACGCTTCCCGGGCCGCTCGCGGGGGTGATCTCCCGGGCGACCTGGGTGCCCGCGGCCAGATCGCGGACGCCGATGGTGACCTCGGCACCGGCGGCCGCGAGGGCGCGCGCGGTCTCGCGGCCGATGCCGGAGGCCGCCCCGGTGACGATGGCGCGCCGGCCCGCGAGGTCGACGCCGGCGAGCACGTCGGCGGCGGTGGTCTGCGCTCCGAAGGGCGTGGTGATGAGCTGGTCGGTCATGACGTTCTCCAGGAAGGCGGTGATGCGGGGCACGGGCGTGCGGCCGGTGGCGCACGGGCACGGTGCGGCCGTAGTCTCGTATCCGGAACTGGTTCCGGTTCGCTTCAGGACTGTAAGCGGAACTGGTTCCGCTTGCAAGTGGCGGCGGGAAGGGAGACGGGATTGACCGGCGACGACGAGGCCCCGGCGCGGCGCGGCAGACCCCTGCGTGCCGACGCGCGGCGCAACGAGGACCGGGTGCTGGAGGCGGCGGCCGCGGCTTTCGCGCGGGACGGCATCGGCGCCTCCGTCAAGGACATCGCCCGCGACGCCGGCGTCGGCGTAGGAACGCTGTACCGCCGGTTCCCCTCCAAGGAACTGCTGGTCGAGGCGGCCTACCGGCACGAAGTGCAGCGCCTGTGCGAGGCGGCGCCCCACCTGGCGGCCACGCGCCCGCCCGAGGAGGCCCTGCGCACCTGGATGGAGTCCTTCATCGACTTCATGGCCGCCAAGCACGGCATGGCCGACGCGCTGCGCGTGGTGCTGACCGACGACAGCGAGAAGATGCACACCCGGGCCCTGCTCGCCGAGGCCATCACCCACCTGCTCGCTCCCAGGGACGGGGGGGACGGGCAGCGGATGGCCCGCCCGGACGTCGACCCCCAGGACGTCCTCATGGCCCTCGGCGGGATCAGCCTCATGGCCGCCAGCGAGGAACACCGCGACCTGGCCACCCGGCTCATCGACCTGCTGCTCCACGGCATCGTGCGCAGCTGATGCGCCGCGCCGGGCCCGGCGGTGCGGGTCGGGCCGGATGCCGTACGGCCGCGCGCTGCCGCGCGTCCCCGGAGCGGCGGACGGCTCGACCGGCTCAGGCGGAGTGGTCGTCGAAGCGGGCCCGGTGCCGGAGGACGAAGCTCTCGACGTCCAGGGGGTCGTCGCCGCCGATCCGCTTCACCAGGTCGTTCATGCCGGAGAAGACGCCGTGACGGTAGTCGACGGCGACGGCGAGGAGGTGCTGGATGAGGTGGGGGGAGGCGCCGCGCTTCTCCAGGATGGCGGCGAATTCGTCGAGGTCAATCGGCACGTAGGTGACGTGACGGCCCAGGGCGCGTGACATGGCCTCGGCGATCTCGTAGTGGTCGAGTTCGACGGCTCCGTAGAGCGGGTAGATCTTGCCGACGTGCGGGGCGGGGTCCTCGAGGATGGCCGCGATCACCTTCGCCTGGTCGACGGCGGCGATCGGGGCGTGCCGCCCGTCGGCGAAGGGGAAGCGCAGTTCGCCGGTCCCGGTCCACATGTTGGTCAGCCATTCGGCGAAGAAGGTGGGACGCAGGTGGGTGACCGCGACAGGGGAACGGTCCAACAGGCGTTCGGCGACCCAGTGCTGGCGCGCCGCGTTGCTGGCGGCCTCCCGGCGGGCGGAGATCTGCGACATGTTCACCATCGCTCCCACCTCGTTCTCCTCGGCCGCCTGGGCGAGGTTCGCCGTGGCGTCCATCAGGCCGGGGAGGATGGGGTACGTGAAGTAGGCGGCGTCGATGCCCTCGGTCGCGTGGGCCAGGGAGTCGAGGTCGTGGACGTCGCCGACCACGACCTCCGCGCCCAGCGTGGCGAGTGCCTCGGAACGTCCGTCGACGCGGCGGACCAGGGCACGGACGCGGTGGCCGCGCTGCAGCAGCGTTTCGGTGGTGTACCTGCCGGTCTGGCCGGTGGCTCCGATCACCAGAAGTCTGCGGTTCGTCATGGCGTCCTCCTGCTAGATGCGGCTGCGCACGCAGCGGGGACCGTCACGCAGGACGTCGAACCCACAGCAAGGATCACTGTTCATACTCACTTGCGCACGTCGTGTAGCCGAAGGGGTGGCGTGACGCGGTCGTCTCTCATGACGGGGGCAGCCGTAGGGCGAGGAGGGCGATGTCGTCGACGTTGCCGGGGGGCATGCGGCTCAGGAGCTGGTCGCAGAAGTCGTCCAGCGGCTCGTCGGCCAGTGCGAGGGCGTTGCGGCGGAGCCGGCTGAGGCCGGTGTCGAGGTCGGCGCCGGGGAGTTCGATGAGGCCGTCGGTGTAGAGCAGGAGCGTGGACCCCGGCGGCAGGGGTGTGGTGGCGTCGGGCCGGGGCTCGCGGACGCCGATGTGCGCGCCCAGCAGCGGACTTCGCGCGTCATCGAGGTAGCGGCCCGGGCCGTCCGGGGTGAGCAGCAGTGGCGGGGGATGTCCGGCGTTGGTCCAGCGCAGGGTCCAGGGGCCGTTCTGGGGGCCCTCGACGCGGGCGAGGACGAGCGTGGCCATGGGGACGGTCGTGATCACGGGCATGGCGTCGTCGAGGCGGTCGACGACGGCACCGGGGGGTTCGGTGCGATCCCACGCCAAGGACCGCAGCATGCCCCGCAGTTGAGCCATCCCGGCGGCGGCGGTCAGGTCGTGGCCGACGACGTCGCCGATGACCAATGCGGTCGCGCCGTCTTTGAGCTGGAACGCGTCGTACCAGTCGCCGCCGACCTGGGACGCGGCGGGTGCGGGCTCGTAGCGCGCGGACATGAGCAGGCGTCCGGGCTGGGGCAGGGGCGTGAGCAGGTTGCGTTGCATGGCTTCGGCGACGTCTCGTTGACGGCCGAACCGGCGCGTGTTCTCCAGGATCTGGCCGACCCGGCGGCCGATGTCCACGACGAGCTGCAGGTCGTCGTTGCCGAAGGGGGCGGCGGGGTCGGTGCGGACCAGGGTCAGGGCACCGGTGGAATTCCTCCCCGAGCCCAGCGGCACGGTGAGTGCCGATGCGGCGCCCACCGACTGGAGGAAGCCGTTGTGCAGGGCGGCCAGCGGCGAGTCCGGCCGTGCGGCCGCACCGGCCGGGTCCTGCAGGACGGGCACCGCCCCGCGCACGGCCTGGACCAGCGGGGAACGGGACTCGCCCGCCGAGGGGAGGCGGGCGCTCCAGCCTTCCTGCCCACGGTCCCGGCCCTCCGGTCCGGTGACCGCCACCCGGTGCGTCTCGCTGTCGTCGACGAGCAGGTCGACCGCCACCCAGTCGGCGAGTCCGGGGACCAGCAGGCGCCCCAGGCGGGCGAGCGCCTCGTCGGTCTCGAGGGTCTGGCCGAGCACCGCGGTGATCTGCGCGACCAGCGTCAGGCGGCCGGTCAGGTCCTCCAAGGCGTGCATCTGCTCGGCACGTTCACTGCCGTGGTTGGTGAGGCCGGCGAACAGCATCACGGTGCCCTTGAACGAGGTACCGTCCGTCACCGGAGCGGCGGACCAGGAGACCTCGACCAACTTGCCGTCATCGCACAGGTACCTGTCGCCGTCCGCACGCCCCGCACCCTTGAGGGTCAGCGCTTCGAGCAGCCTGCACCGGGCCCCGGTGCGCTCACGATCCGTGTGCCGGTGCACGAGGTCGTGGAAGTCCTCGCCGACCATCGCGTCGGAGGCGCGTGCCAGCAGCCGTTCGGCGGCCGGGTTGACCGCGACGACCCGGCCCGCAGGGTCGACCACGGCCAGCGATGCCCCCAGATGATCGACGACCTGCCGCCAGAAGCCCGGCTGCGACGCCCAACGCCGTCCCTCGTCAGCATCGTCCGACACCGCACCCTCCCTGATCGCCTCCGCGGCTCGCCACGAGCGTCTGCCCGGACAGGGGCACCGCGGACGACGACCGTGCCACCATGCTCCCGCCTGGGGGAACCCGACCGCGGCCGACACGACGACGTGCCGGCGCCCACGCCTGCGGCCCTCGACCGGTGCGCGACCCGGCGACGAACCCGTCGTGGCACGGCCTCGGTCGAGGCCGCACCTGCCTGCGCGGCCCACCTGTTCCGCACTTCCGGGGACGCGTCGCTTCACTCGATTGGGTGGTGCACCAATCGCGGGGCCGCCTGGGTGGCGCATCACTTGCGTGAGGATCCACAGCAAGCAGCACCTGGCACGTGGCGGCCCGGCCGCGCTTTCCGGTCTGCTGGCCGCCGTCGCCGGGGTGGTGCGGCAGCAGGCCGGGCCGGTGGTGGCGGTGGGAGGAGCGGCGATCGACCGCACTCCCGCCGCGGTGAAGGACTGGGCGATCCGCTCGTTCGTCACCGACGACAAGCTCGTGCTGCAGCTCGGCACCCTCCTCGTGCTGGGCGCACTGGCCGTCGCGCTCGGACCGCCGGGCATCCGTCACGGGCGCGCGGCAGCGGCCGGAGCGCTCCTGTTCGGTGTCGTCGGAGCCGTGGCGGCGATGAGCCGTCCCGACGCCGACGGTCCTCTCGACGCCCTGCCGTCGCTGGCCGTCGTCACCCCGTGACATCGGCGGCGGCGTAGCCTGCGGCGGCTGCGCGACGAGCTCGAACCGGGCGGCGAGCCGTGCACTTCCGAGAGGAGACGCGCTTCCGGATGCTGCCGCAGGACGGGGCAACCCGGCTCGGTACGGCTCCGGCTCCTTCGCAGCCGCCTCAGGCGGCGTATGGGACTCGGTGACGAGGACTGATGCCACGCGGTCGGGGACAGCACGTGGGAGCAGCTCTAAACCGAGCTGTACCGTGCTCCCATGGCCCGGGACAGGTCATTTTGCGGGCGGGCCACGTCTTGGACCCATCACCGTTCACTGTTCGGTTGGAGTCTCATGCCTGAGCGCAGTACGAGCCGCCCTTCGAGTGGTGCGCTCAACTACGGCGCTGTCGGAGCGACGCGTCCCGCGGAGCAGCAGTGGTCGGGGGAGGGCACGGGTCTGCGGCCCTTCTCGCGCACCGTCGTCATCGGACGTGGGGACGCGGACTGGCGCGCCGCGGCGGACGCCGTTCTGCGCTGGGGTGTGAAGCGGCGAAGCGGCTTCACCGTCACGGGCCGTGACAACGCCGGGGAGAAGGTCGCCGAGGGAGCCGAGTACCGGATCACCGCAGGCTTCGGCCCGTTCGTGGTGCGGGAGCCCGTGCGGGTCGTGGCGGTGGTCGACATGCCGGACCGTTGCGGCTTCGCCTATGGCACTCTGCCCGGGCATCCTGTCCGTGGCGAGGAGTCCTTCGTCGTCCACCGCTCACCCGACGGTACGGTCGCACTGACGATTCGCTCCCTGACCCGTGCCGCTCCCCACGGACCATGGCGGCTGCTGTTCCCGGCGTTGCTCTTGGCACAGCGGTTCTTCCGGCGCCGTTACCTACGTGCCCTGATGCCGGCGTCTTGACCTGGTTCCCTGAGGCTCATTCGGCGGGCTCGAACACCTCGTTCCATGTCGATGACGACGACCCCGTCCGTCGCGGTTCTCAGACGCGGACGCAGATGGCTACGGACAAGCCGCTGACACGCACCAACGGGCCCGGAACGTACGGGGTTCTGACGGGGAAGTGCCCGTACGCTGCGCGCATGGCCGGAGGGACTAGGATCCCAGCCGGGCGAAGCCGTAGCGCAGAGGTAGTCGCGCGCGGTCTCCAAAATCGTGAGGACATCGGTTCGAATCCGGTCGGCTTCGCCCGACCCATCCGGTCGCGGTGGCGAACGTTTGTGGTGATGCTGTCAGAGACAGCGTGGCCGCTCTCGTACAAGCAGTGTGCGCCGGTGACCGCGCCGTACAGGAAAGGCGGCGGTCATGACAGCGATGCCCACAGCGCGGCAAGGAAACGGGGGCCCCGGCGGCGGCGAAATGCTCAGTGGCGTGTCCGTGGCCGCCGCGTCCCTGCTGATGCTGAGCGGGCCGCTCAGCATCCTCATGGGTGCGACCGCCATTGCGAAGGACACGCTGTTCGTCACGTCGTCCCACTACGCCTACCAGTTCGACCTGACCGCCTGGGGAGTCATCCACCTCGTCATCGGAGTGGCGCTCGTCGTCGCCGGTTTCGGTGTCCTGATGAACAAGAGCTGGGGTCGCGGGGCCGGCGCAGCGGTGGCGGGGATCAGTTTGATCACCCAGTTCATGTTCGTTCCGTATTACCCCGCATGGGCGATTCCTGTGATGGTTCTCGACCTCATCATCGTGTTCACCCTGACCAGGTTCCACGTCGGGTCCAGCGGCGGCCACTGAACGGGGCTTCGTATCCCGTCGGCGAGTAGCGGCAGCCAAGCTGGGTGCAGCATTTCCTCGCCCGCTTCGGCCTCGCCGGCGCGCTGATCCGCTATCGCAGGAGTGCCGGCTGAGGCAGTGCCGCGAGCCAGTTGGTCAGCAGGTGGTTGACCTCCTGGGGCCGTTCCTGCTGGAGCCAGTGGCCGCAGTCGTCCAGGAGGTGGGAGGAGACCAGGCCGGGCAAAGTGGTCGGGTAGGCGTCGATCGCGTCGGACAACCAGGTGGTGGAGGCGTCCAGGGTGCCGCCGATGAACAGGGACGGCTGGGTCAGGGGGACGCCGTTGAACTGGACGAGGTCCTCCCAGTCGCGGTCCATGTTGCGGTAGCGGTTGAGTGCTCCCGTGAGGCCGGTGCGCTCGAATTCCCCGGCGTAGTGGTCGAGGTCGGCCTCGGTGAGCCACGAGGGGAGCCGGTCGGCGGGGAAGCGGTCGCGCAGGGTTCCGCCTGCGCTGACGAAGTGCGGGTCGGGCTGTCCCGGGGCCGGCATGGTGCCGGCGGACAGGGCGGCGTAGAAGCCCGCGAGCCAGCCCCGGACGTCGGGCTCGATCTCGGCCTCGGCCCGGCCCGGCTGCTGGAAGTAGGAGACGTAGAACTCCTGGTCTCCACCCATCCGCGCGAAGACGTCGCTGGGGCGCGGACCGCCGGGCGGGGTGTAGGGGACGCTGAGCAGGCCCACGGCGCGGAAGACGTCGGGGTGCAGCAGGGCGGAAGCGGCGGCGATGTTCGCGCCCCAGTCGTGGCCGATGACCACCGCTGTCTCCTCGCCCAGCGCGTGCACCAGGGCGACGTTGTCGTCCACCAGGGCGCGCATGCGGTACTCGCTCGTCTCGGTCGGCCTGGAGGAGCGACCGTAGCCGCGCACGTCCATTGCCACCGCCCGGTATCCCGCCGCCGCCAGGGCCGGGAGCTGGTGGCGCCAGGAGTACCAGGACTCGGGGAAGCCGTGGACGAGCAGGACCAGCGGCCCGCTGCCTTGCTCGACCAGGTGCAGCCGTCCGGCAGGTGCGTCGACGGTGTGGTGGCGCAGGTCGCCGGACGGCGTGGGCTGGTGCATGGCTTCTCCTCGGGTTCCCCGGTGGCCGCGGTACGCGTCGATCATGCGCTGTCGACGGGCGGGGATGCGAGCCGCGTTGACAAACTGGCAAAATGGCAGGTCAGGACGGACACACGAGGGAGGCGAAGTGGAATGGCGGACGACGTCGCCGCGGTCCTGGCCGCCATGGGGCCGCGGCTGCGGGACGCGCGCGAGAAGCGCGGGGACACGCTCTCCGAGGTCAGCCGGGCAACCGGGATCGCCTCCAGCACGCTGTCACGGGTCGAGAACGGCCTGCGCAGACCGAATCTGGAACTGTTGCTGCGCCTGGCGAAGGCGTATGGCGTCTCCCTGGACGCTCTGGCCGGCACGGCCGAGGCCCCCGCGCAGCGGCCGTCCCGCCCGGTGCAGCGCGCGGTGGACGACAAGGCCGTACTGCCGCTGACCCGCTATGTCGGAGGCCTGCACGCGCACAAGCACGTCCTGCCGGCCACCGGCGAACAGCCCCTACGGCCGCGCCAGTCGTCGCACGAAGGATACGAATGGCTCTGCGTGCTGTCCGGGCGGCTGTGGCTGGCACTCGGCGACCATGACCTCGTCCTGACCTCAGGGGAGGTCGCCGAGTTCGACACCCGCACCCCTCATGGATTCGCCAACGCGGGTCTCGGCGCGCCGGTCGAATACCTGATCATGTACGGGCCCCAAGGCGAGCGCCTACGCCCCCGCGTCCAGCCGACGGCCCACCACGACGGCTTCTGAGGTGCTCGAAACCAGCGCCGGCGCCGGACCGAAGTCGCCTGGGGCCGCCCTTCGGCCGCACGGGTCATTGTCCCGGGCCGTTCGGGGGGTGTGAGGCCTGACGTCGGCGTGCCTCCCACACCACCGGGGCACCGGTGGTCTTCGGGTGTGGGTGCGATGGCCGTGCAGGAGCCCGGGCGTGCCCCGCGCGGAGACAGGAGAAGCTGCATGCTCAAGGGATCAGTTCGTGCTGCGCTGTCGTCGACGGTGCTGGCGGCGGCGTCGGGCGCGGGCGGCCTGGTCGGGGCGATCCCGGCCGCGGCCGGCCAACTCACCGTGGTGGACTGCCGCGGCAACCCCATAGCCCTGCAGCCGGCCATCGACAGCGCCGCCCCGGGCGCGGCGCTCCTGGTGAGCGGGACCTGCACCGGCCCCTTCACCATCACCAAGGACCTGACCCTGATCGGCCTCAAACCCGCCGTCCTCGACGGCAACAAAGCCGGCTCCACCGTGACCGTGACCGGAGCCGTCCGGGTGCGACTGGACACGTTGACCATCACCAACGGCACCGGCAGCGGCATCCGCAACAACGGGGGCACGCTGGACCTGACCGGCTCCACGGTGGAGCACAACACGGCAGGCCCGGGTGGCGGCATCTACAACGACGTCAACAGCACGGTGACGCTGACCGGCTCCACGGTGCGCGACAACACCTCGCACTCCGGTGGCGGCATCATCAACTTCGGCACCGTGCGGCTGACCGGCTCCACCGTGGAGCACAACACGTCGACCATCGACGGCGGCGGCATCTACAACAACTTCAACGGCACGGCGGCGCTGACCGGCTCCACGGTGCGCGACAACACGGCGGCAAGGGCCGGGGGCGGCATCTACAACATCTTCAACAGCAGGGTGACGCTGACCAGTTCCACGGTGGGCGACAACACCACGGGAACCGTCGGCGGCGGCATCTGGAACGACATCAACAGCACGGTGACGCTGATCGGTTCCACGGTGGGCGACAACACCGCCGGAACCGAAGGCGGTGGCGTCTACAACAAGGACGGCACGGTGACGCTGACCGGCTCCACGGTGCGCAACAACCGCCCGGACAACTGCGGCGGGCCCGTTCCCGTCCCCGGCTGCACCGGCTGAACCTCCACCTTCCCCCGCCGGGCGGCGGCCAAAGATCGCGCCAACGTCCGCTTGGTGTCGATCACTCCCAGCCAATCCCGCGTTCGAGACCCGCGGAATGCCGGTGCGCCCCCTCGTGACCGGGTGAATATCATGCGATGAAGAGAATCGCCCGCGTGGCCCTGGCCTGTGCTGGATCTGTCACCCTGCTGCCGGCTGTACCGAGCACAGTGCTTCCGCCACCGATGGCTACACCCCTGGCCCGACGGTCACCTCCACGGTCGCGCCTGATCCCGCGGTCCAGTTGGCCGAGCACTACCGCCATTCCGGCGGAGTGACGGACGTGTACGGGCTTCTGTGCGGTTCCGGCCCTGGCGGGGTTCCCCTGGTGACGGTGTGGACGCACAACTCGGACGATGATCCCGAGCCCTTCGAGGAGCTCAAGGGATCGATCACCGATTTCCTGCGGCGTGAGGAAGGGGTCTCCTTGAACAAGGGGTACCTGATGGACGTCTTCGGCCCGAACGGTCGCTTGCAGCACCGCCTCGACGCGCGGACGTGACTCCAGGTCGGCGGCCGCACGAGTCTCTGGTCCGCCGCTCGTTGCGGGCCGGCCAGCTTACGGCCCGTTCATTCAAGGAGCGCGAACGACGCCCGTTCTTGCCAATTCGCACCGTCATGCACGATGAGGTCGACTGATGAGACCCGGGACGTGAAGGGGAGCTTGCTGAGCAGTTCGGCCTCAATCTGATCCAGAACTTCATCGTCCTGACCGTCAGCGACGGTCAGGTGCGGCACGATCTCGCTGAACTGGCCTCCGTAGGGAGGGGCTTCGGGCCACCGCTCGGCGATCACCTCAGTGAGCAGCCGCAACTGCGCGTCGGGCTCAGGAGCGAGATACAGCACTCCCGGAAACCGCCCACAGCTGTCAAACCGCAGGTCAAAGGCGTGACGGCTGCCGAGAACATCAGTGAGAGCCGAGTGGACACGCGCATCTATTCGGTTCTCGTCGAGGAACGGGAAGAGCACCGTGACATGTGCTGGTACTCCTGCTTGGGCTGACGGATCGAACCGTTCACGCCATGCGCGGACGGCCGGCTCGGCGTCCGGGATCCTGACGATGAGTCCTGTCCGGCCTGCCTGAAATCCACCGCTGCTGTCATCCGCCATGACACCGCATGCTGCCACCTCGGAAGCCGGCGACAGCACTCATCATGCGTCCGTGACCACTGCTCGCCGCGGTGCCTGCGACAGCTCCCGGAACCGGCGTGCGCGTCGTGCTCGGGGGGCGTCCGCACGCCTGGTCCTCGGAGGCCGCCCGCCAGGGAAGGCCCTTCCTGGTACCGGCCTTACCAGGCACGAGGCCCGCCCGGTCGGCAGAGCGGGGCTACGCTCCGAAGGATGACCACGGGATCCCACGAGATGATCAGCCCCCAGCCGCTGCGCCTGGAGCGCGGCTCGGTCCACGATGAGGCGTGCCCGAGCTTCCAAGGCGCCGTCGAGCTCGTCGGACGCCGCTGGACGGGCGCGATCCTGGCCGCGGCGGCCCAGGGCGCGCGCCGCTTCGGCGAGTACCGCGCCGTCATCGCCGGGATCTCCGACCGACTGCTCGCCCAGCGCCTGAAGGAACTCGAGGCCGAGGGCCTCATCGAGCGCTCCGTCATCCCGAGCACCCCGGTGCAGGTCCGCTACGCCCTCGCCCCCGACGGCCAGGCGCTCATCGCGGCCCTGCAGCCCCTCGCGCAGTGGAGTGCACGCCGTTTGCGCCGAGCCCGGTAGCGGGGGAGGAGGGGCCGCTGACTCAGAAATGCCCCGGAATGGGTGTATGTCCTGGCGAATGGGTAATAACCACGCAAAATCTCCGGGAGCAGTGCAGAGGGGTGTCTCATGACCCGAGGAGCAGAGGGGTTGCCCTACCCCACTCCCCGCGCGAACGTCGACCTGGCCCGCGAATGCGGAGCCTGCTTCGGCTGGGGAACCGTCATCACCGACCAAGGCCGGCACGAACTCTGCGGGGACTGCCAGGACGACAGGCTCACCGAACAGCAGCGCGTCAGGGCGGTACGGCTACGGCCGGGCTCCCGCTACACCTCGCCGCGCTGACCCCGCTCCCACCCCACGGATGCGCCGGGCGGCATCACCATGCCTCCGGGCCACCCCCACGCCACTCCACCTGACCGGGGTCGGTCAAGCTGACCGTCCCCGCGTCGTACCCGGCGAGCCACAGGAACCGCAACAGGTCCGCCAGGGAGTGCGCGGTCCCGAAGTACTCGCCCCGGATCGCGACCCTTCGTCCGTCGACCGGCGGTTCCACGATCACCGGCGGCCCCTCGGTGCGCATAACCCCAGCCTGCAACAGCAACCGCGAAGGGCGCGCGGCGGCGCCCCCTCACCCGGGCGCGCCGCATGCCGCCGGCGCCCAGTGCCCCCGGGCCCAAGGGGTCGCTTCCGCGCGCGTGACGTCAGGACATCAACGGGAGCCTGCCGACGATCTTGTTGACGCGGTTGCGCGGGCCGACGATGCTCACCGCGCAGTACTCCATCGCCTCGGCCGACGTCCTGCCCACGGCGTCGCGGTAGTCGGTGTAGACCAGCGTGCGCTGGGCGGCGGCCGGCATGTCGGCGACGAACACGTCCGCGGAGGCGCCGGCCTTGGCGCGGATCGCGCGCAGTGCGGCAGCGTCGGCGGTCAGCACCGTGCAGCCCACCCAGGGCAGGGCCGGATGGACGTTGCCCTCGGCGTCGGTGACGTCCACGCCGAGCAGTCCGGGAACCCGGGCCGCCGTCGGGGCCGCCACGCAGACTGCGGCGTTCGACGCCCTGCCCGCCGGCAGTGCCTCGTCGACCACCACCACCCACTTCAGTCGCGCGTCGCGGGTCGACAGGTCCAGGTCCACCTCCTCCGGTGCGAAGCCGACCGCCGGGCCGGGCATGTCCTGGCGGGCCTCGTGCAACTCACCCATCTGCGGACTCCTCGGGGTATCAAGTACGGGTGGACTGCTGAAATGCTAGGCACTCGTACGAAGCTGATGCAAAGCATCCGTACATGTATCGGAGAAGGGCGGATTTCGGTGGCGCTGGACGAGATTGATACGGCGATCCTGCGGGAACTGCAGTCGGATGCACGGAAGACCAACAGGGAGGTGGCCGCGGCGGTCGGGGTCTCTCCCACCACCGCCCTCGACCGCACCCGGGCACTGCGCCGGCGCGGCATCATCCGGGGCGCGATCCTCGACGTCGACCTCGCGGCGATCGGCCGCCCGGTCCAGGCCCTCATCGCGGTGCGGGTCCGGCCCCCGTCCCGCACGGTCATCGAGAGCTTCCGCACCTGGGTCAGCGCGCTGCCCGACACGCTCGGCGTCTACGTGACCTCGGGCACGGAGGACTTCCTCATCCACGTCGCCGTCCCCGACAACAACGCGCTCTACGCGTTCGTCATCGACCGGCTCACCCAACGCCCCGAGATCGCGGACGTGCGTTCCTCGATCGTCTACGAGCACATCACCAACACCCGGATCACGCCGCACCCGGGCCCCGCCGAGTGATCCCGTCCCCCCCCACTCGCCCGTCACCTACTCCGACGCCCCGAGGGTGGAGACGTCGATGACGAAGCGGTAGCGCACGTCGCCGCGGTCCAGACGCTCCAGAGCGGTGTTGACCTGGTCCGCGGGCACGGTCTCGATGTCCGCGGCGATGCCGTGGCTCGCGCAGAAGTCGAGCATCTCCTGGTTCTCGCGGATGCTGCCGTTCTTCGTCGAGGTGATGATCCGGCGCGGGCTGCCGAGCAGCATGCCCTGGAAGGTGGCGGCCTCGGCGGTGACGCCCGCGTTGACCAGCACGCCGTCCAGGCGCAGCAGTGCGAGGTAGGCGTTGGTGTCGATGCCGCCCGACACCGTGTTGACGATCAGGTCGAAGCCCTGCCCGTGATCCCGGACGTAGGAGCCGTCCTCGGTGGACACGTAGTCGTCCGCTCCGAACCGCAGACCGTCCTCGCGCTTGGACAGGCTCCGGCTGAGCACGGTGACCTCCGCGCCCATCGCGTGCGCCATCTTCACCCCGATGTGCCCGAGGCCGCCCATGCCGACGACGGCGACCTTCCTGCCCGCCGCCGCGCCCCAGCGGCGCAGCGGCGCGTACATCGTGACCCCCGCGCAGAGCAGCGGGGCGGCGACGTCCAGGGCGAGTCCGTCGGGGATGCGGAGGACGTAGTGCTCGTCCACGACGATCCTCCTGCTGTAACCGCCGAAGGTGGGCCGCTCGTCGTAGCCGAGCGCGCCGTAGGTGAGGACCTCACCCTTGAGGCAGTGCTGCTCCTCGCCCGCGAGGCAGTTCACGCACGTGCGGCAGGAGTCGACGTAGCAGCCGACGCCCACCGGGTCCCCGACGGCGTACCGGGTGACGTCCGGGCCGGTCGCGACGACGGTCCCGGTGATCTCGTGGCCTGGGACCATGGGGAACAGGCCCTCCATCCAGTGGTTGCGCAGGAGGGCGATGTCGGTGTGGCAGATGCCGGTGTACGCGATGTCGATGACGACGTCGTGAGGGCCCGGGTCACGGCGCTCGATGGTCGTGAGCTCGACCGGCGCGTCGGGGCCGGCTGCGGCGAGGGCGGGAACGATGAAAGGCATGCCTGTCTCCTGGTGGGGCGACGTCGGACGGGGAGAACTTCCGTCTTCGACTGCACCAGGTGCGGGGCCCCCGGCGAAGAGGGAGCGTGACCGTGCTGAGGGTGCTACTCGCAGAGCCACCTTCGGGGCCCCACGGAGGCGGGGCTCGGCTATACCTGGGGTATGGACGCTGAGAGGGCCTTGCGGGACTTCCTCGTCTCCCGGCGGGCGGCGATCGACCCCGGGCGGACGGGACTGCCGGTCGGCTACGGCAGCCGACGGGTGCCGGGACTCCGGCGCGAGGAGGTCGCGGCCCTCGCCGGCGTGAGCGTGGCCTACTACACGAAGCTGGAACAGGGGCGGATCGGCCGCATCTCCGAGGAGGTCCTCGCAGCGGTGGAGAAGGCGCTCCAGCTCGACCAGCTGGAGTGCGCGCACTTCCGCACGCTGGTGCGGAACGCGGGAAGCCGGCCCACCCCCTCGACGCCGCCCCCGGCGAAGGCCAGGCCGGGCGTCGTCGCCCTGGTGCACGCGCTCGACCTGCCCGCCATGGTGCACGGGCCGCGACTGGAGGTGCTGGCGGTCAACCACACCGCCAGGCTCCTCATCGACGACTTCGACGCCATGCCCGTCAAGGAGCGCAACCTCGCCCGCTGGACGTTCCTCAACCCCCGGGCCAGGACCGTCTACCCCGAGTGGAACAGGATCGCGCCCCAGGTCGCGGCGGCGCTGCGCCAGGTCGCCGCGGACCGGGCTGCGGACCCTGTGCTGGAGCAGCTCGTGGGGGAGATCGCGGTGGCCTCGCCGGAGTTCGCGCGGTACTGGGCGGAGTACCGGCTGTACGAGCACTCGTACGGCGTGAAGCGGTTCTTCAACGAGACCGTGGGCGAGATGAGCCTGCACTACGAGACGATGGCCCTGCCCGGCGGCAAGGGCCAGAGCGTCATCGTCTTCAGGGCCGACCGGGGCTCGCCGTCGGAGGAGAAGCTGCGCATCCTGGCCAGCTGGAACGTGCCCGCGGCCGAGGACGCCGACCGTCACGTCCGGCCGTAGGGCCAGGCCGGTGCCCGCGGATCGTCCGATCGCCGGTCGACCTGACTCGACAGCAGGAAGCTTGCCGTCACCGGGTGGATTTCAGCTGCGTACGGGTCCGCCGGCAACCGCCCTCACCGTGCGGGTCGTCCGCCCGTGTCGAGCGCGTCGTGTTCCGACGGTCCGGCACGTGGCGTAGACGAGGAACGAGATGGTCGTGACGTAGGGGCTGATGGGGATGCTGCTGCCGAGGGCGAGGAGGATGCCGCTCTCGACGGCGAGGACGGCGAAGAGCACGCTCAGCAACGGCAGGAGCACGGGGGAGGCGGTGACCCGGCCGGCCGCAGCGGCAGGGGTGACGACCAGACTGAGGACCAGGAGGGCCCCGACGACCTGCACCGACAGGGCGATCGTGATTCCCAGGAGGAGCATGAAGGCCACGGACAGCCCGCGGACGGGCAGGCCGCGTGCTTCGGCGACGTGCGCGTCGGCGCTGGTGAAGGCCAGGGGGCGCCAGATGACGGCGAGGGCGATCAGCACCAGCGCGGACAGGGTGAGCATCCACCCGGTCTGCGGATCGTCGACGGCCACGATCTGGCCGGTCAGCAGGCCGAACTTGTTGGCCGAACGGCCCTTGTAGAGCGCGAGGAAGAGGACGCCGAGGCCGAGCCCGAACGGCATCAGGATGCCGATGATCGAGTTGCGGTCCCGGGCGCGGGAGCCCAGTACGCCGATCGCCACGGCGGCGATGAGCGATCCGACGATCGAGCCGGCCACCACGTTCACCCCGAGCAGCAGGGCCGCGGAGGCGCCCGCGAAGGACAGTTCGCTGATCCCGTGTACGGCGAAGGGCAGGTCGCGGAGGACCACGAAGACCCCGGTCAGTCCGCCGACCAGGCCCAGCGCGCCCCCCACGATGAGGGAGTTGCGCACCAGGCCGAGCAGGGCGCCGTAGTCCTGGAAGTTGAACATCTGCTGCCACATCTCGGCGGCCGTCATGGGTGTGCTCCGTCGGTTTCGTGTGCGTCCGCGGCGTCAAGTCCCGGGTGGTGCAAGGCCTGCTGGTCATGGGTACCGACGACGACGATCCTGCCCCGCACCCGCAGGACGTCGACGTGCGCGCCGTACAGGGCCGACAGGGATCGCGACGTCAGCACGTCCTCCGGGGCGCCGGTGCGGTGCCCTTGCGGGGCGAGGTAGAGCACCCGGTCCACCAGGTCGAGCACAGGGTTGATCTCATGGGTCACGAACACCACGGCGGTCCCGTGGTCCCGGCGCCTTCGGTCGATGAGCTCGGTCACCGCCCGCTGGTGGTGGAGGTCCAGGGAGAGCGTGGGCTCGTCGCACAGCAGCACGCGGGGGTCGGTGGCAAGTGCCTGCCCTATGCGGACGCGCTGCCGTTCGCCGCCCGAGAGGGTGCCAAGGGGCGCGTTCGCGTAGGCCGAAGCGCCGACGGCGTCCAGGACGGCGTCGATGCGCCGCCGGGTGGCGGCGTCGCGCCGGCGGAGCCCGAACCGGTGTCCGTCCAGGCCGAAACCCACCAGATCACGCGCCCGCACCATGTCGTGCGCCATGGCCGTCCCCTGCTGGGGCACGTACCCGATGTGGGGCGCAGCCTGACGGGGCTCGTCGCCGAGCACGTGCAGGGTGCCTGAGGAGAGCGGCCGGCGCCCCAGAAGGGCCTGGACGAGACTCGTCTTGCCGGAGCCGTTCGGTCCGAGCACCGCCCAGAACTCCCCGGGCGCCACGTCCAGATCGAGATCCTTCCAGAGGGTGCGGTCCCCGTACCGGAGACCGCCCTTCCTCATCCGGATCAGCGGCCCCGGCCTGCCGTCAACGTGCGAGTTGCCCGTGCGGGGTCCGGGGACCGACGGCGAGGGCCGCCGGGTCACTTGTTCAGGGCGTCGACGAGGGCGTCGACGTTGTCGTTCATCCACGTCAGGTAGTCCTTGCCCGCGGGCAGGGTCTCGGTGACGGGTACCACGGGCACACCGGCCGCCTCGGCCGCCGACTTCACCTTCTCCGTCTGGGCGCCGGAGGTCTGCTCGTTGTAGACCAGGGCCTTGACCTTCTTGCCGGGGAAGAGGTCCAGGGTGGCCTTGAGCACCTTGGCGGACACGTCGCCGCCCTCCTCGACGGCCTCGCTGAACTCTTCGGGGGTTTGGTTGACCAGGCCGGACGCTGCGAGCAGGTAACCCGGCACGGGCTCGGTGATCGCCACGCCCTCGCCGTTGTGTGCGGACTTCAGGGAAGCCTCCTTGTTCTCCAGCGTGGTGAGGCTCTTCTTGAAGGCGGCGGCGTTCTTGGTGAAGGTGCCGGCGTGGTCCGGGTCCGCCTTGCCCAGGGCATCGGCAACGTGGTCGGCGATCTTGCTCACCGAGGGGAAGTCGTACCAGACGTGCTCGTTGAGCTCCCCGCCGGCCGGAGCGGTCCGGCCCGAGACCTCGACGGCGTTGATGACGTCCGCGGAGGCGTTGCCGCTCTTCAGCATCCGGTCGATGAAGTCGTCGTACCCTCCGCCGTTCTCCACCACGATCTTCGCCTCGGACAGGGCCAGCTGGTTGCGGGTGTCGGCCTCGTAGGAGTGCGGGTCCTGGTCGGGATCGCTGATGATCGACGTGACGTCGACCCGGTCGCCTCCTATCCGCTCGACGATGTCGCCGTAGACGTCGGTGGAGGCGACGACGGAGACCCTGGACGCGGAAGCGCTGCTCTTGGTGCTCGCAGCACCGTCGGAGGAACCGCCGCAGCCGGCCAGCAGACCGAGTGATGCGGCACCGGTCAGCAGGATGGCGAGACGGGGAGAGGACTGGGACATGACGGAAGCCTCCAAGGGCTGCGAAGGGGCGTTGCCGGGTGGGCGCAAGGCCACACGCACACCGGCAGCTTAGATGAAAATGAATACCACTATCGACAGGGGTCGGGCAAAGGGCACCCTGAAGGTCGTTGCGTCACCATCGAGGTGTGTGAATGGCGCATATCGGGCGATACGATGCTTATCGGTTGTCGATGCTCTACCGGTGACGAACAACCGGCGACGCGTTCGCATGCGAGGCGTCATGGAAGGGGCCCTGATGGAGAGCACAGGCCAGCACCGTCCGCACGATCGGCACGAGCACGCTCATGGCGAAGGTTGCGGCCACGTCGCCGTGCCGCACGGGGACCACGTCGACTACGCCCACGACGGTCACATCCACCGCACCCACGGCGACCACATCGACGAATGCAATGCTGCGGCCCACGTGGCCCACGAAGGGCACGGCCATCAGCACGCCGAGGGTTGCGGCCACGTCGCCGTGCCGCACGGGGACCACGTCGACTACGTCCACGACGGGCACCGTCACGCAGCGCACGACGGCCACTGGGACGACCACTGACGCATTCTGCCGGCCCCGGGGTGCAGCGCCCGGCACGTCATCTCGCCCGCCCTCGCCGGCACCGGAAAGGGCCGCTTGTACGCGCCCGGCCGGGCTCGAACGTCAGGCCAGTTCCGCCGCCACGGCCGCCAGGTCTTCGTAGGTGCCGTGGACGCCGTCGGTGTTGCCCAGGCGATGGTGTTCCAGCCGGATCGCACCGATGTGACGCGCCCGGTACACGTGGGAGCGCCACACCGCGGCGGGTGAGTCCGCCGGCGAGCCGTAGCCGTCGGCGTCCCAGAACGCGTCCCGCTCGCTGCCGGGCCTGGCCCGCGCCATGTGGATCGTCCAGTCCGCCGCCGGGTCGCCCCACAAGGTCCGGTCCAGGTCCAGGACCCCGGTGATCCGGGGCTCGGGAGAACCCTCGGCGATCAGGACGTTCACGGTCCACAGGTCGCCGGCGAGCATGCGTGGCTCGGTGACCTCGTCGAGCACCGCACGGCGCTCCATGGCGAGCGCGGCCACCTTGCGGAGATCCGCCGCGTCCAGGCCGAGGCCGTCGAGGTCGGTGGCGATGTCCTCGAGCGAGGCGACGACCGCCTCGCTCCACGTGGCGTACCCGGGACCGGTGACCGGCCCGAAGTGCGGGCCCCGCACCGAGTGCACCGTCCTGGCCACCGCGCCCAGTTGCCGGAAGAAGCCCGGCCAGGCCGATCGGGGGTATGCGTCCAGGTGGCCCGGCGCCGGCACGCCGTCGAGCAGGCTCTGCACCATCCAGTCCCGCCCGATCACCTCGTGCGACCAGTCGGCGGCGATCACGCGCGGCATCAACGGCGCGACCACCGACAGCCACGGCACACTCGCGTACTCGTTGCGCATCAGCTCCCGCTCGGAGAGGAACTGCCTGCGTGGCTCCGGTGCGACGCGCAGGATCACCGGCCGTCGCCGCCCGGCCAGTGTGAGGCGGTACGTGTTGTTGTACATGCCCAGGCCCAGCTCCACGGCCGAGACGACCCGGGCCGCGGCCCCGAAGGCGCGGCCGGCGACGGCCTGGATCTCCTGCGCGGACAGGCCCTGCTGAAAGGCGTGTTCGGCGCGCAGGATCGGCTCGAAGTCCACGTCCGTCCTTCCCCGGCCCCACCGGCCGCCGCCTGGGCGGTGCCACCCGGCTGCGCCCCGACAGCACAGAGACTAGCCGTAGGAGCCCGGAGCGCCCGAACCCGTGGTCGCCTATGACGTGCCGGAAGATTTCGAACCCGGCCTGTAAGCGGGCGCCGCGACCGGACATAGACAGGATGGAGGCGATGTGGACACAACAACCGATGAGCAGCGCTTCACCAGTGTGTACAGGGCGACTTACCCTGCGGTCGAAGCGTACGTGCGTCGTCGCATCCACCCTGACCAGGCGAGGGACGTGGTCGCCGAGGTGTTCCTCGTCGCGTGGCGCAGGTTCGACGAGGCGCCGGCCTTCGACGTGCTGCCGTGGCTGTACGGCGTGGCACGGCGGACCCTGGCCAACGCCCACCGTGCCGACCAGCGGCGCGCAGGTCTGCTGGAAGTGCTTGCCGTCCAGCCCAGGGAAGATGTCGGTGATCACGCGGACGTCGTCGCGGATCGTCTCCAGTTGGCGCAGGCGTTCGACGGCCTGAGCGAGTCCGACCAAGAGGTGCTGCGTCTGGCACTGTGGGAGGAGCTGACGCCGAAGGACGCGGCGTGCGTCCTCGGGTGCTCGTCCGCCACCTTCCAGGTCCGCCTGCATCGTGCGCGCAAGCGTCTGCGCCGACGGGTCGCCTCGCACCCCGCCGCGATCGAGCGACCGTCACAGGGCACTCAGAACAGCGCGTTGCCGAGGCCGACATGGGGTGGATCCGATGCATGACACCGACGAGCGATTCCGGGCCCTGGATCCGGCCATGGGTCGGGCGGAGCTCCTGACCGCAGCCGAACGGGGGACCTTGCTGGAGAGGACCCTGCGGACACCCCGCGAGGACGGAGCGGCGCGGCTCCGGCGCTCAGGGGCCCGCGCGTGGGGCCTGGCTGTCGCGGTGGCAGCAGCGGCGGCGGCCTTCGCGGTGGTGGTTCCCCAGGTGTCCGGCCCGGCAGCGCAGCCCGCGTACGCCGTGACGCCGGAACCACTGCCACTGCGCCACTCGGACAGGCCCGCCGCCGAAGTCCTCGAGGCCCTTGCCGGGCGGGTCGGGGCACTGCCGGACGACTCGCCGTCGTCCGGCACCGAGCGCTTCGTGCAGGACAGTTGGTCCCTGTCGACCCGCATCGACGGCATCCAGGTCACGTCCGCGATCGTCCCCGAGCGAAGGGTGACGTGGAAGAAGCCGGACGGGTCGCGGACGTGGCGCGTCCGCACCCTGGAACCGCAGTTCCAGACCGCGGAGCAGCGCGAAACGTGGGAGGACGCAGGCTCTTTGGGGAGCGCACCGGAGGAGTACACCGACTCGGCAGGTCCCGCCGACCCAGAGGACGTCCGCCATCAGGAGGCGCCCTCCGACGCGGAGGGAATGAAGCGCTGGCTGCGCGCGGGGTACGAGACGCATGGGGCGGGTGAACTCTTCGACTCGGTCGCCGAGCGCTACCTCGACAACAGCTTCTCCCCGGCCCAGCGGGCCGCGCTGCTGAGGGTCCTGAGCACCGTCGAAGGCGTCGAGTACCGCGGCGTCGTGAGGGATCGCGCGGGCAGATCGGGGGACGCCTTCTCCGTGGCGACCACCTACGGCGGCCTTCCCAAGGTTCAGACCCTCGTGTTCGACCCTCGGCGTGGTCAACTGCTGTCGTACGACGAGCAGTTGACCAACGATGCCGGCGCCCTCAACGTCAAGGTTCCCGCCGTTGTCCTCTACATCAACTACCTCGACAGCATGTGAGGGGGGAAGCGGGGACGAGTACCTGCCGCTCACCGGCCGGTCCGCCGTGCGGATACGTTGGGCGCATGACGAGCCTCACGCATCCGCGACTCTCCGGGCTGGGGAGCAATCCCGCGGCTTCCGACGACGTCCTGGTGCGCCTGGCCGCGCACGCCGCCGGTCGGCACGGGGTGGAGCTGCGCGATGGCCGGCTGGCGGACGCCGTCGTCGAGGCCCTGCTGACCCACGGCGGCAGCGACAGCGGCGTGCTGATGCGCCGGTCCCTGATCTCCCCGGAGATGCGCCGCCGGATCGCCGCGCATCCCGACGCCGCGATCCGCGACGCGCACGCGGACTTCATCCGCTCCATGGTCGACCTCGGCGTGCCGACCCACATCGAGGCTCTTGAAGAGGCCTATGGCGAGCCGAGGAGGGCACTCGCCGGCGCGCCGGACCCGAAGCTGCGTGCCGCGGTGGCGCAGACCTGGTGGGAGCGGCCCATCGAGGTGCAGGTGGCCCTGCTCGCCGACCCCGATCCGCAGGTCCGGGCGGCCGCGACGACGCACGAGCGACCGGGAGTTCCGCCGGAGTGGTGGGACCGGTGCCTCGCCGACCCCGCCACCCGTGCCAACGTGGCGTGCCACGTCCCGCTCACGGGGGAGCAGTTCCTCGCGCTCATGCGAGACGGGGACGAGGACGTCCGGCAGGCCGTCGCCGGAAACCCGCACCTGACCGCCGACATGGTGGCCCGGCTCCTGGACGTGGACGATCCGATCGTGCGCGTCGCGATGGCCCAGAGCCGGCACGTCGACGCGAAGACCCGGGACAACTTGTACGCACACGTCGAACGGCAGCGCGCGGACGGCAGCATCGAGGCTGAGGTCGCGCTGAACTGGCACCCCGTCAGGCCAGGCTGGCTGAGCGAAGCGCCCCTCGACGAACGCCTGACGTACCTGGACAGCCCGCATGTGGCATTCCGGCGCGTACTGGCCTCCTGCCGCGACCTGCCCCAGGAGGCGTGGCAACGGCTCGACGACGACCCCGACCTCCAGGTCCGCCGCATCGCCGCCCGTCGGCCCGACACGCCCCCGGAGGTCCTGGAACGGCTCGTACGTGCCCACGGTGACGAGTTCCGCGTACGGCCTCCGCTCGTCGAGCACCCCCACTTCCCCCGCCACATGTTGCCTACGTTCGCCGACGAACCGGATGCCCGTGTGCGTCACGTCGCCCTGCAGGACCCCGAACTGCCCCCGCCGGTCCTGGAGCGACTTGCCGCCGCGGAGGAGCCCTTCCTGCGTCAAGCGGTCGCGCGGCACCCCAACATCACGGACGCACTGCTGGAACGACTGCTCTACGACCCGGATCCGGAGGTCGTCCACAGTGCCGCCGCCAACCCCGTGCTGCGCCCCGAGCGGATGAATGGCATCCTCGCCGACGCCGGCTTGTGAGGCCGGACGGGGCCCGGGGCGGCGGTGTTCACGCGGTGATGAGCACCTCCAGCGCATCGCGCCGGTCCATCGCCCGGTAGCCCTCGGGCACCTGGTCGAGGGAGACGGTCGCCTCAGGCCTGCTTGAGCAGTTCCCGGCAGGCGGCACGGGCGATCCAGGTCTGGGCGCGGTCGAAGGCCCAGCCCCGTTCGCCGACGAGCGTGATCCAGGCGTGCGGGCCGAGGTGGAACCACAGCACGTCGACGGCCTCGGCGCGACTCACCTCGGAGCGGAGCGCGTCGAGCGCCACGAGGCGGTCCGCGACCCGGTTCAGGGCCTGGACGTAGTCGTCCGCCCCCTTGTCCAGCACCGCCTTGACGGCCGGTTCCCCGGGCGGATCCCGGTAGAAGAGCCCGTACACCAGCTCCCAGTGGCGTTCGTGCGTGAGCCGGGTGCCCGCGGCGGTCAGCTCGACGACGGCGCGCGGGTCGTCGCTGGTGTCGACGGCGGCGAGGGAGTCGGCGATGGCAGGGTCGGTGAGGGCCGGCTCCAGCAAGGCCGTCAGGATCTTCGGCTTGTTCCCCACGCTGCTGTACACCGTGGGCACGGCGACCTTCCCCGCCTCCGCGATCTCCCCGATGGTCACCCTGGCGTACCCGCGGGCGAGGAAGAGCGCCTGGGCGCTGTTCAGGATCGCTTCGCGCGTGCTCGCGGCCGAATGGGCGCGCAGCGGGGAGTGGTACTTCCGGCTCGTCACCGACGCATCGTACCCCTCCACCGTAAGTGACTATATTGACAATAATTTCTTCTAATGAATATGTTCCGCCCCATGAACCATTCCTCCCAAGAGCCCATGGCCGTCATCGAGACCCGGCTCGCCCACGAGGTCCACCGCGTGGCCACGACACTGCTGGCGGAGGCGGCCGTTCGGCCTTCCGCACCCCTGAGCACGCTGGCCCAGCTGCGTGACTTCCTCGTGGTGAACCTCCGCCACCACCACGAGACCGAGGACGAGGACCTGTGGCCGCGGATCCTGACGACCGCACCGGCGGCCGCGGACGCGCTCAAGGAGCTGAGCGCGGAACACGAGCGCCTGGACGAGGGCCTCGACCGGCTCGCCGCCGTCGAGTTGGGCGACGCGGAGGGCGACGGAGCCCGGGCCGCGCTCCGCGAGGCGGCCGTCGCCGTACGCGACACGGTGCACAGCCACCTGGCCCACGAAGAGCCCGTCCTCTTCCCGGCACTGCGGGAGCACATCACGCCCGAGTACTGGGCGGACTTCTCGCAGCGGGTGATCGCCACCACGCCGCCCGTGGCCGGACACCTGATGATCGGATTCCTCGACGAGGTGGGGTCCGCCGAGGAGGTCGCACTCATGCTCGCCGCCCTCCCGGAGCCGGTGCGGCCGCTCGTGCCCGTGCTGCGCCAGCAGGCGGCGGACGACCTCCGGAGCCTGCGCGGCGTCGAGGCCTGACCCGGGCACGCGGGCGGGGTGCCCAGGCCGACGGACGGACGCCGGGCGGCCCCGCCCCGAGGGCGGATTCGGCAAGCGGGAGCGGGGCCGCATCTCCAGGGTGCGCCCCGGAGCGGCCCGGGACACCTCGGGGCGCACGGAGGCCGGCGAACCGGCCGGGAGCGAGGCTCCGGGCCCGGGCGGCGCGAAGCAATAGACGAAGGTATGGGTGCCGCCGCCGGTGGCGACTTTCGTCACCCGTGGAACGCAGACTTTCTGCCGAAGTCAGGCGCCGGGCCCTCGCCATAACGTCCTTTCCATGAACCGAACTTCGCGTACGGACACCGTCCCCCTGGCCCAGCGCCCCGCACTGCTCGCCGCCGGCCTGCTCGGTGTGGCGCTCCTCCTGCTGGGCGGTGTGCCGCTGGCCGGGCGGCTGCTCGCCCATCTGACGCTCCGGGGCGCCGCCCTGACCGTCCCCGGACTGCCCCACCTGGCCCTCTTCGCCGTGGGCGCCGCGCTGCTGGCCCTGTTCTGGCGCCACCGGTACGCCGCGGCCCCGGCCGCCCCTCCGGCCGGTGAATGACCGGGACGCACAGGAAGACCACAGGGGCCACCACGTCATGACCGATTCCCCCATCGTCCCCGCCGTCGAGACCATCGGGCTGGGCAGGCGCTACCGCCGCGGGTGGGCGCTGCGCGACACCTCCTTCCGCCTGCCCGCGGGGCGCGTCTGCGCGCTCGTCGGCCCCAACGGCGCGGGCAAGACGACCCTGCTGTCCCTGGCCGCCGACCTGATCACGCCGACCACCGGCACGATCACGCTGTCCGGGCACCGTCCCGGCAGCGCGCGGGCCCGCCGGAGCACCGCGTTCCTCAGCCAGCAGAAGGCCCTCTACCCGCGGTTCCGCGTCAGCGAGGTCCTGCGCATGGGCCAGGAGCTGAACCCCACCTGGCACCAGGAGACCGCCGAGTCCGTCATTGACGCCGGCGGGGTCCCCCTGAACGCCCGGGTCGGCACCCTCTCGGGCGGACAGGCCACCCGCGTCGCCTTCGCCCTCGCCCTGGGCAAGCGCCCCCGGCTGATGCTCCTGGACGAGCCGATGGCCGACCTGGACCCCCTGGTCCGGCACCAGATGACCGACATCCTCCAGTCCGAGGCCCGGCGGCACGGTTCGACGGTCGTGATGTCCTCGCACCTGGTCTCCGAGCTGGAGAGCGCCTGCGACTACCTCGTGCTCGTCAACAACGGCACCGTACGGCTGGCCGGCGAGGTGGAACTCCTCCTCGCCGGGCACCGGCAGCTCACCACGCGCCGACGGGAGGACCTGGACGGCCACCAGGTCATCGCGACCACCGGCAGCGACGGAGGGTTCACCTCGCTGGTGCGGACCCCCGACGCACCGCCCCACGACGCCGACCACCGCGCCCCCACCCTGGAGGAGCTCGTCCTCGGGTACCTGAGGACGCCCGACGCACCCGCGCTGCTCACCCCGAGCGCGCAGGTCAGCACCGGCGGCGAGGTGGTGGCGGCATGAGCGTCGGCACCCGCACCGGCACGCCCACCGGCACGCGCACCGTCGTCCGCCGCCGACCGCGACTGCACGGGCTGACCTGGCTGATCTGGCGGCAGAACCGCACCGCCTTCTGGATCGGACTGGCGGCCGCGGCAGCGATCGCCGTCTACGCCGTCGTACAGCACCAGCACATCGCCGCGGCCGTCGCCGCGCAGCACCTCGACGCCTGCCACGGCCACGAGTACTCCGACTCCTGCCTCGGCCGCCTCAACACGTTCGGGCAGCGGTACCAGTTCCCGATGCGGCGGCCGCTCCAGGCGATGCTGCTGCTGCCGTTCCTGTTCGGGCTGTTCCTCGGCGGGCCACAACTCGCGCAGGAGCTGGAATCGGGCACGTACCGCACGGTGGCCACCCAGTCCGTGACCCGCATGCGCTGGTTCGCGGCGAAGCTGGGTGTGCCGCTCGCCATGACCGCGGTCGTCAGCGGCGTCATCGCCGCCGCCATGACCTGGTGGTGGCACCCCGTCGCCAAGACCATGGGCCCCCTGTTCGACTGGCACATGTGGTACCCGTTCTACGGGGTCGGGCCGGTCGTCGTCGGCCTCAGCGTCCTGCTCTACCTCCTCGGGACGACCCTCGGCCTCGTCCTGCGCCGTACCGTCCTGGCCATGGGGGCGACCCTCGTCACCGGCGCCGGGCTGTTCGCCCTGCTGGAAGCGGTCCGGCCCGGCATCTGGCCGGTCAGCACCGCGTACGCGCAGCACACCTCGGAACCGCCGGCCCCCAGGACCGCGTGGCTGCTGGCGGACGGCCCGCTGTCCAAGGACGGGCGGCGCGTGGCCGAGGCCTGGGACTGCTACGCCGCCGGGAACGTGAAGCAGTGCCTCGCCTCCCGCGGCATCAGCGGCCGCTGGGCGGAGTACCACCCCGCGTCGGACTTCTGGCCGCTGCAATGGACGGCCACGGGCCTGTGCCTGGCACTGGGCGTCGGGCTGGCCGCCCTGTGCGTGTGGTGGATCCGCCGGAACCCCGCCTGATCGGATCCGCGTTCCTCGGGCGACCCGCCAAAGGGGGACCGGCGCTCCCTGGATCGGTGATGCCTTCATCCGTTCGGCGCCCCCGCCGAATCTGGTGGTGAGCGGTTCGGGGCCCGGCCAGGGCCCCGAGCGCGGACCGAGATGCAGGAGAGCTGAACATGAGCGTGAACACGATCGCGGTGATCACCGGCGGCAACCGGGGACTGGGCCGGGCCACGGCCCTCGCGCTGGGCGCCGCCGGGACGGACGTCGTCCTCACCTACCGGAGCAGCGAGAAGGAAGCCGAGGAGGTGGTGGAGGCACTGACCGCCATGGGGCGCCGGGCGGCCGCGCTGCGGCTGGACACCACCGCGTTCGCGGACTTCCCGGGCTTCGCGCGGACGCTGGGCGACACCCTGCGCGCCACATGGGGGCGCGAGTCGTTCGACTTCCTGGTCAACAACGCGGGCGTGGGGGCGGTGAGCCCGCTGGGCGCCACCAGTGCCGAGGCCTTCGACCTCATGGTCGACGTGCACTTCAAGGGCGTGTTCTTCCTGACCCAGGAGCTGCTCCCGCTGCTCGCGGACGGCGGGCGGATCGTCAACACCTCCACCGGGCTGACGCGGTTCGTGGGCGAGGGCTGGTCGGTGTACGCGGCGGTCAAGTCGGCCGTCGAGACCTACACCCGGTACCTGGCCAAGGAGCTGGGCCCGCGGCGCATCAGCGTCAACGCGGTCGCCCCGGGTCCCGTCGCGACGGACTTCGGCGGCGGGATGATCCGTGACGACGACGGGCTGCGGACGGCGATGGCCGAGCGGGCGGCGCTCGGCCGGGTCGGGGAGCCGGAGGACATCGGGCCGGTGGTCGCCGCGCTGCTGGCACCGGGCACCGGCTGGATCACCGGCCAGCGCGTCGAGGCCTCCGGCGGCACGCTCCTGTAGCCCGCCGGTACGCCCGCCCATTCGTCCACCCGTACGCCCGGCCGCCCACCCGCGGCCGGGCGTACCCTTCGGACCGAGCGGCCGGGGCGCACCCGGCCGCGGCGGTCGCGACGAGGAAACACCATGGACCGAGCACAACTGGCCGACTTCCTGCACACCCGGCGGGAGGCGCTCCAGCCGGAGGACGTGGGCCTGCCACGCGGGCCCCGCCGCCGCACCCGCGGCCTGCGCAGGGAGGAGGCCGCCGTGCTGTGCGGCATGTCCACGGACTACTACGCCCGGCTGGAGCAGCAGCGCGGCCCGCAGCCGTCCGAGCCGATGCTCGCGGCCATCGCCCGGGGGCTGCGGCTGTCCCTGGACGAACGCGACCACCTGTTCCGGCTGGCCGGGCACAACACCCCCAGCCGGGCACTGCGCGGCGACCACGTCAGCCCGGGCATGATGCGCATCCTGGACCGGCTCGCGGACACCCCGGCCCAGGTGATCACCGCGCTGGGGGAGACCCTGCTGCAGACGCGCCTGTCGGTCGCGCTGCTCGGGGACGAGACGCGCTTCACCGGACCGGCCCGCAGCTTCGTCTACCGCTGGTTCACCGACCCCGCCGCCAGGCATGCCTACCACGAGGACGACCGGCCCGGGCTGAGCCGCCGCTTCGTCGCCGACCTGCGCGCGGTCTACTCCCGGCTCGGCGCGGACTCGCGGGCCGGGGCCATCGTCGAGGCCTTGCTCGCGCAGAGCCCGGAGTTCCGCGACCTGTGGCAGGCACACGAGATCGGCGTGCGGTGCGGCGAGGTGAAGCGTCTGCTCCACCCGGAGCTGGGGCTGCTCGAACTGAACTGCCAGGTGCTGTACGACGCCGACCAGGCCCAGTCCCTGCTCGTCTACACCGCCACCCCGGGCTCGGAGACCCACGAGAAGCTGCAACTGCTCCCGGTGCTCGGCGACCGCGCGCCCGGCACCTGAGCCGCGGCCCTCCGGCCGCGGCGGGCGGGCTCACGGTTCGCCGTGGCCGTGGCGCCCGCGGCCGGGCAGCATCTCCTGCACCTTCGCCTTGAAGCCCTGCCGGACCATGGCGGCGCGATCGGAGTCCCCCTTGAGGACGGACGCGGCCGCCGCCTCGATCTGGTCCAGCGTGGCGTGCGGCGGGATCGGCGGGACGGCGGGGTCGGTGCGGAAGTCCAGGACGAACGGACGGTCCGCGGCCAGCGCCCGCTCCCAGGCCCCCTCCACCTCGCCCGGCTTCTCCAAGCGGAGGCCGTCCAGACCGATGGAGCGGGCGAAGTCGGCGTAGGCGACGTCCGGCAGGGCTTGGGAGGGCAGGAACTGCGGCGCTCCGGACATGGCGCGCATCTCCCAGGTCACCTGGTTGAGGTCGCCGTTGTTGAGCACGGCCACGACCATCCTCGGATCGGACCACTCGCGGTAGTACTTGGCGGCGGTGATGAGCTCCGCCATCCCGTTCATCTGCATCGCCCCGTCACCGACCAGGGCGATCGCCGGGCGGTCCGGGTGGGCGAACTTCGCGCCGATCACGTACGGCACACCGGGCCCCATGGTGGCGAGCGTGCCGGACAGGGAACCGCGCATGCTGCCGCGCATCCGCAAGTGCCGGGCGTACCAATTGGCCGCGGAACCGGAGTCGGCGGCCAGGATGACGTCCTCGGGCAGGAGCGCGTCCAGCGCGTGCACGACGTACTCGGGGTTGATCGGGTCCGCTGCGACGCCGGCACGGCGCTCCATGACCTCCCACCAGCGGGCCGTGTCCTTCTCGATCTTCCTGCGCCAGCTGCCGTGCTTCTTGCGTTCCAGCTTCGGCAGCAGCCGCGTCAGAGTCGTCCTGGCGTCGCCGACGAGGTTCACCTCGAACGGGTAGCGCAGGCCGACCATGAAGGGGTCGATGTCGATCTGCACCGCGCGGACCTTGCCGAACTCCGGCAGGAACTGGCTGTAGGGGAAGCTGGAGCCGATCACCAGCAGGGTGTCGCAGTCCTGCATCAGCTCGTAGCTGGGCCGGGTTCCCAGCAGGCCGATCGCCCCCGTGACGTACGGCAGTTCGTCCGACAGCGCGTCCTTGCCGAGCAGCGCCTTGGCCACACCGGCGCCGAGCGTGTCGGCCAGCTGCTCCACCTCGGGCCGTGCGCCGCGCGCTCCTTGACCGATGAGGACGGCCACCTTCTCGCCCGCGTTGAGCACCTCGGCCGCCCTGTCCAGATCGGCCTCGTCGGGGACCAGGGTGAAGGACGGCATGCCCAGGCTGGACGGCACCATCTTGAACGCGTGCTGCGGTGGGGAGTAGTCGAGTTCCTGGACATCGGCCGGGATGATCACGGCCGTGACCGTCCGCTTCGCGGCCGCCACCCGCATCGCCCGGTCGATGACGTTCGGCAGCTGCTCGGGGACGGTCACCATCTCCACGTACTCCGAGGCGACGTCCTTGAACAGGCTCAGCAGATCCACCTCCTGCTGGTACGAGCCGCCCATCGCGCTGCGGTTGGTCTGCCCGACGATCGCCACCACCGGAACGTGGTCGAGCTTCGCGTCGTACAGGCCGTTGAGGAGATGGATGGCGCCGGGGCCCGACGTGGCCGCGCAGACGCCGACCCTGCCGGAGAACTTGGCGTACCCCACCGCCTGGAAGGCGGCCATCTCCTCGTGGCGGGCCTGGACGAACCGCGGGTTGTCGTCCGCCCGGCCCCAAGCGGCGAGCAGTCCGTTGATGCCGTCACCGGGATAGGCGAAGACGTGCTCGACGTCCCATTCGCGAAGCCGCTGCAGAACGTAGTCGGACACCTTGATGGACATGGGAGTCACCCTCCGGTTCGGCTCAACGTCGTCGGTGGCGGCGCACCGTGACGGCCGCACCGGTCGCCCCGGCCACGAGGGCGGCGGCGGTAGCGTCGTCCGCTTCCGCTCGTCGGTGAACCGACTCGGCGCCCCAGTCACGCGTTCCCGGACCGTACGGTCTCTAACGCCCCCCGGCGCGGACCGGCCGGATGACGGCACGCACGGCGGTTCACCGGCGTGTCCTCGGGTACCCGATGGTCCTGCCGTGAAGGACAACCGCGAGGAAGTGATCGATCATGCGGGCGACCGTGTGGCACGGCAAGCACGACGTACGGGTCGAGACCGTGCCCGACCCCCGGATCGAAGAGCCGACCGACGCGGTGGTGCGCATGACGTCCACCGGCCTGTGCGGATCGGACCTGCACCTGTACGAGGTCCTCGCCCCGTTCATGACGCCCGGCGACATCCTGGGGCACGAACCCATGGGCATCGTCGAGGAGACCGGCTCCGAGGTGGACAACCTGGCGCCCGGCGACCGCGTCGTGGTGCCGTTCCAGATCGCCTGCGGCACCTGCTACATGTGCCGCGAGGGGCTGCCGACGCAGTGCGAGACGACCCAGGTCACCGAGTACGGCTGCGGGGCGGAGCTCTTCGGCTACACCAAGCTCTACGGGCGCGTCCCCGGGGCCCAAGCGGAGTACCTACGGGTGCCGCAGGCGCAGTTCGGCCCGATCAAGGTTCCGGACGGGCCGCCCGACGACCGGTACGTCTACCTCTCCGACGTCCTGCCCACGGCCTGGCAGGCGGTGAAGTACGCCGACGTCCCCCAGGGCGGCAGCGTGGTCGTCCTGGGCCTGGGGCCGATCGGCGACATGTGCTGCCGCGTCGCCCGCCACCTGGGTGCGGGCAAGGTCATCGGGGTCGACCACGTACCGGAACGGCTGACCAGGGCGCGCCGTGACGGCGCCCAGGTCTTCAGCCTCGACGAGTACGAGGACCAGGACGATCTCGTGAAGGCCGTCCGGAACGCCACCGACGGCCGCGGCCCGGACGCCGTGATCGACGCGGTGGGTACCGAGGCCCACGGCAGCACCCTCGGCAAGCTGGTCCAGCAGTCCGCCGGTCTGCTGCCCCGCGCCTGGGCGGCCAAGCTCATGCAAAACGTCGGCGTCGACCGCCTCGGGGCCCTGCATCTGGCCATCGAACTGGTCCGCCGCGGCGGCACGATCTCGGTGAGCGGCGTGTACGGCGGCATGACCGACCCGCTGCCGATGCTGACCCTGTTCGACAAGCAGATCCAGTTGCGCATGGGCCAGGCGAACGTCCGGCGCTGGAGCGACGAGATCCTCCCGCTCCTGACCGACGAGGACCCGCTCGGCGTCGACGGCTTCGCCACGCACCACGTCTCGCTGGAGGAGGCCCCCCAGGCCTACGACATGTTCCAGAAGAAGGCCGACGGCGCCATCAAGGTCCTCATGCACCCGTGAGGGACGATCCCGCCGGGGAACCCACCGGGCATTCCGCAAGTCTCCCCACGCCGGGAGGGGTCCGTGTGCCACGCCGCGGGTCTTGGCGGGCGGCTGAGTTCACCCGGTTGTCCCATCAAGGCGGATGCCGCGGTGCCGATACCGCGGTAGTGCGCTGAGGAATCCGGTCGACAGGCTCCCTGCGTCCCGCGGCCCCGGGACGTACCCTCCGTTGAGGCTCTGCCCGCCCCGGAAGCGGGCTGGGCACGTGGCTTGGACCAGAGCGACGTGCTGCTGCAAGTCGTGCGGGAGCTGTGCGCCCGCGGGCTGCTCACCGTGCGTCCCCCGAGCACCGATTCCGAGGCGCGGACCGTGTCCGACCATCGCCGCTGAGATCCGGCTTCCGACGCTGGAGGACGCTACAAAAGGCCCGCATGCCGCCCTCACCGTCGCGAGCCGGGCAACCGCCGTTCCGGCCACCTAATCCGCGGGAGCCGGGGCAGGCCGGGCGCGCCGGCGATGGCTGGTGTCGCACCACGGGTAGGTGCGGCTGCGGCGGCAGGCGCAGACGGCCACGACGAAGCGGTCGGAACGCACGACACGGCCGTCGTCCAGGACCACCTCGACGGGGCCCTCGATCAGGATCGGGCCGTCCCGGGTGATCGTCACGCGCGTCGGCGCCGGTTCACCGCTCACGTTCGGCACGGATCACCACCAGCTCTTCCTTGTCTTCCCCCGCGGCTATCAGCCCTTGGGCCTGCAGCCATGCCGACCGGTCGCGCAGCACGGGACCGAAGGGGATGTACCGGCGCTCGGTGACCGCGGCCCGCAGTCCGGCGTGACGCAGCCGGCCCAGGGTGCGCTCGACACAGCAGAGAGCCGAGTGGACCAGGAGCAGGACTCCTCCCGGGGCGAGCAGCGGCGGCACGTCGGAGCAGATGCGGTCCAGCAGCGCGCGGCCGTCGGACCCCGCATCCCACGCCAGGGCGCGACCGCGGGTCGGTAGGTCCGCCTGCGGCGACGGAACGTACGGCGGATTGGCCGTGATGAGGTCGAAGCGGTGGCCCGTCACGGGTGCGGTGAGGTCGCCGCGCAGGACCTTGACGCGCAGGCCGTTGAGGCGGGCGTTGAGCCAGGTGGTGCACACCGCGCCCAGGGATGCGTCCACGGCGGTCACCTGCGCGGCGCCGCGCTCGGCGGCGGTCAGGGCCAGCGCGCCGCTGCCCGTCCCCAGATCGAGGACTTCGGTGCCGTCGGCGAGAGGCTCCCGCTTCAGTGCCTCTTCGAGGAGGAGCGTGTCGTCCTGGGGGCGGTACACCCCTGGCGGGGACAAAAGCCACATAGGGCACGACTACCCCGCGGCCCCGGAACTATCATGAACTTGAGGGCAAGGTACGGGACCGGCCGCTCCGTGTGGGCGGCCTCCTCCAGGTTCTGCGCCCCCGTGCCGGGCGCTGTCGTCGCGCCCCTTCGTCGGCGAGAGCGTGAGCCGACCGCATGGGATCCTGGTGCGCGGGTAAGCCGGGAAAGCTGGGTTGCACCGGAGGACAGGGGAACATGGACGCCGTCGTACCGGACACCGGACCGCCCTTCCTGGAGGGATCGCGGGCCCTGCGTGTGGGCATGCCCGACAGCCTGCTGGACGGCGTCATGGCGCCCGCCTACGTGGTGGACGGCGAGGGGTCGATCATCGCGGCCAACGAGGCGGCAGGGACCCTCCTGCAAAGGTCCACCGCGGATCTCCTCGGCCAGGACGCACATGACCTGCTCCACCGTGACAGCCACGGTCACACCCTGCCGCGCTCCCGTTGCGAGATGCGTGACGCCCTGCTCACGGAACGCACCCGGCACGGCGACGTCGGGTGGTTCGCCCGGGGTGACGGCAGCCTGCTCGGGCTGTCCTGGTTCCTGACGCCGTACGGCCTGGGGCCCGGAAGGCCGGGGGCCCTGGTCATGCTCTACCAGCGACAGGAGGCGGCAACGACCGACCAGGAGCCGGCAGCGGGGCTCTCGACGCCGCTGACGGAGCTCGACCGTCTCGCCCTCCTCGCGGAGACCACCACCCAGCTCACCTCGACACTCGACGTGAACGAGGCGCTGCACCGCCTGGCCGCCCTGACCGTGCCGCTGCTGGCGGACTGGGCGGTCGTCGACCTCCTCGCCGAGAACGAGGAGGTGCGGCGCGCCCTGGTGGTCCAGAACAAGGACGGTCTCCTGATCGAGCGCGCGGACCTGCAAGGGCCCATGCCGCCGGTGCCGCAGGAATCCCCGATGCCGCTGTCCCGCGCCTTGCGCGGCGCCGCGTCGACCATCGCCACCGCCTCGACGTACCACGGTCCTCCGGACTCCGGGATCGCGGTCGAGCAGCACCGGCTCTTCGAGAGGACGGGCATGCACTCCGCGGCCATCGCCCCGATCCGTGGGCTGCGGGACGTGCTCGGGGCGCTCACCCTGGGCCGCTCGGAACGCCCGGACGGCTTCACCGCCGGTGACCTGCCGCTGCTGGAGGACGTGACCCGCCGGGCGGGACTGGCGCTGGACAACGCCCGCCTCTACCAGAGGCAGCGCAAGGTCTCCGAGACCATGCAGCGTCACCTGCTGCCCCAGATGCCCACGATCCCCGGCCTGCAGATGACCGCCAGGTACGTCCCGGCCCCGCAGGCCTCGCAGGTCGGCGGTGACTGGTACGACGCGTTCCCTCTCGTCGACGGCGCCACCGCACTGGCCATAGGCGACGTCGTCGGACACGACCTCGACGCCGCCGGCGGCATGGCACAGGTCCGGAACATGCTGCGCGCCTTCGCCTGGTCGGATCCCGAGTCGCCCAGCGCCGTCGTCACGCGCCTCGACCAGGCCGTCATGCACACCGCCGAAGTGCCCATGGCGACCATGATCTTCGCGCGGCTCACCAGCGCCGATGACAGGCTGTGGCGACTGGAGTGGACCAACGCGGGCCATCCGCCGCCGCTCCTGGTGACCCACGACGGGCAGACCAGCTTCCTCACCGAGGGCCACGGCATCCTGCTCGGCACGGGCACCGACAAGCCGCGCCAGGACGCCGTCGTCACCCTGCCCCCGCAGGCCACCCTCGTGCTGTACACCGACGGGTTGGTCGAGTCGACCAGGCACTCCATCGACGTCGGCCTCGACCGGCTCCGCCAGCACGCCGCTTCCCTGGCCCGGCGCCCCCTGGATTCGTTCAGCGACTCGCTGCTGAGCCAGGTCCGCCCCCACGACAATGACGACGACGTCGCCTTCCTCGCGCTGCGCACACCCGCCGCCCCGTAGGACCGGGCCGGCCGCCGTCGGATGCGTCCTGTGAGTGAAGCGGCCAGGGTGGGAAGAAGTGCAGGGAGCTAGGGAGGTCGCCGTGTCGCATGACCAGCTCGGGCTCGACGACGTACTCACGGCAGCGGAGGCAGCCTCGCCGGTGAACTCGCTGGACGTGGTGGCGCGCAACCTGAGGGAGCGGTTCGGGGCCCGCTCGGTGTCGTTGCTGCTCCCCGACGTCATCGGCCAGAAGATGGTGCGGGTCAGCGAGGACGCGGACTCGCAGCAGGTCAGGAGCGCCGATCAGGTTCCGCTGCACGGCAGCGTCTACCACGACGTGCTGCGCAGCCAGCAGGTGACGCGGGTACCCGGCGACGGGACGGGTGAGCGGGTGATCGCGCCCGTCACCAACCGGGGCGACACGATCGGGGTGCTGGAGCTGACCCTGCCGGACGCCACCGACGACGTGCTGGGACAGGTTGCCGAGGCGGCGCTCGCGCTGGCGTACATCGTCGTGACCGATCGCCGCTTCACCGACGTCTACCAGTGGGGCAAGCGCACGACGCCGATGACCTTGGCGGCCGAGATCCAGCGGCAGCTGCTGCCCACGGCCTCCTGCTGCACGGTGAACGAGTTCACCGTCGCCGGGGCGCTGGTGCCCGCGGATTCCATCGGCGGTGACACCTACGACTTCACCCTGGACTACGACACGCTGCACCTGTCGATCACCGACGCGATGGGCCACGACATCAGGTCGGCGATGCTGGCCACCGTCCTGGTGAACGCCTCCCGCCGCGCCCGCCGTGCCGGGTGCGACCTGGCGGAGCAGGCCCGCCAGATGCACGAGGCGATCCAGCAGCACGGCAGTCACGGGCTGGCCACCGGGCAGCTGGTCCGTGTCGCCCTGGACGGAACCGGCTTTCAATTGGTCAACGCGGGGCACCCATGGCCCCTGCGCCTGCGCGACGGAACGGTCGAGGAACTGCGCCTCGCCGTGGACCTTCCCTTCGGAGTCCCTTCCCCGGCTCCCCACCGGGTTCAAGACCTCGACGTGCGCGCCGGGGACCGGCTCGTGCTCTACACCGACGGCATGCAGGAGCGCCGGGCCCGCGGCGTGGACCTGGCCGTCATGCTCCGCGACTCCGCCGCCGAGCACCCCCGCGAAGTGGTCGAGATGATGACGTCCGCCGTGTCCGTCGCCTGCCACGGCCACCTGGAGGACGACGCCTCGATCGTGTGCCTGGACTGGCGTACGTAGAAGGCCACGGTTGCCGCACGGCCGGATGCCGGGTTTGTCGTGGAGTGAGGAGGAAAGCCGCTCCACATGAGGCTTATGAGGCTTACGAGCGAAAAGCAAGGATCCCCGAACGCCGCCCTTCCTGCGGCGATGGACACCCTCGAAGGGCAGGAGTGGCTCGACGGGCTTGCCGCCGTCGTCCGCAAGGCCGTGCGTGCCCTGCCCCTGGGCCGGGGGCGCGACGCGCTGCGCGGGCTGTGGCTCGGCCACCCCGTGCACCCGGTACTCGTCCAGGTGCCGATCGGTGCCTGGACCTCAGCCGGGGTGCTCGACCTGCTCCCCGGCGAGAGCCGTGCCGCCCGCCGTCTGGTGGCGCTGGGCCTGGTCTCCGCGGTGCCCGCGGCCCTCGCCGGATGGGTGGACTGGGCGGAGCAGCGTCCCCGGCAGGCCCGCGTGGGCCTGGTCCACGCGACCGCCAACGCCGTCGCCGTCACCGCGTACGCCTGCTCACTCGCGGCCCGGATCAAGGGCCGCCCGGTCCTCGGCCGGGCCCTCGGCTTCGGCGGCATGACCGTGGCCACGGTGGGCGGGGTGCTCGGTGGCCACCTCGCCTACCGGCAGGGCGCCGGCGTGAACCACGCCGAGGCGGTGCCGGTGCTGGTGGAGCCGGGCTGGCATCGCGTCGGCGTGCCGCAGGACTTCCCGTTCGGCGAGCCGGTGCGGCGGATGGCCGACGAGGCGGCCGTGGTCGTGGTGCGCGCGGACGACGGGCGGTTCCACGCCCTGGCCGACCGCTGCAATCACATGGACGGCCCCCTGCACGAGGGCAAGGTCATCGAGGGCTGCCTCGAATGTCCCTGGCACGGCAGCCAGTTCCGCCTGTCGGACGGTGCGAACGTCCAGGGGCCGGCGACCGCGCCGCAGCCCCGCTTCGAGTGCCGGATAGCCGCCGACGGGCAGGTCGAGGTCCGGCTGGCGCGGTCCTGAGTCACCCTGGGCCACCCTGAGCCACGAGGAGGAACTGCCATGAGTCAGCAGGCTCTCGAGATCTACATGAACGACCATCTGGCGGGCTCCACCACCGGGCAGCTGATCTCACGTCACCTCGCCGACCACCACCGCTCCACGCCGCACGGCGACGAACTGCGGCGCGTGGCCGACGAGATCGCCGAGGACCGGCAGAGCCTCCTCGACCTGATGGCCGCGCTCGACGTCCCGGCGCGACGTCACAAGGTCTACGCGGGGTGGCTCGCCGAGAAGGCGCGCCTGCTCAAGCTCAACGGCCGGGTCGTCCGCCGTTCCGGCCTGAGCACGGTCATCGAACTGGAGGCGCTGCGCCTGGGCATCGAGGGGAAGAGCCTGCTGTGGCAGTCGCTCCTGTCGCTCACACCGAAGAAGGATCTGGACGAGGACCGGCTGCGCACCCTCCTGGACCGCGCGCAGGAGCAGATCGACACGGTGGAGACCGTACGCCGCGAAGCCGTCGGCGCCGGCCTCGGGTGATCCCGGCCGCCGCTACAGCCCGCAACGGCGTGCCGTCGCGCGCTCCGTGGCAACGCCTGTGGCGTCCTCCGCCGTCAGGCCGTTCGGGTGAAAAGTGTGATGATCCTCCGTTTCGGGGTAGCCGTGACTCAAGACCAAGATGAGCAAATGGGGTGAATCACATGCCCGCAGGGTCGAGTCGCAAGCGGGAGCGGCAGTACGAGCACATCAAGGAGAGCGCCGAGAACCGGGGCGAGAGCGAGAAGCGGGCCAAGGAGATCGCCGCCCGTACGGTCAACAAGGAACGCGCCCGGGCGGGTGAGTCCAAGACCGCCAGCCGCTCCTCCATCGAGGACATGTCCTCGGGCAAACGCGGCGGTCAGCGCTCCGGCAAGGGTTCCCAGGGACCCACTCGCGACCAGCTCTACGCGGAGGCCAAGCGCCGCAACGTCGACGGTCGCTCCCACATGAACAAGGCCGAACTCCAACGCGCCCTCGGCGACAGCTGAGCGTACGCGGGTCAACCAGCGGAGGACATCATGCTCATCCTCGGCATCATCCTGCTGATCATCGGCTTCCTCACCGGGATCTCGATCCTGTGGACCATCGGGATCATCCTCGTGGTCATCGGCCTCGTGCTCTGGGTGCTGGGCGCCGTGGGGCACAGCGTCGGCGGGCGCAAGCACTATTGGTAGGCGGCGCGGGTCCGGTCGTCAGCCAGTCCGGAGGCCGCGCGCGACCGCCATGGCGGCCGCGCGCGGCCACGGCCGTGGTGACGCGACACCCAGGTCTGCCCTGACCGGCTTCCCACCAAGGCCGCGGGGTAGGCACCCCCATGGCGGACTATGACGCCTCGCCCTACGTCCCCGAGGACGCGGACCTGGCGGCGCTGAGCAGCGCGGCCGCGGGGTGCCGGGGGTGCCCGCTGTACGCGGATGCCACCCAGACCGTCTTCGGGCACGGGGAGCCGTCCGCGAGGCTCGTACTGGTGGGCGAGCAGCCCGGGGACCAGGAGGACCGGCAGGGCCTTCCCTTCGTCGGCCCTGCCGGGAAGGTGCTGCGCAGGGCGCTGGACGAGTCCGGGATCGATCCGGCCGACGCCTACGTCACCAACGCCGTGAAGCACTTCAAGTTCACCGTCCCGGAGCGCGGCAGGCGGAGGATCCACAAGCAGCCCACGCTCCGCGAGGTCGCCGCGTGCAAGCCCTGGCTGGAGGCCGAGCTGGAACGGATCGCCCCCCGGATCGTGGTCGCCCTCGGCGCGACCGCCGCCAAGGCCCTGATGGGCCCGGAGTTCCGGGTCACCCGGCAGCGCGGGAAGCTTCTGACGCCGGGCGTGCCCCTCGACGGGGCGCACGTCCTCGCCACCGTCCACCCCTCCGCCGTACTGCGCGCCGGCGAGAACCGCGAGGAGATGTACGCCGGACTGGTGGCGGACCTGCGCGTGGTGGCCGATGCCCTCGGACGATCCGATTCCGTTTCCCGGGCCGGGTCACGGGCAGATGCTCAGCAGATGCACTGACCGCGTCCCTCTGGGAGGTGTGCCATGAGCACGCCGCATGCAGCCGACCGTTCCGCCCCGAGCAGCAGTGCCGAACGCAAGGTGCCCCCCACGGAGACACCCCCGGCGGAAAGCAGCACCACCCACGGAATCTCCCTTCCCGAGCGGCCGGAACTTCGCAAGGCGTGGGGATTCGCGCCGCTGGTGCTGATCTTCTGCGTCGTCGCGATCTTCCTCGCGGGAGTGATCGCCATGATCGTCGCACTCTCCTCCTAGGTACGGCGCGGGGGCACCCGGACATACGAACGCCTTCGCGAGGAGGAATCCATGGCCGAGCGCGACCTGAGCAAGGGCGACGAGGTGTCGTGGAAGAGCCACGGCCAGAAGGTGACCGGCAAGGTCAAGAAGAAGGTCACCAAACGGACCCGGGCGGCGGGCCGCACCGTCGACGCCTCGAGTGAGGACCGCAGTACGAGGTCGAGAGCGACAAGTCCGGGCGCTCGGCGGTCCACAAGCCGGGGGCACTGGGCAAGGACGGGTGAGCCGCGGGCAACGAGGGCGGCGTCGGTCAGGGCTCCATGCGATGCCCGCCGTCCGCGGCGGATGTCACCCCGCGTCCGTCGATACAGGCACCCGAAAGGAGACACACGTGAAGCGCGACGAGACGCCCGAAGGTGCGGAGCACACCGCCCCGCCGCCGAAGGACCAGCAGGATCTCCAGCAGGCCCGCGGGCACCGCGGGCGCGATCCCGACACGGCGGAACGGGGACGACCGGACACCGACGTTCCCGACGCGCCGCGCGACCTTCCACCGCAAGAACCCCCCGACTGACGATCGAGCCGACCGGGGGACACGAGGTGATCCCGGACGCCGTGAGGGGGGACCCGGCGTCCGGGGCGTTCACCCACCATGCGGCTGCCTCACCGCAGAATCCGGATGCCCCGGATTCGCGGTCCCACACACGGCTGGAGGCCGGCTTCGCTGGGCTCGGGGGAGAACCTCAACGAACACGTGGTGGGCGGCGGATGGCCCGCCGCGGACGTCCGCCACGAGATGCTCGTGGAACCCCGGTCACCGCCGTGTCAGGCCCCTGTGCCGTTCCGGCGGTCGCCCGCCGGAACGGCCCGTGAGGCGGGCTCGCGTCAGGAACGGCCGCGGCCGGTGATGAAGTCGCGTGCCCGGTCCACCAGTCCGGTCCCCGGTGCCAGGAGCTTGTTGCCGGGCGGGGTGTCCGGGGCGCTCGGGTGCGGGCGGGTCGGGGCGACCTTCTTGGCCCGGCGGACCTGGTCCCCGAGCTCGTAGAGCTGCTCGGGCGTGCAGGCCTGCGCCAGGCCCGGGAAGAGCTGCTGCTCCTCCTCCCTGACGTGCTCGGTGACATCGGTGATCAACTTTCCCACCATTTCGTCGAACCGGGCGTCGTCGATGTCGACGTCCTCCAGGTCCTTGAGGACCTGTTCGACCTCGGCGTGTTCCTGGATCTCCTTGTCGGCCAGGGCGTCCCCGCCGGGCAGGTGCTTGCGGACGGCCGGGTAGAGGTACATCTCCTCGGCCACCGAGTGGCGTACGAGCTCGATGGTGACCTCGTCGAGCACGTTCCGGCGTTCCTTGTCACCCGCGGGCAGGGCCCGCAGACGGGCGAAGTACTCCTCCACCTCGCGGTGGTCGGCTGTGAGCTCTGCGATCACGTTTCCACCGTGTCCCATCACATGACTCCCTTCCGGGTCGGTGTGCGGTCGACGGTCTTCTCCGGGGCTGCTTCCCGGTCCCACGGAGGACACGCCCCCTTCGTCAGCCATCCGGACGACGATCTTCGGCCAGGGCCGCCACCACGTGGATTCCGGGATCGATCGCTACGCCGTGTAGGGCGCGGGTGGCCGGGTAGCAGCCTGCACTGAGGCGGTGATCCGCTTCCGGAGAAGGTGATGCGTGATGGCCGGGACCACCGGACCCCGGGACCGTACGAAGGACAAGGCGAAGGTCGAGGCCTTGCTGGACAGCGAGGGCCACACCTATGCCGAGGACGCCGGCATCAAGCTGAAGAACACCCCGCAGCCGCTCTACCAGGCGCTGGTGGCAGCCTGCCTGCTCAGTGCCCGGATCAAGGCGTCCGTGGCCACTGACGCGGCTCACGAGCTCTTCGCCGCGGGCATGCGCGACCCGCGCCGGATGCGCGACGCCACCTGGCAGCAGCGGGTCGACGCGCTGGGCAGGGGACACTACCGGCGCTACGACGAACGGACGGCGACGCAGTTGGGGGACGGGGCGGAGCTGCTCCTTGACCGCTACGGCGGCGACCTGCGCCGGTTGCGGGACGAGGCGGACGGCGACCCGGACGAGATCCGGCGCGCTCTGCGCCAGGTTCCCGGGCTCGGGCCGGTCGGCGTGGAGATCTTCCTGAGGGAGGTGCAGGCGGTCTGGCCGGAGACGGGCCCCCTGTTCGACGACAAGGCCCTGCAGGGCGCCAAGCGGCTCGGCCTTCCGGCTCGGCCGGAAGAGCTGGCGGCCCTGGTGCCCAAGGCCGCCCACGCGGTCTTCGCTGCGGCCCTGGTGCGGGCGGCGCTCGACCGCCACGTGGCCGAGGAGGTCGCCGCCGCCCAGCCCTGAGCGGGAGTTTTCCAGTGGCGAGCTTGCCACTTCCCGGTCGGGGGGCGGCATGATGCCGGGCTCGGGGGCTCGCTGTGCGCGACGCCCCTGGCGTGACGAGGTGACCGCGGCCGTGGCCCTCGCCGCGCTCACCGTCCGCCGGCTGAGGGTCCGTTACACGACCTGCCTGCGCCGACCGATGCGCCGCCAGGGCGGGGTCGGCCACGCGGCGGCGAGCAAGGTGACGGCCCACGAGGCCGCGCCGACCCACACCAGCGGGGTCTCCTTGGTCAGCGTCGCCGACAGCAGCAGTGCCAGGGTGGTGCCGGCGAGGAAGGTCACCAGCAGGGAGCGTGGCCACCGCGCGAACCGCGCCGCGATCTCCCGCAGGGGGGTACGCACGCGCATGGTGCGCAGTCGCCGGGCGAGCGCCCGGTCCTCACGGCGGAGCAAACGCTCGATTCCGTCGAGAGCCATGCGTTCCCGGACGGTGAGCCGGCAGTCCTCCCTCATCGGCGTCTCCTGGAGGCGTGGGCCGGGCTGCTCCGGCCATCTCTGCCCCGCGTGTACCCCGTTGTGCGGCAGGGACCGCCGCCGCGGCAGGAATGACCTGATACGACCGGTGGCGGACGACGGACGGGGGCCCGCCGCGATGCGCGGCGGGCCCCCGGCGTGCTGCGGGCGAGAGGTCACCATCGGTACCAGCGGCGGCGCCCACCGCCTTCGGCGGCCCGGAACACGAAGCCGAGCAGCCACACCACCAGCACGATGATGGCGATCCACCACAGGGCCTTGAGGGCGAAGCCCGCACCGAAGAGGATCAGGGCGAGCAGCAGGACAAGAAGCAAGGGAACCATGTCGTCAACCTCCTGACCCCGCGTCTGCCCTGGTGTTCCGTGACCATGCACCACCGTGCCGCGGCGTCCACCGGAAGGACTGTCGGACCGGGGCGGCATAATCCGGCCATGAGCCTCACCGCGCGGCAACTCACCCTCGCCACCCTGGACCGTCAGCTCCTGCTCGAGCGCAGGCGCCTCGACGTGGCCGAGGCGGTCCGCCGGGTCTGCGCGCTGCAGGCACAGACCCCGGCCTCCCCGTACCTGGCGCTGTGGAACAGGGTTCGGGACTTCGCGCCCGAGGACCTCGACGCGGCGTTCGCGGACCGGCGGATAATCAAGGCGACCCTGATGCGGATCACGCTGCACGCCGTCCACGCCGAGGACCATGCCGCCTACCACGCCGCGATGGTGGGCACGCTGCGGGCGTCACGGCTGTACGACCGCCGCTTCACCTCGACCGGGCTGGACCCGGCCGACGCCGACGCGCTGCTTCCCGAACTCGCCGGGTTCCTCGACCGGCCCCGCACCGGCGCCGAGGTGGAGAACGAGGTCGCGGGACGTTTCGGCGAGCACGCCCACCGCGTGTGGTGGGCGCTGCGCACGTACGCCCCCGTGCATCACGCGCCGGCCGGCGGCCCCTGGTCGTTCACCCTGCCGAACACCTACCGCGCCTCCGCGGCGGTCCCCGCGCCCGAGTCCGAGCAGACCGACGCCGGGGTGCGGCGACTGCTGCTCGCCTACCTGGGCGCGTTCGGGCCCGCCTCGGCCCAGGACTTCGCTCGCTTCACGCTGCTGCAGCGCTCCGTCATCACCCGGGCGCTGGACGGGCTCGGCGACCAGGTGGTGCAGGTGGCGGGACCGGGCCGCGCCGCCCTGTACGACCTCGCCGACGCCACGGTCCCCGATGAGGACACGCCGGCGCCGCCGAGGCTGCTCCCCATGTGGGACAGCATCCTGCTGGCCCACGCCGGCGCGGGGCGGGTCGTGCCCGGGGAGTACCGGCCGGTGATCGCGCGGCGGAACGGCGACACGCTGCCGTGCCTGCTCGTCGACGGGCAGGTCGCCGGGGTGTGGCGCGCGACCGGCGACGGCCTGGAGCTGACCGCCTTCCGCACGCTCGGCAAGGCTGCCTGGCAGGGGCTGGTGGAGGAGGCGGCGAAGCTGTGGGCTCTGCTCGCCGACCGCGACCCGGCCGTCTACCGCCGCTACGGACACTGGTGGGACAAGGGGTTCCCCGGCGTCGAGAGCCGGTTCGTGAAGGCCTGAACGTGGCGCCGCGACGTCGGCTTCGCCTTTTCGCCGCCTCGCGTCGTGTCGCGGAGACTGCTCTGCCGATCTTTCGCGTACTTATCATCGGGTTTATAGGTGATGATCCTGAGACGTCACCGTCCGAGAAGGGAGGAGTCAGCCCATGGAGCAGCCGGAGGAGGAGACCCGCCGGGACCCGGACCGACACCCGGGGGAGGAGGCGACCCGGGAATCGGGAACGCCGTCCCCGGATGAACCGGATGAACCGGGTGAAGAGGAGCGGGGCTCGGAGCAGTTGAAGATTCCACCGCACGAGAAGCGTCGGGGAACCGGCCTGGAAGATTTCTAGGTCGTCCTCCCGGCACCCGCACAGCGGTGGGCGGGACGCCGCCGCCTGGGCAGCGCCCCGCCGCACCGGACTCAGGTGGACAGCAGGCGGTTGAAGAAGGACCGGTAGCGCCGGAGCGCCGTACGCAGGTCCTCCGTGTTCACCTGCTCGCCACGGGTCCACTGGCCTTCCAGGTCCCCCTTGTGCTGGGCGAACGTCGAGGCCAGCTTCTGCATGACGTCGGCGACCAACTCGTCGGCGGCGTGCACGGCATCGCGGGGGTCGTCGACGAACTCGCTCTGGATCTGCTGCCAACGGTCGCGGAAGTTCTCCTGGTCCTGAGAACCCAGCAACTGCGGGGCCTCATCCGAGGCGGACTCCTGGACAGGAGTGCCCGCCATGTCCTCCGGGGGCGGTCCGCCCCGGGTTCCGGTGCTCTCGCCTGGGTACTCCGGTGCCCGGGAGGCCGCTTCCGGGCGGTCCTGCTCGAGGCCGGCGGGTGCGTGGGTCTCTGCGAGGTCTTCGGTGGCCAGACCGCTTCCGCGGGAGGCACGCTCGCGTTCCATGGTTCTCCGCCTCTCCAGATGGGGTGTTCCGGGACGGGCCCTTCGCTCAGGCCCGGGCGTGGCGCCGCCCACCGCCGTCGGTGAGCAGTTCGTCGAACAGGGCGCGGTAGTGGACCATCGCGCCGCGCAGCTGTTCGGTCGTGGCCTCGTGCCGGGTGCTGAGGTCGTTGACCTCGTGGGCCGCCCGGTAGTGGTCCAGGGTCCGGCCGTGCTCCACCGACAGGTCCTTGACCTGCTGGTCGAAGTTCTCGGTCGGGTAGCCGCGGTCGCGCATCAGGGAGCCCACCAGGCTGTCGGCGTCGTGGACGGCGTCCTCGGGCCGGTCGACGAACTCCTCCTGGACGCTGGTCCACTCCCGCGCGTAGCGGTCTCGCACACCGCTCGGCAGCGGCTTGATGTCCAGCGAGTCGTGACGCTTGGTGCGTGCGGCGAGGTCCCGCTCGGCGTCCTTGCGGCTGTCGGCGCCTTCCACCGTCCGGTCGTACTCCGGGCCGAACCGTTCCTTCAGGCGCCGGTGGCGCATGAAGAGGGTGGACGCCACCGCGATCAGGGCGAGTATCACCACCACGGGGATGATGATCGCCAGAAGTGTCCCTGTTGACATGGGGTCGACTCCCTAGCACTTACGGGAACCCCCCTCAGGCTGACGCCTGCCCTGGCACCGGTATCCAAAACGCCACTTGTGCGGGCATTCGTCACCTATGACGCCAGTGGCACCTCAGGCCGTACCGTGCTCCGCGCGCAAGTGCTCGACGACCGGGGTGAGGGCTCTGCGGAGGGCCGCCTGGTCCTCGGCGGGGAGCAGGTCGATGAAGTGCTCCCGGACGGCGGCGACGTGGTGCGGGGCGACGTTGCGCATGGTCTCCCAGCCCTCGTCCGTGAGGACGGCGAACAGCCCGCGCCGGTCGGACTCGCAGTTCTCGCGGCGGACCAGACCGGCGTTCTCCATGCGGCTGATCTGGTGGGACAGCCGGCTCTTGGACTGCAGGGTGGCGCGGGCCAGGTCGCTCATCCGCATGCGGTGCTGGGGCGACTCCGAGAGGTTTACCAGGATCTCGTAGTCGTTGATGGTGAGGTCGAACGGCTCCAGGTCGCGTCCGAGCTGGTGGAGCAGCAGCGTGCCGACCTCCAGATAGGTGCGCCAGGCGCGCTGCTCGTCAGCGGTCAGCCATTCGTCGCTCTTGCCCTTCGCCATTTCCCCATCATATCGAGGGCGGCAATTCTGCTTGAAAGCTCCACATTTTAGCCATTGCGATTGACCCGAATGCATCACTCAACTGTGATCGATCTTCACCGCGAGTACGCTCCGTCGATAGGGATTCAGCCACGACAGGAGCGTTGACCATGCCCGAGATGCGCCTTGCATGCCGCAGTCCTGAAGCGGCTGCCGCCGTGGTGGCGGTAGGCAGTTGCCCCGGTGACCCCCAGCACACCGTGAAGCAGGACGGGGCCGACGTCGTCATCAGGTATTGCGACTCACTGTGGGCCCTGGACGTCGCGGAATGGGCGGCGCTCGAAGGCCACGCCAGCGACCGCGCCGCTGCCCGGGTGATGATCTCCCTGTAGAAGCCGGGCGTCAGTGAGTTCCGCAAGGGCGGGGAAACCGGTTCCCGGGAAACGGCGAATCCGGCCTGCGTCTGCCTCCCAAAGCCTGAAGGACACGGCGGATCAGGTGGAGCGCCCCGTGCGGCCGCGGCGGGTGAGGGCACGCTGCGCCCTGCTCAGCAGGCGGCTCGGGGAACGGGATCGCAGCGCGGCATGAGCGGCGTTGGCGCCCGGGGCGCCGTGCACGCCGCCGCCCGGATGGGCCCCCGCGGACGCCAGGAAGAGTCCCGCGATCGGCGTCTCCGGACGTCCCGTTCCCGGGAGGGGGCGGAAGACCAATTGCTGGTGCATGCCCGCGGTGCCGCCGTTGATGGCACCGCCGTGGAGGTTGGCGTCGTTCGCCTCGAGCTGGGGCGGGGCGAGTACACGGCGGGCGGCGACGAGTGAGCGGAAGCCGGGTGCGTACCGCTCGACCTGCGCTTCGACCCGGTCGGCCATCAGCTCCTGGTCGGTGCGGGTCCAGGTGCCGGTGATGCCCGCCCCGCCGGCGTCGCCGCGGACACGGTGGGGGAGGTGGGTGTACGCCCACGCGGATTGCGTACCGGACGGGGAACGCGACCCGTCCGCCGTGGTCATCTGCCCGAACAGGAGGAAGGGCCGCTCAGGCACCTGCCCCATGGCGATCTGCGCGGCGAACCGCGTCAGTTCGTCGACACCTTCCGCCAGGTGCACGGTGCCCGCCTGCGCCGCCGCGGACGACGACCACGGCACCGCTCCCTCCAGGGCCCAGTCCACCTTGAAGGTCGCGAAGTCCCACTGGAAGCGGCGCAGATCCTCCAGGACCCGGTCCGGGAGGTCGTCCCGGTCGACCAGCTGCCCGTACAGCGCGGGCACGGACACGTCGGCCAGCACGGCGCGGCGTGCCGGCACCGCGTCGCCGTCGGCCGTACGGACCCCCACCGCCCGGCCGGAGCGCACCACGACCTCCGTCACCCGCGCTCCGCACCGCAGCGTCCCGCCGCGTCTGCGGAGCCGCCCGACGAGGGCGGCCGTGAGCGCTCCGGCGCCGCCGACGGGCACGGGGAAACCGTACGTCTGCCCCAGCATGGCCATGAGCCAGCCGAATCCTCCGCTCCCCGCGGCCTCCGGGGCGAGATCGGCGTGGAGCGCGCAGCCGGCCAGCAGCAAGGGGCCCAACTCGCCCCGGAACTCCTCCTCGCCCAGACGGCGCACGGGAAGCACCAGGGTGCGTGCCATGCGCAGCCCACCGCCCGCGCGCAGCCGTGCCGCGAGCCGCAGGCCCGGACGCACCGGAGGGAAGGGCGTGAACAGGGCATCGACGAGGTCGTCGCCGAGGCGCCCCCAGATCGTGCACAGCCGGTGCCATGCCGCGCCGTCGCCGGCGGTCTCCGCGTCGAGGACCGCGGCCGTGTCGATGGCACGCCGGTGCAGCACCGCGCAGCGGCCGTCGAGCAGCGGATGGGCGACGACGGCCGGCGCGTGGCTCCAGCGCAGGCCCTCACGGTGCAGGTCGAGCCCGCGGATGACCGGCGAGGCGGCCGTGAGCGGGTAGAACGAGCTGAACAGGTCGTGGATGTACTCCGGATGGACGTCCCGCCCGGAGCGGACTCCGCCGCCGGGCTCGTCCTGGGCCTCGAGCACCTCCACGCTCCATCCCGCGTCGGCCAGCAGGTTGGCGGCGACCAGGCCGTTGGGGCCCGCGCCGATCACGACCGCGTCCGCCATGGGTGCCTCCCGTCGTCGGCGCCGTTCAGCCGCCGTCCGTGCCTTCGCGTGCCGCGTCGGCCTCCACGGCGTCGGCCAGCCGGCTGAGCATGCTGCGGTGCCGGACCTGGAGCAGCGCGTCCAGCGCGGCATTGTGGAACAGGCCGCCGGGGCCGCGCAGCGGATGCTCGTCGACGATGACCAGCGTGTCCTTGCCCCACGGGCGCAGGTCGATGGCGATCCGCGCGGAGCCGAGCCATCCGCTGAAGGCCTCCAGTTCCAGCTGCCGCGGAGGCCGGCAGATCCGTACGATCGTCTCGCCGGTCAGCTTCACCGGACCCAGCGGAACGGTGTACTCGATGCTGGAGCCGACCGCCGGCCAGTCGCCTTCGCCGCGCCGGGACGACGACGGACCCACGACCCAGTCCCCGTAACGCGTGCCGTCGGCCAGCACGGCCCATACGTCTTCCGGTGCGCCGCCGACGAGCCTGTGCCGAACTGCCATGAGTACCTCCGGTGACCTTCGTGTTCACCGCACGCCCGTTCTTCTGCCCTCGGTTACGGTCGTTATAGGCGTGTTTGCGGAGTTTCCTCGTCGCAGCGGGAGGACCAAGGTGACGGGCTCCCTGCCCTTGCTGGGCCGTACGGCCGTGGTCACCGGCGCCGCCCGGGGCATCGGGCGGGCGGTGGCGCACGCCCTCGCGGCCCGCGGCGCCCGTGTCGCGCTGCTCGGACTGGAACCGGAGGAATTGGAGTCGGCGGCCGCCGGCGTGCCCGGTCCGGCACGGGCCTGGCAACTCGATGTCACGGACGAGGCCGCCCTGCGCCGCACTGCCGACGAGGTGACGGAGCAGTTCGGGCCGGCCTCCGTGGTCGTCGCGAACGCCGGGATCGCCTCCGCTGGCCCCTTCGGCGAGTCCTCCATGGCGACCTGGCGCAGGATCGTCGAGGTCAACCTCGTCGGAAGTGCTCTGACCGCCCGGGCCTTCCTCCCGCAACTGCTGGCCACCCGCGGCTACTACCTGCAGGTCTCCTCGCTCGCGGCGATCGGCGCCGCCCCGTTGATGTCCGCCTACTGCGCCTCCAAGTCAGGGGTCGAGGCCTTCACGCACTCCCTGCGTGCCGAGGTGGCCCACCGTGGCGTCGCCGTGGGCGTCGCCTACCTGAGCTGGACGGACACCGAGATGATCCGCGATGCCCGGTACGACGCGCCCCTGCGCGAACTGAGGGCCCTCATGCCCTGGCCGGCGAGCCGTACCTACCCCGCCGAGGACACGGCGGAGCGGCTCGTGCGGGGCATCGAACGCCGCGCGCCCGCCGTCTACGTACAGCCCTGGCTGCGCGGTGTCCAAGCGGTGCGCACCCTTCTGCCGGGTGTGGTCGCCTGGCGGGCCCGGCACGCGATGGGCGCCCTGGAACGGCGGACGGCAGGCCGGCGCGGGGAGTACGTTGAAGACGACAAGACGAGCGAGAACACCATGGCCGACTCCGACACCCCCCACCCTCCCGGACTCCTTGCGGATGAGATCCAGCGAGAAGTGAAACCCGGGACGGCAGTGCTGAGGCTGGAGACGACCCCCGACCGCCAGGGCATCCTCGACGGTGCGTGGTGGCCGCGTTCCCGCGACATCGTCGCGGAGCTTCCCAGCCTGATCACCGAGTTGGTCCGCCACCTGGGTCCCATCACGCGCGTCGGCCTGGACGCGAGTGCCTGGGACGAACTCCCCACGCGCCTGACCATCGACGACCGGGTCGTGCACATCGACTCCTTCGCCGTCGGTGACGACACGGTCCTGATCACCCGCGGCGAGCGGGACCACTTCTCCCTGCTGGTGGTTCCGCCACAGGCGACCCCCGATGCGGCACGCGCGGCGATGGCCAAGGCGGTGGCGGCCGGCAACGTCCAGGGGGCCGAACAGATCCTCATCGACACGGGCACCCCTCCCCGCGGACCGTGACGGGGGTCCCGGCGAAGCGGCGCGTCCCCTCCGCTCTACGCGCGATGACCCGCGCTGCCGCACCCTGGTACGGGGGCCTCGCGCAACCGCCAACACAACGGCCCCGGCGCATTCACACGCCAGGGCCGCCCTTCCAAACTGCCGCACGTGAGAGTGCGCCAGTTCACTGTCCATGGTACTGCTGCCGGACGCTCGACGCTGTGACACGGATACCGGGAGAGCCATGTCCCGCGGACGAGGGTGCCGTCGCGGACGCCAAGGGGAGGGAAGCCTCCAACGGGGCCCGGACCGGCGGTCTTTCGCCGGTCCGGGCCCCGCGGTGAAGCCGGGCGGGACGGGTTCGCCCGCCCCAGCCGCCTGCCGGCCCGATGGGGTACGGGCCGGTACATCACCCCCAGGCGGTTGCCGGCGGCCAGTCGGCCCGGCGGGCCCGGGCGGTGTCCGCTCGCTTGCGGGTCTGCGCCGCTTCGCCCGTGTCATCGCGGCCCGACGCCGTCCGAGCCGGAATCTCGCCCTCGTGCGGACGGTCGGTGGGGGCCGGGTGTCCCGTGCCCGCTCCGGACTGGAACGACTCCACGGCTCCGGGGCCCTGCGTGGTGTCGACCGTGAGGTGCAGGCGGGTGCCGCCTTCGGGATTCGCCGGGTAGCTGCGCTGCTCCGTCCCCGCGAAGTGCCTCCGGAGCGTTTCGGCGACCCGGCGGGCGGCCTCGGGGGACGCGGCGATGATGCGGACCTCGGCGAGCGCGGTCCGGGGCGGCGTGGCCGTCTGCCCGGTGTGCGCCGCCGACGGCGGGCGGTCCGCAACGGTGACCCGACCAGGCGAGGCCAGCAGCCGTTCGGGTCGCCGCGCACTCGCTGCCGTCGAACCTGTGGATCGCAGCAGTCGACGGCTTCCGCCTCGCGGCTCTTCCTGCATCGTCCCGGCCGGTGGGTTCGCGGGATCGCCCGCGCTCTCCTCCGGGACGGCGACGGTCCGGCGACGACGGTACGGAAGGAGATCGCCGTAACGGAAGGCGGCGATCCGCTGGTCGTGGCGGTCGTTGAGCGCATGGATCAGGAAGGTGCCCACGGCGATCATCGCGAGGAGCACGGCCAGGCTGACGAGGACGGTCATGACGTCCACATCCCCTCAGCGGGGACCGGCCCCGCGGCCGCGCCGGCCGCCGGCGCGGCTCCGCCTTCCGACTCCCAGTCCGTTTCGTCTCCGCGGTCGGTTCCCCTGGCCCGGAGGGCTTCTTCGTCCGCCATGATGCCGCTCGCGGTGCGTCGGCTCCGGGGGTCGGCCGCGGCTGCCATCAGCCGGGTCGCTGCGGCCAGATCGCATTCCGGCGGAATGACCAGCAAGTCGAGGCGGCCGGTGGTGTAGGAGAGCAACAGCAGTTTGTTCGCGTCCTGTTCGGTGAACCAGCCGACGTGGACGACATGTCCCGAGACGGGCACTTTGCGTGGGATCACAGGCCAGAGCGAGGGGTGCACCGCGACCCGGGTCACGCGCGCCCAGCAGCGGTCCAGTGTGTCGATCAGGGCCGGGAGTTCACGCGTGAGGTCGCGAGAACGAGGCCACCAGGCGCCGTCCAGCAGTCCCCGGGTGCCGGCACTGGCCGGCTTGAGTGCCAGCCGAGGCGGCGGTATCGGTGGTGAAGAGTCCTGCCCATCAGCGACGAATGGGCGATCGAGGACGATGTTCATGACACGGACCTGACTCCGGGGAGCGTTCCCGCTGGCCCGAGATGGTCGTTCGCCGGGAACGACACCGGCATGAGGGCCCGTGTGCGAAATGCTCCTGGTCCCTCAAGCGTACTCCGGTGAGGACCCGACGGGGCCGTGGTCGGGCGGCCGGCAGTGCCGTGATGCCCCGCGGGCAGGGCCCTGGAAGACTCGTCCCACGTACTCGGGGCCAGGCGACGGAAGCGAACGGCCATGGACCGGTACCTGGCGGAGATCCTCCGGGCGCACGGCGGCGGTGACCGCTACGCGCGGTTCGGCGAGGTCCGCGCGACGATCGTCACCGGCGGCGAGCTGTGGGCGCTGAAGGGCGTGCCGCAGGACCCGGCGCCCCGCGACATGACCGTGTGGCTCCACGAAGAGCGGGCGTCCCTGCGCCCCTATGGCGCGCCCGACCAGTCGACCGACTTCACCCCCGGCCGTGTCGCGATCGAGAAGGCCGACGGCACGGTCGTCGCCGAGCGCGGCGACCCCCGGTCCCACTTCGTGGGGCACACGATGACCACCCCCTGGGACGCGCTGGACCGCGCCTACTTCAACGGCTACGCCCTGTGGACCTACCTGACCACCCCCTTCCTGCTCGCCGGCCCGGGGGTCACCGTCTCCGGCATCGGGGCGTGGCGAGAGGACGACGAGACGTGGCGGGGCCTGCGCGCCACGTTCCCCGAGGACGTGGCCACGCACTCCCGTGAGCAGGACTTCTACTTCGACGACGCCCTCCGGCTGCGCCGCTACGACTACCACGTGGAGATCGCGGGCGGCTTCGCGTGCGCGCAGTACGTCTACGACTACGTCGAGGCCCAGGGGCTGCGGATGCCCTCGAAGCGCCGGGTGCACCTCCGCGCCGAGGACGGCAGCCCGCGGCGCGACACGTTGCTCGTCTCGATCGACGTCAGCGACGTGCACTACGTGTGAGGCTCAGGGGGCCAGCGTGAGCGTCGTCGGCGTCCCCCGCGCCAGCATCTTGGTGTAGGGACACAGCGAGTCCGCCCGCCGCAGCAGGGGCGCGGCGGTCGCCGCGTCCGTCCCGGGCCAGGTGATCACCAGGTCCGCCCGCACCAGGTAGCCGCCGTCCAGGGGGTCCCGGCCGAAGGCCACGGAGGCCTCCACCGCGATCGCCGCGGGGTTCCGGCCGGCCTGCCGGGCGACCAGGCTGAGGGCGCCGTGGAAGCAGGCCGCGAGCCCGGCGGCGAACAGCTGTTCCGGATTCGTGCCGCCGCTCTCCCCGCCGAGTTCGGGGGGCAGCCGCAGCACGAGGTCGAGCATCCCGTCGGACGACCGGGCCCGTCCCGATGCCCGTCCGTGGCTCACCTCGCCGCCGCTGACGGTCACGGACGCCGTGTAGATGGGGGAGAAGGCCGTGCCGTCGTAGTCCTTCGCCGTGGACAGCCCGGGCCACTGGGTCGGCTCGCTCACCGTGGTGCCCCTCTTCGGAGCCGGCTCCCGTACGGTGCGGGCGCCTTTCCGCCGCATATGACTGTGGTCTGCATGGTCCGCCCTTCGTCCCGGGAGAGGCCCGGACCCGATCACCGACTCTGACCGATCAGCTGATCAACTTGTGACACGCCGGAGGTAAATTCCAGGTGAACTCGCCCCCGGGCCCGAGCGATTGACGCCCGGGTCGTCCGCCGGGCACCCAAGCGCGGCATATCGGGCGTCACAGCCACGTCGATCCACTGGTCTCCATGAAGAGTCCCGGCCCGTCCCACCAGGAGGTCTTCATGAATTGGCGTTACGACGCTGCGTGCCGCGAGGAGGATCCGGAGCTGTTCTTCCCCATCAGCGGCAGCGGCCCGGGAATGGCGCAGATCCAGGAAGCCAAGGCCGTGTGCCTGCGGTGCCCCGTCACGGCGCAGTGCCTGCGGTCGGCGCTGTCGGCCGGTCGCCTCGACGGGATCTGGGGCGGCACCACGGAGGACGAACGGCGGAGGATGCAGCGCCGCGACTACGTCGAGCGCTGGCGGAAGACGCGGCAGGCCACCGTCTGATCCGGGTCGGACGCTCATGGCTTCCCTTGTTCGATGTTCGTCATATGTCGAACAATAGAGGCCGGGAGCGGATGGCGCGGCGGGGGCGGATGGGATCCATGTCACATATGCGGTGGATGTCCTGTCGTACCCGGAAAGTCGGAACGGTGGCGCAGCGCCGCACACGGGCGCGACCGCGCGGCCACGCAATGCCCCCGCACGGAAAGGCAGCGCATGATCCCCTCCCTTCCGCTCCGCAACCGCCCCGCCCCCCGCTCGCGGGGTCCGTGGACACGGCCCGCCGTCGGGCTCCTCCTCTTCGCCGCCATGAGCGTCCTGGACGGGCTGTGCCCACCGGCCGTCGGCTGGGCGACGACGCTCGTGGCCGCCTCGGCGGCGGCGGCGTTCGCCGGCGCCTCGCTGACCGCAGGAGCCGTCCTGATCGTCGCCGCGGCCGGGATCGGCCTGGTCGTCAGCCCCACCGGGGTTCCGCCGGTCACCACCTCGCAGGACGCCGTCGTGCTCGTGCTGTCCGTGGTCGCCGTCGTGTTCTGCGTCCGCCAGGAGCACCACCAGCTGGAACTGACCGCCGTACGGTCGGTCTCCGAGATCACGCAGCGAGTCGTCCTGCGCCCGCTCCCCGACCGGATCGGCCCGCTGCGCGTCGCCGCCGCCTACCAGGCCTCCGACGCCCACGCCACCGTCGGCGGCGACCTCTACGCAGCCGCCCGCGTCCCCGGAGCGACGCGGATGCTGATCGGCGACGTCCGCGGCAAGGGCCTGCAGGGGATCCACGAAGTGGCGGCCGCCGTCGGCGCGTTCAGGGAGGCGGCACCCCGCTGCGCCACCCTGTCCGAAGTGGCCGCACACCTGGAGTGCAGCATGCGCACCCACCTGGAGGAGTTCGAGGAGGGCCACGACGACGCCGCCGAACGCTTCGTCACCGCGCTGGTGTTGGAGATACCCGACGACCGGCGGGTCATCCGCGCGGTCAACTGCGGCCACCCCGCGCCCCTCGTCTCCGGCGGCGGGCGCGTCACCCTCCTGGCACCCCGCCGCTGCGGGCCGCCCCTCGGCCTGGGCGGCCTGGCCCCCCACGACCACCACGAGGACACCTTCCCCTTCGCCCCCGGGGACGTCCTCCTGCTCTACACCGACGGCGTCACCGAGGCCCGGGACCCGGCGGGCACCTTCTACCCCCTCCAGGACCGGGTCGCCTCCTGGGCGGGCGACGAGCCCGGTGGCCTGGTGCGGCACGTACGGGAAGACCTGTGCCGGCACCTCCGGGGCCCGCTGAGCGACGACGTCGCCATTGTCGCCCTCCAGCGGGTTCCCGTTCCCGCGCAGGCGACCGCCCCCGGGGTGGAGGCCGGGCGGGTTCCGGGCGGGCCGCCGCCGGACGCGGCGGGAAGTTCCCGTCCGCCGCCCCATCGGGGCGATGGCGGCCTGCACGCCCTGACACCGGCCGGCCCGTCACACCGTGCGGCGCGGTCCGGCGTGCCCTCGGGCGGCCTCCGTGGCAGACCAGGCGCGTCGACTGCCGCGAAGGTACGTTAAGCAGGTAGGGGCATTAACCGGTCACAGGCATCGGGAGATGGGCAAAGCCATGAAAATCGCAGTCATCGGCGGAACCGGGCTCATCGGCTCGCAGGTCGTGAAGGACCTCAACGCGGCCGGCCAGGAGGCCGTGCCGCACTCCCTGTCCACCGGCGTGGACCTCCTGAGCGGCGAGGGCGTCGTGGAGGCCGTCGCGGGCGCGGACGTCGTCGTCAACCTCACGAACTCGCCGACCTTCGACGAGGCCTCACCCGCGTTCTTCCAGACGTCGATGGACAACCTGATCGCCGCGTGTGAGAAGGGCGGCGTCGGTCACATGGTCATCCTCTCCATCGTGGGCGTGGACCAGGTGCCGGAGCTGGACTACTACCGGGCGAAGGTGCTGCAGGAGGACATCCTCAAGGCGAGTTCGATCCCGTACTCCATCGTCCGCGCCACGCAGTTCATGGAGTTCATGGACGCGACGATGTCCTGGACCACCGACGGCGACACCGTCCGGCTGCCGCACACCCCGCTCCAGCCGATCGCCGCCGCCGACGTCGCGCGGATGGTCGCCGAGGTCGCCTCGGGTCCCCCGCTCAACGGGACCGTGGACATCGCCGGGCCCGATGTCTTCTCCCTCGACGAGATCGGCCGGATCACCATCGCCGCCAAGGGCGACGGGCGTTCCGTCGTCGTCGACGACACGGCGGGCATGTTCGCCGTCCCCCAGGGCGACGTCCTCGTGGGTGGGCAAGCCGCTCGCATCGCCCCCACCCACTACCGGGACTGGCTGTCCTGACCGACGGGCGCGTCCGGACCGCGGACAACGCCGACCAAGGACGACGCAGTGGATGACGCCGACGACCTCCAGAAAGCACAGGAGGAGTTCCAGGCCGCCCGTGGCAGCCTGTTCGGCATCGCCTACCGGATGCTGGGCAGCGTGAGCGAGGCCGAGGACATCCTGCAGGAGGCGTGGATCCGCTGGCAGACCTACGACCGCTCCAAGGTGGAGAACCCCCCGGCGTTCCTCGCGACGACGGTCACCAGGCTCGCCATCAACGTGCTGCAGTCGGCCAGGGCCCGGCGTGAGACCTACGTCGGACCCTGGCTGCCGGAGCCGGTGGACACCGAGAGCGACCCCGCGCTGGGAGCCGTGAACGGGGAGGCGCTGGAGGTCGCGGTGCTGATGCTCCTGGAAAAGCTCACGCCCGCGGAGCGCGCCGCCTACGTGCTCCGGGAGGCCTTCGAGTACCCCTACGCGCAGATCGCGGAGATCATCGGACAGTCCAACGCCAACGCGCGCCAACTGGTGAGCCGGGCGCGCAAGCACCTGGCGGCGGAGAAGCGGGCCGGTGTCGTGACCGCCGACCGGCAGCGCTTCCTGACGGCGTTCGTGGCGGCCGCGAAGGCCGGGGAAGTGGGCGTGCTGGAGGACATGTTCGCCGAGGACGTCGTCTCGTACTCCGACGGCGGAGGCGAGGTCCGTGCCTCGAAGTTCCCCGTCGTGGGCCGTCAGCGGGTGGCCAAGTACATCCACGCCTTCGCCGACCGGTTCTGGGTCGGCGCCACCGTGGAGCCCATCCAGGTGAACGGCGGGCCCGGCATGAAGCTGTCCCGCGACGGCACGGTCTACGCCGTCCTGACGTTGAGCGTCACACCGGAGGGCATCGACCGGGTGATGTGGATGATGAGCCCGACGAAACTCGCCGTCCTGGACAAGTGAGTGCACGGACCCCCGGCACCGCCCAGGGGGCGCGGCGCCGGGGGAGCGGCCCGGTCAGTCGACGAAGTACGAGTCGTGCTTGTCCAGGAACGCGGCGCGCTCCTCCGCCGTGGCGTTGCCCATCCGCGAGATCTGCTCGAAGTACTCCTCACGCGGTGCGCCCGGAGTGAAGAGCAGCAGCATCTCCGCCGGGGCGTCGGAGTCGTTGCGGAAGGCGTGCAGCCCGCCCTGCGGGACGTGCAGGAAGTCGCCTTCCTGAGCGTCCACCCACTTCTCGCCGTTGTAGAGGCGGACGGTGCCGTTGAGGATGAAGAAGGACTCCGAGATGGTCCGGTGGAAGTGCGTCTTGGGACCGCCCGCGTTCGCCTTCATCATGACGCGGTAGAGCCCGTACTCGCCCCGCGTCATGTCCGTGGTCGCCAGGTAGTGGATGCCGTCCCCGGCCTGGCCGACGTTCGGAGGGGCGCTCGCCGGGCGGAAGTTGGCGTTGACCTCGCCGCTGTCCCCGAAGTACACCTGCTTTGGGTATGACATGCCTACCATCCCTCGCTCGCGTCGTGTGCGCCGTGGCGCATCGGCGGGGCGTGTGCCGGCCGTTCCGGTCGGCCGTCCATGACCACGCCCCTCGGGGGTAGACCGGGTTGCCCGGGCGCGTGTGACAGCTCCGTGGCGTCAGGAGACGGCGACGACCCCCACCGCGGCCAGGCCGTTGTCCGCGCGCAGGAGGATGTCGTAGAGGTAGGTGTCGCCCGCGCGGGGCGTCAGGACCTGCCGGCCCCCGGAGGGCAGGGTCCCGGTGACCGTCTCGTGTCTCTCGCCGGGCTCCGATCCGCTGACGGCCACGAGCCTGACCGGCGTCCTGCCGATGTTCTCCAGCGTAACGGAGCGGGTCCTCGGACACGTACCGGTGAGCTCGTCGGCGCAGTGGAAGCGCACGTCGCCGAAGTCGGTCAGGCCGCAGGAGACATCGGTGGCGAAGCTGAAGTGGGCGGAGCAGACGGCACCCCCGCGCAGGGCCGTCGCGGGGGGCGAGGTGTGGGCGTCGTCCGGAGGAGGGGCGTCCGTGCACGCCGTGGCGAACGGCGCGAGCGCGACGGTGCTGACGAGTACGGCGGACAGGAGTGCTGTGCGCACGTGGAGCTCCAGGAGAAGGAAGGCGAAGGTGGGGGGCGCGCGTGGCGTCGCCGTGGACGTCAGCCCGGGCCGGCTGACGTCGAGTCCTCAGGAACGTAGCAGACAGTGTTGATCCGTCCGGCGATCGGAGGGGCTGCGGACGGCCCCCCAAAAGGTCGTTCTGGTGGGAAATCCCCCGATACGTCTCTGCCGTGATCACAGTGTTCACCACTGAGCGGACATGCTCTGTCACACCGACAGGGCCTGCGCTGTCTTCTTGGTGACGGAGAGAAACAGAGGGAATCATGCGCGAGATCCTGATCGTCGGCGGCGGCTACGCGGGCTTCTACACGGCCTGGGGCCTCGAGAAGACGCTGCGGCTCGGGGAGGCGCGGGTCACCGTCGTCGACCCGCGTCCCTACATGACGTACCAGCCGTTCCTGCCGGAGGTGACGGCCGGTTCGGTGGAGGCACGTCATGCCGCCGTGTCGATGCGGCGGCACCTGCACAAGTCCCGGCTGGTCGCGGGCAGCGTGACCGGGATCCGCCACGCCGACCGCACGGTGACCGTGCGGCCCGTGAAGGGGGAGGAGTACGAACTCCGGTACGACACCCTCGTCGTCACCGCGGGAGCCGTGACCCGTACCTTCCCCATCCCGGGCCTGGCCCGGCACGCCATCGGCCTGAAGCACGTCGAGGAGGCGGTCGCCATCCGCGACCGGCTGCTGACGGCGTTCGACCAGGCCGCCTCGCTGCCCCCGGGGCCCGAGCGGCGGAAGCTGCTCACCGTCACCTTCGTGGGCGGTGGGTTCTCCGGTGTCGAGGGCTTCGGTGAGCTGCTGTCGCTGGCGACCGCGATGCTCAAGTCCTATCCGGAACTGAGACTGGAGGAGCTGTCGTTCCACCTGGTGGAGGCGCGGGGCCGCATCCTGCCCGAGGTGACCGACGGGCCCGGGGCCTGGGTCGTGCGCCACCTGGAGCGCCGCGGCGGGCATGTGCACCTGAACACCCAGCTGGTCTCCGCCGAGGACGGGCACGTCGTGCTGTCCAGCGGGGAGGAGTTCGACTCGGAACTCATCGTCTGGACCGCCGGCAACGCCTCGAACCCCGTGGTGCACAACCACACCGACCTGCCGGTCGACGAGCGCGGCCTGCTCATCGTGCGGCCGGACCTCCGGGTGGGTACGGAGGCCGAGCCGGTGCCGGACGTGTGGGCGGCCGGGGACGACGCGGCCGTGCCCGACCTGGCCTCGCCCGTGCCGGGGGCGCACACGGTGCCGAACGCCCAGCACGCGGTCCGGCAGGGCAAGCGCCTGGCCAAGAACATCGTCGCGAGCCTGCGCGGCGGCAGGGTCCGGGACTACCGCCACAGCAGCCTCGGCGTGGTCGCCACGCTGGGCCTGGGACGCGGCATCTTCCAGTACAAGGCCATCGTCGTCAAGGGGTTCCCGGCCTGGCTGATGCACCGCGGCTACCACGTGCTCGCGGTGCCCACGTGGGAGCGGAAGGTCCGGGTGCTCACCGTCTGGCTCACCGCGGCCCTGTTCGGCCGGGACCTCGTCTCCCTCGCCTCCGTGCAGCACCCGCGGGACGCGTTCGTCACGAGCGCCACCCCCCGGCGTCCCGCGGAGCCGCGGGCGGGCGACCACGCCGGAGTGTGACCGCCGGGAAGATGACACTGAGCGGGCGGTGGAGCGCGCTCGACCGGCTCCACCGCCGCATCGAGAACCGCGTCGAGCGGGCGCTGCACGGGCAACTGGGCGTGAGTGCAAGGGAGTTCCATGCCCTGCGAGCCCTCCAGGAGAGCATCCGCGATGCCGAGGGCCAGCTCCACTTCGACGAACTGGCCGACGTGATCGGCCTGACCCAGTCCGCGACCAGCCGGCTGGTGACCCGGCTGCGCGACCGGGGATTGATCACCACGCGCACCTCGGCGTACGACCGGCGGAGCGTGGACGTGCACCTCACCCCGGTCGCGCAGGACGTGCTGCGGCTCGGGGTGCCGCTCCTGGAGCGCGCCGTCCACGACGTCGTGTCCGGCCTCCGCGCAGACGACACCGACGCCGACCTGATCCGCTACCTCCAGGGGCTCTCATAGCCCCTGGAGGCGCGTGCGTCCCGGCCGGGCCGGTCACTTTCCGTCACATCGACCATCGTGCATGGGGAAGTTTCCGCCACGGATGAATAACGTGTCACTCTTTCTCTGGCAACAGAGGGTTGAATCTGTGCGGTTTTTGGCGAAGTGTCGGATTCGACATCCCTTTTGTGTCGTTTGTCCAGCGTATGATGTGAGGCAACGGTGGGTTGTGAGCCCATGGAACACACCATGCGCTCCCCGCAGGCCTGTTGTTCCGGTGCCGACGACGACTTTCTCCCGCCTTTTTCTGTCACATGATCGGGCCCCTTCCGGTCTATTCAGCGGACGTGAATGGAGAGATCGTGACGCTCGGTGATCAGAGACCGTGGAGTGGCCACCCATGCAATACATCGTGTGACACCTTTGTGTCACGCGGCCGAGGGCTGCCCGTAAATGACCTCTGACCGGCGGAACGCGGACGCCGAGCCGTCCCCCTCCGCACCAAGCCTCGACGAGGCGGCCTCCGCCTTCGTTGAACTCCAGCCACGCCTGTTCGGCATCGCGTACCGCGTGCTCGGCAGCGCCGTCGAGGCCGAGGACGTGGTGCAGGAGGTGTGGCTGCGCTGGCAACGGACCGACCGCTCCGCGGTGCTCAGTCCGGCCGCCTTCCTCTCGACCACGACGACCCGGCTCGCCATCAACGTCGCACAATCCGCCCGGGTGCGCCGGGAGACCTACATCGGACCCTGGCTGCCCGAGCCCGTGGACACGAGCGCGGATCCCGAGGCGGGCGTCCAGCGGACGGAGGCCGTGGAGTTCGCCCTGCTGCTGGTCCTGGAGCGGCTGAACCCCACGGAACGCGCGGCCTACGTCCTGCGCGAGGCGTTCGACTACGCCTATCCGGAGATCGCCGAGATACTCCGGCTCAGCATCGTCAACGTCCGCAAGATCGTCAGCCGGGCCCGCAAGCACGTGGTGGACAAGCCCCGCGAGACCGTCGACGCCGCGGAGCACCAGCGCCTCCTGGAGACCTTCGTCTCGGCGGCCCGGACGGGGAACCTCGCCCCGCTGGAAGCGCTCCTCGCCCCGGATGTCGCGGACCGTCTGGCCGGACGCGGCGGCCCGCACGGAGCGGCCCCCACGGTCCGCGACGGGGTCTGCGCCGCCGGTCCGTCGCGGACGACGGACGCCGGCGCATGAAGGGCCCGCGGAGCCGTCAGGGTCCGAGGGTGCCCACGGGGCGGGCCGGATGGTTCCAGGGCCGGAGCTTGTCGGGGTTGAGGACGATCCAGGCCTGCGAGACGCGGTGGTCGGCGACGTCCAGGCTGATGACCGCCACCACCTGGCCCTCGTAGCGGGCCACCAGACCGGTGCGGCCGTTCACGGAGTGGGCGGACAGGGCCACCCGCTGGTGGTGCGAGAGCAAGGTCAGCAGACTGCGCGCGACCGCCCGGGCGCCGTGCACCGGCCGGACCAGTGCCCGGATCTTCCCGCCACCGTCGAAGAACGCCGTGGCGTCCGGACGCAACAGCGACGTCAGCCGCACCACGTCGCCGCCCGCGCAGGCCGCGCGCACCGCGCGCGCCACCGCGTCCTGCACCTCCGGCGTCACCGGATGCGACCGGCAGGCGCGGATCGTCAGCCGCGCACGATCGGCTAGCTCGGCGCACTCCGGCTCCGACCGCCCCACCACGTCGGCCACGGCGCCCAGCGCCATCCCGAAGCAGTCGTTGAGCACGAACGCCGCCCGCTCGACGGGCGACAGCGCGGCCAGGGCCGTCAGCAGGACCTCACCGATCTCCTGTTCCAGCTCGGCCCCCACGCCCGGCCGTTCCGTGTCCGCCGCGGACGGGACGGTTCCCCCGGCGGACGCGGCCAGCCGCGCCAGACAGATCGCGCCGACCGTCTTCACGAGCCACGCCCCGGGCGGATCGATCGACCGGCGGGCCGCCTCCGGCAGCTCGAACCACCGGCGGTAGGCCTCGTCGACGACCGCCTCGGCCTCCGCCGTGCCGCCCACCATCCACAACGCCACGTCCAGCAAGTGCCGACGTTCGTCCAGCAGCTCCGCGATCGGCACCGCGTCACCGGAGAAATCCATGACCCCCGACCTCCCTCGCCCACCACACCGACATGGCACCGAATTCCGGTCCTAGTGGTGAGACCAGGTCCGTGCGGACCTTGTGACATTGAGCCCACGCGCCGGCCGCCGGCGGAGCTGTCCCCGTGCGGGTCCACCCCTCCCTCGTGAACAGGGCGCGAAACCTCCTTCCGCATTGGCGCGCAGACGGCACACGTCACACTTTCGCCGCGTGATCGGTCGTATTGCCGGAAGGTGCACGAGAGTGCCGACCCGCGACCCGCCATGGGTGAATCATGAATGGTGACAGGAACATGGACGGTGACAGCCGGCCCACCGATTCGGAACGACCGCCGGACCGGGGGGTGAAAGTCGCCGAATGGGTCGGCGAACGACTGGGCATGGACAGACGTACCAGATCGTCCGGGATGCGGAAGGCATTCCCCAGCCACTGGTCCTTCATGCTGGGGGAGATATCCCTCTACAGCTTCTTCATCCTCGTCCTGACGGGGGTGTACCTGTCGCTGTACTTCCATCCGTCGATGACGCCGGTGGAATACCACGGCAGTTACGCACCGCTGCAGGGCCAAATGGTGTCCGAGGCCTTCGACTCGACGATGCGCATCTCCTTCGAGGTGCGCGGCGGCCTGCTGATCCGCCAGGCCCACCACTGGGCAGCGCTGATCTTCGTCGCCAGCATGTTCGCCCACATGCTCCGGGTGTTCTTCACCGGTGCGTTCCGCAAGCCGCGCGAGCTCAACTGGGTGCTCGGCTTCTCCCTGCTGGTCCTGGGCATGTTCGAGGGACTGACGGGCTACGACCTCCCGGACGACCTGCTCTCCGGGACCGGACTGATGGTCGTGAACGGCACCATCCTCTCGATACCGGTCGTCGGGACCTACCTGTCGATGTACCTCTTCGGGGGCGAGTACCCGGGCAAGGACCTGATCGCGCACTTCAACACGCTCCACGTCGTGGTGATCCCCGCCCTCATGGCCGGCGTCCTCGTCGCCCACCTGGTCCTGGCGCGCCGTCACCGGCGCGCGCAGTACCCGGGGCCCGGGCGTACCGAGCGGAACGTGGTCGGCCTGCCCTTCCGGGTCTACGCCGTGAAGTCGGGGGCGTACTTCCTCCTGGTCAGCGGGGTCGTCCTCATCATCGCCTCGACCACGCAGATCAACCCCATCTGGCTGTACGGCCCCTACCGGCCCGACCAGGTCACCGCCGGTTCACAGCCCGACTGGTACATGGGCGTGCTCGACGGCCTGCTGCGCGTCATGCCCGGCTGGGAGGTCGTCCTCTGGGGCCACACCCTGGCGTTGGACAACCTCGTGCCCCTGCTGGCGGGCGCCGGGCTCTTCCTCGCCCTGGGCGCCTACCCGTTCGTCGAGGCATGGGTCACCAAGGACGGCAACCGCGACCACCACCTCCTCGACCGGCCCCGCAACCGGCCGGTGCGCACCGCCCTGGGCGCGGCGTGGGTCAGCGTGTACACGGTGGCGCTGCTGGGCGCGGCGAACGACGTGATCTCCATCCGCCTGCACATGTCGGTCAACTCCGTGACGTGGGCCGTCCGCATCGGCCTGTTCGTCGTGCCCTTCGTGGTGTACGGCGTGACCAAGCGCTGGGCGCTCGCCCTCCAGCGCAGCGACCGCGACAAGGTGCTGCACGGCCGCGAGACCGGGATCATCAAGCGCCTGCCGGACGGCGAGTACGTCGAAGTCCACCAGCCGCTCGACCGCGAGCAGCTCCACCTCCTCACGCAGCACGAGCAGTACGTGCCCATCCGCCTCTCCCCGGACGGCAGGGCCGGCCGGGTGGAGCGACTGCGGGCCCTGCTCAGCCGGGGCCTGTACGGGAAGGGGACGCAGATTCCCAAGCCCACCGTGCAGGAATTCGAGGAGATCACCCACGACCACGGCGAGAAGAACATTATCCACTGAGGTGTCACATATTCAGCCGGTCCTTTGTCATAAGGGCGAAGGAAGTGCACGAGAGTGCCGAACTTGGGAGTTCGACAATGAGCAAGCCCGTCCTCGAGCCTGCGGCTCAGGAAATCGCGGACGCCACGGCGACGCCGCCATTCCTCTACGAGCTCGGTGCGGAAGGCGCCCGTAAGGTCCTCGACGACCTGCAGGCGGCGCCGGTCGAGAAGTACGACGTCCGGGAAAAGTGGATCACCGTGCCGGCCGAGGTGGGTGACGTGCGCGTGCGCATCGTCAAGCCCGTGGGCGCGGAGGAGGTCCTGCCCGTCGTGCTGTACGTGCACGGTGGCGGGTGGGTGCTCGGCAACGCGGGTACGCACGACCGTCTCGTGCGCGAACTGGCCGTCATGGCGCACGCCGCGGTGGTGTTCGTCGAGTACGACCGCTCGCCCGAGGTCCGGTACCCGGTGGCCGTCGAGCAGGCCTACGCGACGGCCCGCTGGGTCACCGGGAAGGGCGCGGACGAGGGACTGGACGCCTCGCGCATGGCCGTCGCCGGCGACTCCGTCGGCGGCAACATGGCCGCGGCGCTGACGATCATGGCGAAGCGGCGCGGCGACGTGACCTTCGTCCACCAGTCGCTCTACTACCCCGTCACCGACGCGGCCCAGGACACCGGCAGCTACCGGGAGTTCGCAGACGGCCCGTACCTGACCGCGAAGGCCATGGCCTGGTTCTGGGACTGCTACACCACCGGCCCGGCCGAGCGGGCGGAGATCACCGCCTCGCCGCTGCGGGCGAGCCTGGAGGACCTCGAGGGCCTGCCGCCCGCGCTGGTCATCACCGACGAGAACGACGTGCTGCGCGACGAGGGCGAGGCCTACGCCCGCAAGCTCACGCAGGCCGGCGTCCCCACCACCAGCGTCCGCTACAACGGCACGCTGCACGACTTCATGATGCTCAACCCGGTCCGTTCCACGCAGGCGACCACCGCCGCCATGGAGCAGGCCACCCGCGCGCTGCACACCGCGCTGCACACCAACTGAGTCACCCCACCGCCGGACGCGGGGCCGGGCCACTGGGCCGCCCCCTGCCCGCGGGCCTCCCCGAGAAGCGCCCGCACCGGTGATTCCTGGTGGTCCCGGACCCGGACGTCCCCGGTTGCCGGCCGCGAGCCACCTCTCGCAGACGTGCGGCGACAACCCGCCGCACCCTCCGCCGGACCTCGTTCCCGGGGCCCGGATCGCACAACCATCTCCCGCCTCGAAAGGGCCTTCCTGTGAACCGTCATGCCCGTTACCGGACCCTCCGCACCCCGCTCACCGTCATGGCGACGGTGACCGTCGCCGCCGGTCTGCTCGCCGCGACCATGGCCCCCGCCAGCGCCACCAAGGGCGGGCACGGCGCCCCCTCGCACCACCGCAAGCCGACCGTGGTCCTGGTCCACGGCGCGTTCGCCGACTCCTCCAGCTGGAACGACGTCGTCAAGAAGCTGAAGCACGACGGCTACCCCGTGGTGGCCGCGTCCAACCCGCTGCGCGGGCTGGCCAGCGACGCCGCGTACGTCCGGGAGCTGGTGGACAGCATCGACGGGCCCGTGGTCCTGGCCGGCCACTCCTACGGCGGCGCCGTGATCTCCAACGCCGCCTACGGCTCCGACAAGGTCAAGGCCCTGGTCTACCTGGCCGCCTTCATGCCCGACAAGGGCGAGGACGCCTTCAACCTGTCGCTGAAGTTCGAGGGCAGCACGCTCGGCGGCGCGCTGAAGCAGGTGCCGGTCACGATGCCCGACGGTTCCAAGGGCGTCGACCTCTACATCGACCAGGCCAAGTTCCACCAGCAGTTCGCCGCGGACGTCCCCGCGCACACCGCGGAGATCATGGCGGCCACCCAGCGCCCCGTGTCCGGCGGCGCGCTGAACGAGCCCTCCGGCGAGCCCGCGTGGAAGACCATCCCCTCCTGGACCCTGGTGGCCTCCAACGACCGGAACATCCCCCGCGAGCTCCAGGTCTTCATGGCCAAGCGCGCCAAGTCCCACGTGGAGGAGGTCCGCGCGTCCCACGCGGTGAGCGTGTCCCACCCGAAGGAGTCCGCGCGCATCATCGAGGAAGCCGCGCGCTCGGTCCGCTGACCGCCGGCCCGGTGACCCCGCGGGCGGGGCGGCGCACGATGCGCCGCCCCGCCCGCCGTTCGTGGCCTCCGGGAAATTCGGTTGCCTGACGGCCCGCTGGTCGAACATCATCTCGGCCATGGATCTGTAACCAGTGGCGCACGTGCGGAATGAAGACGGGTTCGAGTCACGCCCCGTCCGGTTCCGGCGTGCCGTTCGAAGCCCGCACCTCGTGATCGGTGCGGGCTTCCTTCACGCGACGTGATGTGCCACGTCGCGCCGGCCGGTGTGCTCCGCTCTCGGACGCCGGCCTCACGCCACTGGATCCGGGGGAGTTCACAGCGCCGCGACGCGCTCCCTGACGCCTCCTCCGTCAGCCCTGGAGTTCGCGAAGCCATGAACGAGGTCCGCAGTATCCGTGTGTCCGCTGAGGGCGGCGGTTCCGACGTCGACCGGAAAGCACTGTGGGTGGTAAGGGAGCTCGCTCTGCCCGCCATCGTCACGGCATGCGTGTCGTGCAGGTCCACGCGCCACCGTCCCAGCGGCAAGTTCCGCGTGAACGCGAGCGGCAAGCTCCTCGACGTCTGGATGCTGATCTGCTGCGAGCTGTGCGGCCGTACGTCGAAGATCCCCGTCCACGAGCGCGTCCACGTACAGGCACTCGACCACGAGCGGCTGCTGATGTTCGAGAACAACGATCCGGGCATGGTGCGGCATCTGACGATGGACGGGGCGCTGGCCGGAAGGGCCGGGTACCGGCTCGACTGGACCGGCACGTGGGAGCTGGAGACCGACACGCCGTTCTACGACATCGAGCAGGACGACCCGGCATCGTTCGAGGTCGTCGTCGGTTTCGACCTCCCTGCGCCCATCCGGGTCGAGAAGCTGCTCATGACCGGGCTCGGCCTGAGCCGATCCGCCGTGAGGGCCATGGTCGCCTGCGGGCGGCTACGCCTGCCCCTGGCCGTCGACGCGAAGGCACGCGGAGACTTCACCTTCTTCGTCATCGCCACCCCACCGCCTTCGCACGACGCCGCCGCGGATCACACGGCCTAGGTGTATTGCCTTGTGAGGTTGGGGACGCGGCTGGCGGGTGGTTTGGCGTTCAGCGCGGTGTGTCCGCGGTGGTGATTGTAGGTGTGCAGCCAGTGTGGGAACGCCTCACGTCGTTCGGTCTCTGAGCGGTAGGGCTGTGCG